>CACYHU010000001.1 GCA_902774215.1 uncultured Chloroflexota bacterium
CTGCATCAGCAGGGTGTAGTTGGGCGAAAGGCGGTGATAACGGGTGGCACAGTAATGGGTCTGAAGGATCAACCCCCAGAGGGCTTCGGCGACTTCTTCTAAATCCAGCATTGCGCTGTTGTAGATGCCTTCGGGTTCAAAGGGGAAGCCGTAGTTGTCAACGAGCTCCTGATTATCCGACGCGGCAGGAACCGGCTGAGGATCACTGTTCTGCGGAATATCGGAGGCGCCGCCCGCCACGATGCGGTCGTACATCTCTTTGATTTCCTGATCCGTGATTTCGGTTATAAGCCGGTCGTCCATCCCGTTGTTATGCCTTTCTTTAAAGATTTTAGAAATAACTATACTGTAATTTCTAATATACAAATATAATAGCACAAAATAATTAGAAAGTCAAGGGGTAATTTAGAAATTGGTAGAAAATTGGCAGCTGCTGCGTTCAACGTAAATTATTTTCCATGATATATTTTTTTCATGTCTGAAAAGATGATTCTTTGCTTTATAATTAGTACATAACATATTTCAGGAAGGTAAAAGATATGTCCTCAATCAAAAAAGAAGCTGACCGATGTCTCAAATGCAAAAAGCCCATGTGCGCGGCACACTGCCCGGTATCAACGCCCATACCGCAGGTCATGGATCTGTTCATAAACGGGAATATTAATCAAGCAGGTGAACTGCTCTTCAAAAACAATCCTCTTTCCGCTGTTACTTCCATGATTTGTCCCCACGAAAAAAACTGCACAGGTCACTGTGTACTGGGGAAAAAGGGAGCACCGGTAGAATTTTACCGCATTGAGGAATATATATCGAGATTTTATCTTGAAACGATGGATATCCCGGAAATAAAAAAGAATGGCATCAAAGTCGCGGTGACCGGAGCGGGACCTGCCGGAATTACCATGTCCATGCTTCTGCTTTCCAAAGGATATGATGTAACGCTTTTTGAAGCCGAGGACGATATCGGCGGTGTATTACGATACGGGATCCCTCCGTTCCGCCTGCCGAGAGATCTTCTCGATTTGTATAAGGATCTTATCCTCCGTGCCGGAATTCATTTCAGACCGAACACGAGAATCGGCTCCAACATAATGATAGATGATCTTTTCCCGGACGGTTATAAAGCGGTATTCGTTTCCACCGGAACGGGAAGGCCGAGAAAACTCGGACTTGTGGGAGAGACCCTCGGACACGTCCATTTTGCGATCGATTATCTGAAATCTCCCTATGCGTTCAAACTGGGCAGGCGCCTGGTCGTGATCGGTGCGGGAAACGTAGCGATCGACGTGGCAAGGACCGCTATCAGAGTTTCCCATTCATTTGTCACGATCCTTCATTATATGGGAAAAGACGATATGACAGCCAATCATGATGAAGTGGAGATGGCTGAAATCGACGGTGTGGAATTCATCCATAATGCGCAGGCGGTCCGCATCATGGAGGATGCGGTAAGATACGTTTATGTCAAACGAACGGAAAATGAGGACGGGACACTCAGCTTCGAGGAAGACTATTCGCAGGTCTCTGACATCGCTGCAGATTCCGTGATCATCGCGATCGGTCAGGGACCGAGCGCGGATATTGTTACCGCCGGGGTCAAACTGACTCAGAGGGGACTGTTTGACGTAAATGAATGGGGCGAAACAGATATCCCCGGTGTTTTTGCTGCCGGCGATATCGTTTCCGGCCCGAAGACCGTCGTGGATGCGGTCGCATTTACGAAAAAGGTATTCGGGAGAATGCAAGCGTATTTAGAGGGACAAACGGAATAATCGCTCAAATAAAACCAAGCGAAAGAAATTGTTCAGCTGCCTGCTGAGCTCTTTATAATGAAAAATCCACCGAAAGGATCCCTCCCGCCGGCGGATTTTCTTACACCGTGTACTATACAATCAGCGGGAATGACGGGAATTATCACCTCTGACTGAGCAGCACCCTGTCCTGATTTCTTCTATGGCCTGGTAAAGAACGAATTTCCATCATTCGGATTTCCTGTCGACGGAGCATCTCTTCCTGATGACTGTCCTGGTTGAGTCATTGGCCGGTCTTCATCTGTTCCGTGCACAGCCGGAGCAATCATGAAGCTTTCCGGATCTGACGCATTCTCAGGCCCTGCAGGTGTCTCCGGAACACCTTCTTCCGGGGGCATCACTTCTTTTGACTGCGGCGGCTCTGGTGGAAATTGAGAAGATCCTGTTCCCTTTCCTTCCGGAATCTGCTGTATTGGAGCAATCTCTTCCCGGGGTGCATCTGTACCTTCGTTTTTATTCAAACCGGTAATCAGATCAGAAGGGGGATTTTCTCCCGGAGCCTGAAGCAGATGATTTTCGTTGGAGCCTGTCTCTTCCTTGTTGATTCCCGGTGCATCCGGCTCCGGTTTTACAGCTGACGGACCTTCACCCTGTGCCGGATGTTCTTCCCGTACAGATTCATTTCCATATGCATGATCCTGCATTGTTTCATTATTCCCCGGAAGGGCTGGAACAGGCATGGTCTCCGGATGCTCCCTTTTTTCAAATTCTTCCGGTTTTTCCATCTTTCTGCTGTATTGACCTATCGAAAGATTTTCCCTGCGTGCGTTTTGCGTATTCGACCAATTCAGATGTTCAACAGATATATCAGCCGGTATTGATATTTCAATATGGCCTTTAATGGCTTCGACGGTTTTGTCTCCGCTGCCGAAGCGGGAAGAGATACCGATCAAAACCGTTTCCTGTTCATTTCCGGGAAAAGTTTCACCCGGATAAATTGCCTTGATCGTACGGTCCATGGTATCTTCAACTTTTTCAAACCGAACCGGAGGGAGAGCGTTGATCACTGTCTGTGCGTCATCACTCAATGGTTCTGCAGATAGCACTTCACCTCTTGCATTCAGCTGATATTGGATCGAGATATCGCCTGTATCCATACTGACATAGGTCCAGGGTACATATTTCGATGCAGCATATGCGGATGTGGGAACAAGGATCACCAGACTCGAGAGAATGATCAGCCCCTTATACTTCAGTCTGTCCGCAAATCGATGCAGCTTTTTCCGGGTCTCTTCAATTGCAATATATGCGCGATCCTGAACAGAGAGAAGAGAAGGCTCAAGAAGAATACGCTGTCCCGGCTGAAAATTCCGGTTTTTGATCCGGATAAACCGACCTCCGGGTGCAAGAACCACCGCCTTTTTCTCCCTGACGCTCAGGACAAGGGCAAAGTCACCGATCATACATCCCCCTTTCCGGAAAAATACTCCTGAATCCCGGGAAAATCTCCTGCTTCAATTTCAACGGATGCAATAATATACTTCCGAAATTTATCCAATAGTTTTCGTGCGATCGGAACCCCGATTTCCATTTCTGCCGCGGGGAGTTTGAGTGTTCTCCGCAGTCTGTTCAGCAGTTCGGCAATTGCACAGACAAAACGGGCTGCTTTCAGGCATACTGAACGGGTCTTTTGCGCTTTCGGACAGGCATTTGGCAGGTCAAAAAAATCGATCTGATATCGCTGCAGGATTGCTGCGAGTTCTGCGATTTCTTCGGGAAGCGTCCTGTCCGGCATGTCCTGAATCAGTTTTTTTTCGATCGAAGTTCTCAGACCTTCAATTTCACTGTCATCACTTATTTCCCCGCTGAAGACATCCGGTTCAACGGAAAGCTCCTGCCCGTAATGCCTGTTGGAGCGGATGAAGTCGATGAGCCTGTGCCGGATGACGACCGCGGCATAAGTTTGAAGCGACCCTTTCGATGGGTCATGGCTCTGCGCCGCTTCCCAGAACGCCGAGAGAGCTATGCTGTACTCGTCATCAGACCGGCTGACCGGACGCCCGAGTACAAAGGAAGCAGTCCGCAATATGAAAGCTTCATTGTTTTGAAACAGTTCTTCCTGATCCACGATTTATTCCGTTTCTTCGTTTCTGCTGAAATTTGATCGATCTGCTGATCAAAAACTATTCAGGTTATTATCATCTAATTATATATCTTTTGTAATTGTTTGGAATCTGCAGAGGTATTCTCCTTCATTGGTTTTTGCCTCTGCAGATTTCACTTTCCTGTATTATCCCTGATTGTTTGCGGGGTTGGCGGGCGGCTGCTGACCGTTTTCAGGTTTCGCCGGAGGCTCCGATCCATATTCCGGTTTCTCCGGTGGTTCCTGTCCGCCGCCCGGCTTTAATTCTGAGAGAGCACTGTTCAGAACGTAGCCGATGGTTCCGTTGATGCTGACTTTTACATAATCACCGTCTTCTTCAAGAATTTCAGCGACAGCTCCATTTTCGATGGTTTCTAAAACATCTGAATCTGTATCTGCGTCTGCGAACAGGCTGACGGTTTCTGCATCATCTGTATCAATCACAGCCAGATTCATCGGGGGCTGACCCTGCATCTGTCCGTTCTGTCCGCCGTTCATCTGCGGATCGTTCATCGGGGGCTGACCCTGCATCTGTCCGTTCTGTCCGCCGTTCATCTGCGGGCCGTTCATCGGGGGCTGACCCTGCATCTGCCCGTTCTGTCCGCCATTCATCTGCGGACCGTTCATCGGGGGCTGACCCTGCATCTGTCCGTTCTGTCCGCCGTTCATCTGCGGACCGTTCATCGGCGGCTGACCCTGCATCTGACCGTTCTGTCCGCCGTTCATCTGCGGACCGTTCATCGGCGGCTGGCCCTGCATCTGCCCGTTCTGTTCACCGTTCATCTGCGGACCATTCATCGGGGGCTGGCCCTGCATCTGTCCGTTCTGTCCGCTATTCATCTGCGGACTGTTCATCGGCGGCTGGCCCTGCATCTGCCCGTTCTGTCCGCCGTTCATCTGCGGACCGTTCATCGGCGGCTGATTTATTTGGTTGGTAGGATAGGTGTCAGCCATTGCTGCACCTGCGATGAGGCAAAAAGCCAGAAGCGTTATAAAGATTAAAATTGATTTTTTCATTGTATTATTCCTCTTTTCAATTTTTTTGTACGTTTTTCCCGTACATTAGCTTTAAGCGGAACGTCAATAAAAAAAAGGGGGGTAGGAAATATTTTTATCAATTTCAGTTTTTGATCACACATTTATTGTATATATGGCGAAAAAGAATCTGTCTTTGATCTGAAAAGTATGCAATTTAATGACAATAATCCAAGCCCCCGCGCACAATAACCGGTCATCGAATGGGCAGATCAGTATCGCTATCAACTGCTTGAAATGTGGTTCACAAAGCAAATCCGTAAGCTTCCGCCATGGAGATCCTTTTTAAATGCATTCAGATTCGTTCTAAATACTGCAGGAATCCCGGAGATACCGTGCAGGGAAAATCATATTGATGGCATAAGTTGGCAAGTATGGCTTGGGAGCTGTTTTCGTAAGACGGGGACTGGACCCGAAGGTGCCTGTCCCCGGGAGCGGCTTCTATGTTAAGGACTTTGGAAGAAACGACCCTGCACGGGCGGTGGTATTGAGGGGACGTACACAACTGACCCTTTCGGGTCAGATTGCATACGTCCCCCTGACCCTTGCGGGTCAGATTTTGAGCGGTCCCGTGATACGGGACCGGGGCAGGTTTCAGATATCTTTTACTTTGAAATCAGTTTTGCAGTGCCTTCGGAAATTTGAAGGGCGGTGCCTTCGCTCAGGGTGATGTCAGCAGAGGCATCTTTCTTCAGCGTCACGCGATTCAGTACATCGCCGTAGCTTCCCAGAATTTCAACTTCCAGTTCGGAGAGCTCCTGCATCATGCCGCCGAGTGCTCCGAACAGGCTGCCCCAGTTTGTGCCGCTGCTGCTGTCGAGGTTGTCATAAGCGGAGCCGAGTGAGTTGTACATGTTATTCAGAGATTCTCCTTCTGTTGAAAGGCAGGTGATGCGGTAGCTGCCAGCTGGAATGTCTCTGCCGATGATATATTTTCCTTCCTGAAGCGTCATCTCTACAGCGTCCAGTCCCCTTCGGGTGATCTCTGCTTTTACGGATTCAAAAAGCGACCGGAGCTGAGTGTCGGTGAGGTTCCGGAGTTCATCGCTCTGTCCGAGTACCGGAAGGGAAACGAGCAAAACGGCAAGCAATACAAATACAAACTTTTTCATAATATATTCCTCCATAGAAAAGGTTTTTTCACGGAAGCCACGCGGCGCCGTGTTTGCCTTAACCATAATCCATAGATGTCCGATTCCGGTTTTCTGAAAACATGTACCATCGGCAGCGATTGCCTGCAAATGCAGGCAAACCAATGTATAATAGAACTCATACCTCCAAATGTTTTCTGAATGTAATTCAAATGTAATCAAAAAACCGGATCGTTTGAATCCTGTGATATTATTTTCAGTCCTTGTGTTTTGGGGCCTGGCGCCCAATTGATTAGCCGCTTTTTTTGAAATAAATAAACAAAAAACGGAAACGCGATGTTCCTTCCGTTTTATTGCACTGCCCGGAATCAAACTGCTTGATCCGAGGCTGTTCGTTTTGTTCTGTCCTGAAATAAAGGAGGCTGTGTGAAAAACTCTCTGGAATGTGTTTTGGCTGCCGCAGGATTTGGTGCTTTCGGCTGTTTGCTTGGACATCTGCTGGGAAAGAAGAAGGGCTATACCGAGGGATACAAAAAAGGAACCAAGGATCGTGAAAACGAGATCTTCACGGATTTTGTAATTTATATGTCTCCTGATGATGCGCTCGACTTCATTTATGATCTCAAAGAAGATGACGACAATGTTCCTCTGATGGTAATCCGCCCTGAGAAATATGACTATATTGACGGTAACGGTTTTGATATCGGCAAGCTTAATCTTAATTTTGGTTAATATTGCTGAGTATAATTGAAAAGAGCGGCAGGTTTGGAATATTTGTTATCCTGCCTCGATTAAAACGACAATGCGATGCTGTTTTTAACGAAAATTTCTTTTGAAAACACTGATTATTGACTATCTCGTAAAAAATGAGTCGAAGTAACCTGTTCTGTTGACTCATTTTGAGTCAACGAAAACAGGTCACTTCGATGCAAACTGAATAAATCGGCACTTACATAAATTTACGGTGCAGGGAGATGCTCGAAAACTTATTTTTCGGAATAACCGCTGCCCGGAAAGGAAAATGATATGCGTAAACTTTACAGAGAAAAAGAAATCCTTTTTGCACTGCTGTGGATCATTGCCTATTGTTTCGTGATGACCCCGCTGAAGGGGAATTACGGGTATGGAAGCGCAGTGATGATGCTGGCACTGGCCGTCTTTGCTGTGTCGGTCTATTTATTTGTAAAGCGGAACCATCTTGAACAGAAATACGGACTTTCCGGCTGGCCAAAGGATATGAAACGCTATCTTTATTTTCTTCCGATGTTTATCCTCGCGACAGGGAATCTCTGGGATGGGTTTGCGCTTTCCTTCCGCGGCGCAGAGCTGGTGATTGCAGTTGTATCCATGATCCTTATCGGTTTTATTGAAGAAATGATATTCCGCGGGTTCCTTTTCAGGGCGATGCTTGCGAAGGATAAGCCGGCGGTGGCGGTCACGGTCGTTTCGCTGACGTTCGGGATCGGACATATCGTCAATCTGTTCGCCGGACAGGGCGGGCTTGAAACAGCCCTGCAGGTGGTCTTTGCGGTAAGCTGGGGATTTATGCTGACGATGGCGTTTTACAAAAGCGGCAGCCTGTTTCCGAGCATTGTAACTCATGCCATGATCGACGTGTTTTCACTGTTTGGCGCGGAAAGCGGCATCATGGACCGCATCTATATCGGGGCGACGGTGGTGACGGCGGTCATTTACTGCATCTATCTGAGCAGACTGAAAGAGAACAGACTGAAAGCATGATCTGAACAGCAGGTACTATTTCCCCCTGTTTTCAATTTCCCGGATGCGGATGGCCTCCTGAAAGACCTTTTCCGCCCAGAGCGGATCCGGCTCACTCACACGCAAAACGCGGAAACCATATGTCTGACCGTTTTTCATAACTGTTTCTTCATCGTCTATGTGCAGTGAGATCCGATAATAATTGGGCAGCTTCGACGGAAGGCGTTGTTTTCTGTTCCTCTGGACTTCCCTGTCATGCCTGGTGCCGTTGATGATTTTGTCGAACCTGACATGATAATGCCAGAATATCCCCTTGATGTACCGTTCCCTGCGATAGGATGAAGTATAGACCCATACCTGGAATTTCTCATTTTTCAGACGATGGATCAAATCAACGGTACCCTTACGGAGCCGGTCGGGATAAAACCGGTTAAACGGATATCTCAAAGGCTGTTCGATCTCATATTTTACCGGGTCTACAAAAAGGACACCGTCCAAATCGAAAGAAACTATCATATACTGTCCTTTCCTGTTATAAAAGCTCACTTTGCATTCCGGAGAGCATGCTTCGCAAGGCGCGGGATCGAAAGTTCGTGTGTCTGTGAAAGCTGCAGCCCGCGCCTGACTTCCGGGGGCCTGCGGCCCCCATACCCCCGCTGTATTATCGGGCTCCTTTTTTTGACACACCCGCAAAATGCGGTGGGTACCTTTTTTTCAATACTTTTACAGCCTGATATTTATCAATACCTTTCCCTGACAGTTATTCTTTCGAAAAATAAGCCGAAAGAATAAGCTGTCTTCGAAGGTTTTCCTGACGCGGGATGCTGATTACAGATCCTTCAGCTTCCGGACGATTTCAATTACATTCTGTGACCAGTTATCTCCGTCGGAAGGGATCTCTATCTGTTCAAATTCTTTTGTTTCGGACCGTATCCAGGACACTGTATCCATATCAATATTCAGCGTGATGCGGTATTTTTTATCCATAAGGTCTTTTACGCTGCTCATATTTTTATCCCTTGTGGAATTGAGACGGTGTGCTCCGTTGATCAGGCCGTTGATCGTGATCCTGTGGTGTCTTAACAGATGTTTTATATATTCTGCCGAGGCATAACCGGTGGTGTAGAACCAGACATCATAGCCTGCACTTTGCAGCGCATACACAAGCCCGGGTATCCCCAATCGGATCCGTTCCCGAAAAATTTTGTTGAACGGGAAGATCAGCGGTTTTTCAGCAGGTTCCGTTTCATTTTGGCAGAATACGACATCATCCAGATTGATGCTGGCTCTTTTAGTCCTGTTGGTTTTTTCCATCTGACCGACGATATCGGACAACCGGACCACATTGGTCAATTTGACATGTACTTTTTTTACATCCATCATCAGGGCGGCAGCCCAGCGGTGGTGACCGTTAAGCAGCATATATCCATCCGGACGGATTTTTTCAATTATCAGCGGTTCTTCAAATATTTCGATATTGTGGATCTGATTGAAGTGGATCTGTTTGGTATATTTGCTGATGATCTCATCGCTTGGACCGACTTCTTTGGAGCAGAACTCATCATCAGGGTTGGGATGGAGCTTCTGCGGCGGGAGCTTTTTGAGAAAAACTTGTTCCAAAAAGCTTACCCGGACCGGCAGATAAATACCGTCATATTTTTTCAGTTCTTCCCGTACATATTCTCTGATATTGATCATGATGTGTTCCTTCCTTTGTTGTTATATCGTCCAGAGCCCGGTGAAAATGTCGGCAAGCTCCGCAAAAGGTCCGGGGATCACCTCGAGTGAGCGTTTGTTGCCATAGTAGTCCGCGTCAAAAATGATGTCGGTCCCATCCGGGTTCTCAAACCGCTGTTCCGGTTCAAAAGCCTCGCCCAAAGTATCGGAGGCGATCATGGCGGTGCGGAAATCCTTTATAATTTCGTATATATTCGTTTTCAGGACAGGGTGCCCGTTGTTTTCATCAAGCTCCACAGTGACCGGTGTCCGGTCGTCTGTCATCCCGTTCTTTTCATTTCTGCAGGCTTTCGCTCCGTTCAGATAGACATTGCCTTCGGCCCAGACCGGCAGCGGGCTGAAGTGATACTTTTCGAGCTTTTTCATATCAGGTGTTTCGCTTTCCATATCGAAATTGGCGATCCATTCATCGTATGTCGGGTATTCATCCAGGACATGAGTGCCGGTCTCGCGATTTTCATGTATGGATTTATCCGTCTCACTGCCGGAAGGTCCGGAGATCTCTTCCCGAGGCCATTTCTGTACGAAGATATTATTATAGAAGCGGTCATCCCCGTGAAGGATCGTCATAAATCCCATGACCTCGGTACGGTGAGGAATGTGGTAGGGCGTATAGCGCTGCCGCAGCACCCCGTCGACGATCATATCTGTACCATCCCCGACGCAGGTGAAGCTGCCGCAGATCAGGTTATGTACCATGGCGATGCCCTGGGACGCCATGCGCAGTGAGACTTCAGAGAGCAGGATGTTGTTATCGATCAGGGTCGGTCCGTGGCCAACCTCGACGAAGATATCCTGGCTCATCATACCGCCCTTCAGATGTCTGGCAAAGGACGGGCGCTGATTGTCATGCAGCAGATTCTGCGTGATGCGGGTGCCCTGTGCTTCCCAATCAGTCCAGATGCCCATCGTGCAGTGATGAATGTAATTTCTTCGCATAGTTACATCGATAGCGGCGTGCATTTTGATCCCGGCGATCTCGGCGCCGCCCAGCTCCATCATGTTGTTGATGTGATGGATGTGGTTGTCCTCGATGATGGAGAAAACACCGCCCATCCGGCCGATGATCCCGCCCTGTTCGCAGTGGTGGATGTTGTTGCGGCGGATGATGTGGCTGCCGATTTTTTCCTTCAGCCAGCCGTGGTATTGTCCGCGGCAAACCGCGTCCCGTTCCATCTGTGTCGGACTCTTGATGTGCTTGCGGGTGAAATAATGGTCGTTGTCAGGATCATAGTATTTCCCGATGCAGATACCGGCACATTTACTGTTGGAGATGTCACAGTCTTCGATGATCCAGCCTTTGGACCAGTTCGGGCCGATCATCCCGTCCTGGAACGCGGCGGGAGGTGCCCAGGTCGTGGCAGCCTTGCTGATTCTGAACCCGCTCACGGTGATATAACTGATACCGGTTGCGGAGGGGAAGAAGCATTCCCTCCTTACATTTATTTCAATTTTCTCCCGGTTCGGATCTTTATCCTGAAAGTTCGCATAGAATACCGTGTATTCGTCTTCCTGACGGGCGAACCATTGATAAATACTGGCTTCCGGCTCCCAGGAGGTCTCAGACTTTTCGGCATGGAGGCAGTACTCAAGACATGCTGCTTCATACATCATCTTATCATTCAGATATACGCAGCCTGTATGTTTGGTGCGCCCCGCGGAATACCAGTCGCCGTAGACATAGGTGGTGTAGGGGTTGTAATCACCGAAAACACTGTTGTGCACAGAAGCGGTCCAGACGTTTTCCCGGTACGGTTTCCAGCCGCCCAGCAGCTCCGCGCCGGTGATTTCCGCGCCAAGCGGCTGTTCGCTGCGGTAAGTGATCCGCGCATCCGGTGTACCGGCGTGTTTCGGGTCAACGTATTCCCGGTATACCCCCGGACGGACGATCACCTCGTCACCCGGCCGGGCTGTCTGAGATGCCTCTCCGATCCTTTTGAAGGGCATTTCGGCACTGCCGTTCCCGTCCCGTTCCGCGTTTGCGTCAACATAAATCTTCATCTCATTATCCTCCTGATTCCGGTCTTTCTCCCGATAAGCGGTGCCATCTCTGGAATAATTCTATTTTACTGCTGATTTGAGACGGATCGATGTAATGATGAAGAGCATGGAAACGGATTAATAATTGTTTGGGGAGTTTTCGAATAAATCCAATTTTTCCATATAATTAAGGGATGTCAGTTCGAAATACTACCAGAGCGGAAATTAACGCCAAAACTGCCGGTTTAACGGCACAGAGATGCGGACTTTGAAGCTTTTCGTATTTGAAAAACTGCTTCTGTAAAAATATGTTCTGATATAATATGATATAGAATGAAGAGATAAAATATTGATGAAACCAAAACACCTGCTTATTCCTTATCTCATTATCATCGTCGTTTTCCCTGCGCTTATCGCACATCTGGCTGTGCCGCTGAAGCTGAATGCTGCATTATGCGAAAACATAATGGATGGCATCATGATCCTGACAGCCGCGGCGGGGATGGTCTCTCTGATCATTCGGAAAAAGTCCGGGTTCAAAGGCTGGATCCCGCTTCTGGGACTGGCTTTACTCGTACTGCTGCCGCAGCTTTATTTGTGGAAGACTCAAAACCGCGGTTTCTACGAGCTGAGGATCATCTACCGTTTCGCCCTGCTTTATATTACACTTTTCATTATTCCGCTTGAAGTCCATATGCACCGGAAAGAGATCTGCCTCATCATCGGTCTCTTCTGTATCTTCGGGCTGGTCTGCTGTATCTATGAGCTTGTTCAGCATCCCAGGATCTGGGAAGCCATGAACATTTTCACAGGAAAAGGTTCACGTGTGGAATCATTTTTCGGACAGAAAAACCGGTTCGGTGCTTATTGTGCGTTGTTGTTGATCCTCTGCTTTTTCGCAGAAGAGCTTTCAGAGAACAAGCTGTGGTTCATACCAGCCGCGTTTTTCGGTTTCTTTCTGGTCTGCACTGAGAGCCGCGGGGGACTTGTGCTTACCGCAATCTTCTGTCTCGGATTTCTCCTCTCATATCGCCGCAGACTCGGAACAAAGACCATCCTGATGATACTTGCAGACCTTGCTATTGTACTCTGCATTCTCTTCATTGTCCCGCAGACCCGGGAACTTCTGATGGCTCTGATGCGGCCTGAATCCGGCGTGACCGGACGGGACCGGATCTGGGCAGTGGCGTGGAACTATTATCTGGAATCAAATCCTCTGATCGGGCATGGACTGGGGACACAGATCGAACGTGTAATGATCGAGCAGATCAGCAGCAACGTCAATACACATAATATGTACCTGTATATTCTGAATTGCGGCGGGATAGCGCTTGTTGCTTTCTATATTTTCAGCTTAGTGGTACTTTTCCGCCGCGGACGTTACCGCCATCATTATCTGATCCCGTTCCTGGCTGCTTATCTCGTTTACGGATTTTTTGAAATGGCTGCAGCACCTTTTGATTACTGGCACCTTTCAAACATGTTTACGATTTGCCTGTTCGCCCTGCCCTCATTCGCAGGTGTGGACCCTCATCGGCATCACCATCGAAAACATTCGACAGTACGTACCGTCGTGAACGCTGAAAATCAGGACAGCAGCAACTGATGGTGAGAATGCGGCAGAACAACAGGACTGCTATGATCTTCAGGAAACTTAACTTGATTTAATGATAATCTTATGGTAATCTTTCCATATAATAATTTGGGACATGGCAGAATGAATCCAGACGTCCCTGATGAGGAGTGTGTATGAAAGGAATTATTCTTGCCGGAGGAGCCGGGACCAGGCTTTATCCGCTGACGATCGCGACATCGAAGCAGCTTCTTCCGATCTATAATAAACCCATGCTGTTTTATCCTCTGTCGACACTGATGCTGGCAAGGATCCGTGACATACTGGTCATCAGTACTCATGAAGATACGCCGAACATCATGCGGCTGCTTGGTGACGGCAGCCAGTTCGGGATCAATCTTTCGTATATTGTTCAGGAACGTCCGGAGGGACTTGCCCAGGCATTTACGCTCGGGAAAAACTTTATCGGTGACGACAGCTGCGCGATGATTCTTGGCGACAATATCTTTTATGGCAACGGATTGGGACGCAAGCTCGCCGCAGCGGAGAAATCGACCGAAAACGGCAATGCATCCATTTTCGGTTATTATGTCGAGGACCCGGAGCGCTTCGGCATCATGGAGTTCCTGCGTAAAAGTGAAGGCTTTGAAGAGAGTGTGGAAGTCATTTCGGTTGAAGAAAAACCGGCTCATCCAAAATCCAACTACGCCATCGCCGGCCTTTATTTTTATCCAAAGGGTGTGAGTGAAATGGCCGAACAGGTCAAACCCAGTGCCCGGGGTGAGCTGGAAATCACGACACTCAACGAAATGTACCTGCAGCAGGGACGGCTTCAGGCACAGCTGCTTGGACGCGGATTCACCTGGATCGATGCGGGGACTGTCGATTCACTGCGGCGTGCCACGAACTTTGTCTGTATGATCGAGCAGTATCAGGGCATGACCATCTCTGCGCCTGAGGAGATCGCTTATCGTCTCAACTGGATCGATGATGTTAAACTTGCGGAAAGCGCCGCAAAATACGGAAAGAGCCCCTACGGAGAACATTTACGCAACGTTCTTGAGGGAAAGATCATCCTGTAAAAGACAGTTACCTTTCCGGTTTCACGCTGAATTCGTCATCCGGGATGTTCTGTATAATGAACCGGATGCGTATAGTGAATTTTAATTGTTATAGATAGATTAATTTTTTTGAAAAGAGCAATTACAGGAGTAAAATTAATTCCGGGAGAATGTACTGGTGATGAACATGGAAGATGAAGTCCGTCAATCAGAAGAAAACGAAAAATACGTTGATCGTCCTATCGTTATCGTTGTTGCGGTATTGATATTGATCATTGGATGTCTGATGTATTTTGGGATTAAAGACAAAGCCGTTTTGATTTGTGTGAGGGATCTCATAATCACGCTGTTTGCATTTTTCTTATTTCTGCTCGGGACTGCAGCTGCCGTGCTCTGTTTTTTCCTCACAGGGAAGATCGGCAGTGCCAGGGATGCAATCAGTAATGTATTGAAGAATGCGGATGTGAAAATTGAAGAATTGGCCGAACAGATCACTGATATTTTGAAAAAGATACTTGATCCATTCGTAAAAATGGAATCAAAAAGTGCCGGTTTGCTGGGCATTTTCAAAAAAAATAAATCGGAGAAATGATATCATGGATTGGAAGACAAAAACGCTGCTTATTTATAGTATTGGCGGACTTATTATAGGTGCTGCCGCCGGGATAGCAACGATCAATAACGCGGTCGAGAAAAATGAAGAGGTTGATATTACATTTAAAGACGGTGCCAGGATCGGTGTCAATGCCCTGAATTCGCTTTCTAAAGTTATTCTAAAATAAAACCATGGCCGGAGAAGGTAATTATTCTCCATATGTAATAATCGGTAAACTCTCCCGGGATTTCATTCTTACCTCTGACGGTGAAGATATCAATGATATCCCGGGAGGTCATTTAATTTATACCGCTATCGGTATGACGCCATGGGAGACACATCCAAGCCTGGTCGCACGGGTCGGGAGGAGCTTTCCGGAACGGTTTATTTCCCAGATGGAAGCAAACCGGTTCAATGTTCACGGGATCAAGCGGATCAATGCGGAAATCGAGCAAAGGAATTTCATAACATATTTCGATTCTTCTCATGATCACAACGAACGGGATAAAAAAGCGCAGAGTGTCCTGACGCAATATTTTACCGCGGGGAAACCTTTTCCGAGAGAATTATTGGGGTTCAATTCAAGAAAAAATACCGGTGACAGCCTGACAGAAAGAACATTTGAAACTGTTTTATCCAGAGATATTCCACCAGAATATCTCGAGGCACGATGTGTGCATTTATGCCCGATGGATTTTATTTCACACAACCTTCTGCCGCAGGCTTTTTTCTCAGCGGAAAAACGGACAGTTACTGTACAAGCCGGCAAAGGATATATGCAGCCGAATTTTTTCGATGCCGTCAAATCGCTTGTAAATGGCCTGACCGGATTTATCGTAAGGGAAAGTTATCTGCGGAATTTGTTTGTGGAGCATTTTAAAATCACTCAGCTGAGTGATATGATGAAAATTCTCCTGGATTACGGTGCTGAAAATATTGTGGTGAAAACAATTGACCGGAAATACTCCTTCATCAACAGAGCTGAGCGGGTCATTAAGGTTCTGGACCCTGAACCGGCGGAACCTTTTGAGAAAATTGGTGAGCTTCCCTGTTTCTGCGGTGCATATCTTGCCGGATTGAATGAAACTTATGATTATAATAAAGCTGCCGCGTATGGTGCGGCAAGAGCTTCATTATTGATAAATGACGTAAATCCATATAACAATCTTCATGTTTTTGACCAGTTAGTTATAGAAAAAGCCAGAATTATGGAAAACCGAATTGAAGGATAGTATAATATCGATTGAAAAGAGGAATTATGTTTGGAAAAATCGTTGATTTCTTTTGTGGATTAATAGCCGGAGCCTTTCTTGGGGCTGTAGTGGTTTCAATGGTAACACCAAAATCAGGTAAAGAGTTTCGTGGTGAATTGAAAAATGGTTTTGATGAAATTAAATTGGATTATGAATTAGGCAAACAAAAAAAGCGTGATGATCTCGAAGCGGATATCAAACGCAGATGGGGAGAATAATAAAGCACCCGGAGGTTTTACTTCCGGGTGTTTTTTCAAGACAGTTTCTTATATATTTTTGTAAAAATCTTCAAGTGACTTTTGATATTTGCCGAGACAGATCACATGATGGTTGGCAATCGGGTTAGTAAGAAAATAGTCATAATGACTCAGTGACACCTTGATTTGTGTGCGGCAGAGGTTCGGATCGCGCCGGTTTTCAATAATTTTTCCTTCAGCAGCAAAGCAGTTTGACAGATCATTCGAAATCTTGAAAATAGTGATATCTTCTTCCGGAATTGAGCCTGCAATGGCCACGCCGATACCCGATTCATAATGAGTCGTGAGAGCCATTTCATACGGCATGTTTGCAGGAAGTGTGCAGTGTGCAAATATCAGCTCATTCTTCAATGTATCAATGCGGTTCAGGTTGCACATAAAGACCGGTTTCTGAGAGATCTCACCAAGGATGATCATGGAAATCAGCGATGGCATATCCCCTTCGCAGCCGCCATATATCCCTTCTGCGTTCAGAATCGCCAAGGCCAGACAGCCCGTAGTATGGACCGACGATAACAAATCAAAACAGCGTATTGTGACCGCCGATAAGCCGTATTTATTTACGATCCTTTTTACAGCACCGTAAACGTTCAGGGACTTTTCCATCTCTTTTTCATCATAACCGAGAGAAATCAGCTTTTCTGTCCATTCATTTTTTTCATAACCACCAAGGTGGATTTCCCGCACCAATTCGTCCATAGGAATGTTAGCAAATTCAATACCGAGCAGATTACTGTAAGATTCTTCATCCGGTTCACTGTCGATCAGCCAATCTGAAGAACCGCCGATAGATCCGACTTTCATCCCTTTTAATTTTGTTATGGTCTTTTCAGTGCTGTAAAGGCTGTTGATCCGGTCCGCAATGCGTTTTGCGTCTCCATGTAAAATTTCGCCCTTATAACCCCTGTTTTTGAGATAAGACAGAATTTCCATGGAGGCGGCAAGGGAATTGCTTTCCCCGCTGGTCAGGAGGTAACAGGGTTTTGTTGAAAGAATGTCAAAGTTTTCAAGGAAAATCCCTTCCGTTCCGCCGGTCATGATGTATATGACGCAAAAATCAGCCGTGGAATAGCTGTCCAAATTACATTGTTCCAACCGGAAATTTCCTGCTGATTCTATATCCGAAAGGAAGCTTTTGACATGAGCCTGATTAACAGGCGTCATCGGGCTTTTTATTGATATGTAATTTATTTTCATAATAATCTCCATTGGCTGATTTTTGATCAGGGCATGTTACCGATATATAAAACATTATCATATGCCCAGATCAAACGGTTTTGTCCGTTTATCCCGAAACCGGTGGCGGTCGAATATTGTGCCATATTCTCAAGCGAGCGGTTTGGAATAATATATCTGATGAAATTTGATTTGGCGGATATATTCAGAACCGTCTGCATTTTTGCGTCCATTATGTAAATGGAATTGTCCGGTGAATTGTTTACTAATATTTTTCTGAATTTATGGTCTGCCAGATTTATGTGGCTGTTCCCGTCTGAGCTTATGAGCTCGGTAATTGTACTGCAGGCAGGTCTGTAGCCGGTGTAATCACAGGTCAAAAGGGTTCCGTCTTCTTTCAGGAAAAACGAATATTCTTTAAACATAGTGAAATCGATTATATCTGACAGATATGGAGAATAAGATCCGTAATAATTGGACGGTTCATAAATAAACCCTTCAGAATTGTTATAGAGATATTCCCAGACAGCGGAAGCCTGTGTGTCTAATATATACATGGAATTGTTTGAAAAAGTAATACTTTTGATATCGAGCTTCCCGGATCCTGTTTTTTTCAGTTTTCCGGCTTGATTTCCGGAAAAACCTGAGCAATATAAAATATTCGCACCGGAATCGATTCCCGCCAGGACAAAACTGTGAGGATTTCCGGACGGAAGGATAATAAAATCTACCAGCGGTCCGACTTGAATCGTTGAATTCTTGTCATTTAAGTCCGGATAAACTCCCGGATTGCAGGTGAAATTATTATCCAGTGCTAAACCATTGCCGCTTGCTGAAAAACGAAGAACTGATCCGCTCTTAGTGTCCAGTGCATAAGTGTATTGTCCTGAAGCGAAAATTTCGGAAATTATCAGGCCCTGGGGTAATTTGTTTTGATTCGCATAGTTGTATACAGTGGCTATTCCACCGTTAATTTTATCGATCTGGTTCATTGCTTCTTTTCGCATATCGTTAGCAGCAGGTGAATTGCCATAAGTAAGTGACTGTTCGGCATAGCCAAGTGATTCTGTCCAGAGAGATTCTTTCTTTACAGGGTCGTTTTCTGAAAGGGCTTTTTGTGCTGCTGCAACTCCCAGTGATAAATATTCGCGATGGAGCTGGTCTTTACTTCTTCCGGAATAAATGAAAAACAATGCTGATACTACGATAACAGGAATCAGCAATCCGCATAACAGAATTACGAAAAACCGCTGAAGGTTAAATTTTTCTTTCTTACCGGGCTTCCCGGCCGGCGGTTTCACCTTTCGTCTGGAATTTCTCTTTTCATTTTTTTCTTCGGTTTGTGATGTATTCCCCTGTTTTGATATGGGAGTTTCGGAGAAATCAAACGGAAGATCCTTTGAACCGGGTAATTCTTTTGTTTCCGGCGGATTATTTTCTGCTTCTCCTTCAGCCTCTTCTTCTTTCTCTATGCTCTGAGTCTCATCAGGCCGGTTATCGGAGCTTTCAGTGTCAGTTTTTATTTCCTGCGTGTTTTGTGATTTATCTTCTGTAAACAGGTCTGACACTTTCCTTTGACGCATTAATGGTTTTTCTTTGGATGGCTGCGATTTATAGCTGTATTCCGTATCGGAAGCCGGGGATGGTGCCTGCCCGCTTGTATCAGGGTTTTCCGGTTGGATATTGGCTGTGATAGCTGATTTGCTTCGAAAGGTAATATTGCCTTTCCCTGTGCGTAATTGAATAACGGCGGCCTGCAGGTTCCCTGCAGATCTGTCGAGGAGGAACCGTATTGCATTCAGCGGTGAATCTCCGGCAACCTCCATGATGGCAGAATTTGTCCAATCCACCGGTACCCTGGGACATAAAAGTATGATATCTTCCGTATGAATATCGGACGAGAAAAAGCTCAGTTCATTTTGCTGTAATTGTATGGGAAGACAGGCTTCATTGCTGAAATTTTGAACACGGTCAGCAGAAATTATTGTCGAATGAACCGGCCCTGCATGCGCGAACATGACAGATCGGTCCCGTAAAACAGCCGCGTTCATTGAGATCGAAGGGGATAATTTGTTTTTGTTCTCTTTCCGTAAATAAGCTGAAAGTTTTTTTATAGCTTCATTGATGCCTGATGTGATGGAGCCTCTGGAAGTAAAATATGTTTCAGAAATGATGTCAGCCCATTTTTGGGCTTCGGAAGCGCCTGCTTGTGCGTTGTCTGAAAAAAACAGGAGAATCAGAATATCAGACAGTCGGCTGCTTTCAGCTTTTTGAGGAGCTTTATACAGAAAAAGGCCGGGAAGATCCCCGATATTCCGTCCGTCGGAGAGATTAAGCGGCAGTATGGAAATATCGAAAAAAGTCTGCCGTTCCCGCAAACGGTTTTTGAAAAAAAGGGGTGTTCCGTTAGAAATATTCATTAAGAAAATTATAGCAGATAAAAGACAAAAGCGTCATATTATGACGCTTTTGTCAATAAGAATTCATTCAATGTTTTTATTTCGCATATTCTACCGCACGGGTTTCACGGATAACTGTGACTTTGATCTGTCCCGGATACTGCATGGTTTCTTCAACCTGATTTGCAATATCTCTTGCCATCTGGTGAGCGGTATAATCATCAACTTCTTCAGGGGTAACGATGATCCTTACCTCGCGTCCGGCCTGAATCGCATAGGAGTTTGTAACACCTTTATGCGAATTCGCAATTTCTTCCAGGGCACGGAGACGCTTGATATATTGGTCAAGATCTTCACGGCGGGCACCGGGGCGGGCACCGGAAATTGCATCTGCTGCTTCAACGATTACCGCTTCAACGGATTCCTGCTCAACTTCATGATGGTGGCTGGCGATAATATTGACCGCCTTTGCATTTACGCCGTAGCGTTTCGCAAATTCAGCCCCGATTTTTGCATGGGTCCCTTCAGTGTTATGATCCATTGATTTGCCAAGGTCATGAAGCAGGGCTCCTAAGCGGGCCAATTCTACATCGGCGCCTAATTCCGAAGCAATGACGGAAGCAAGCTTGGATGTCTCAATGGAGTGGTTAAGCTGGTTCTGTCCATAGGATGTACGATATTTCAGACGCCCGAGCATTTTAATGATTTCAGGATGAAGACCGACGACACCGGCATCGTAAGTTGCCTGTTCACCTGCTTCAACAATGAGTCTGGATACTTCTTTTTCTTCTTCGTTGAGTACTTTTTCTATGTGTGCGGGATGGATCCTGCCGTCCTGTATCAGACGGTCCAGCGAACGCCGTGCAATTTCTCTGCGGATCGGATCAAAACAGGAGATCATGACTGCTTCCGGCGTATCGTCAACAATGACATCGACACCGGCTGCCTGTTCAAAAGCACGAATGTTGCGGCCATTGCGCCCGACAATACGTCCCTTCATTTCCTCTCCCGGAAGGTTTACGATAGAAGTCGTAATTTCATTCACCTGATCTGAGGCTACACGCTGGATCGCGGTAGCAATGGTCTCCCGCGCCTTTTTATCGCCTTCCAGGCGTGCTTCCTGTTCAATCTGGCGAATGATCCGTGCCATATCACTGTGAGCTTCTTTTTCGACTTTGTCGAGAAGCTCCTGTTTTGCTTCGGCAACGGTCATATTGGAAACACGCTGTAATTCTTCAAGCTGTTTTGACGACATTTTTTCGATATCGTTCTGCCGTTTGTCAAGGGTGCTTTGGCGTTTATTAAGATTATTTTCTCGCTGTTCGATTTTTTCAACGCGGTGATCCAGGTCAATACGTTTTTTCTGAAGACGGTCATCTTCGCGGGTAAGCTCTCCCCGGCGCCTTTGAATTTCGTTTTCAGCTTCTTTGAGAATATTGATAGCGTTATCTTTAGCATCAGATTCAATGAGCTGAGCCTTTTCTCTGCTGACTAAAATGATGTTCTCAGCATCCTGCTGCTGTTCATGAATGAATTTTTCATTCATGGATTTAGCCAGATAATTCGCCAGAAAATACGCTGCCGCGGCAATTAGAATTATCAAAACTATAAATAGCCAAACCGGTATTCCTGAGGGATGGGGAGCCGGACCGGCAATATCAGGTTTTACATCGAGCAAAACAGAAACATAATCTACCATAAATAACCGTCCTCTATACAAAATTTCATTCCGTTGGCGTGTTGATTTGTTTCCAAAGTTTTCGCGTAGTTTCTGAAATTACATCAAAAGAATAGCCTTTTCCGGCAAGATAGTTCCCTAATTTATTTCTGAATTCAATTTTAGACAGACTATCATACCGATAGAGACGTTTTTCGGCAATTTCCAACGCTGACTGATAATCATCAACATTTTCAACGGCAGATTGAATCATTTCACTGGAAATGCCTTTTTGGCGGAGTTCATAAGCAAGCATTCTCCGGCTTCTGGGTTTAAGACGCAGCCGCTCTTCAACCCATTGCGCCGCATATTCTTCGTCATTCAGCAGACCGTTTTCCGATAACCTGGCAAGTGTGCTTTCTATAAGATCATCATCATAACCCGCATTGCGCAGTTTTATCCGGGTCTCCTGAGATGTTCTGGCTTTGTAGGAAATAAAATCCAAAGCCTTTATCATTACTTCGTTATTTTTATCCGCAGCGAGCAGTTCATTTATTTTTTCATCGGATAACACTTGTCCGACTTCCAGCCAGGCTGCAGTATCTCTGTATAACCCGAAAGCGAAATTTCCATCTAAATAAACATTAATCCGCTTCGGGTTTTTTTTCTGCACGGCCAATCGGGTAATCTTATTTCCGTTCATTAAAAAAACCGCCCCAGACATAAAACGACGGTTTACAAATAAGAATTAATATTTTCCAACAAGACGATATCTGTCGTGTTTTTACATTGCTTTATTTTTTTGCAGTGCATTTTTTATCAGCGATATATTTCCGCTGTAATAAATCTATTCAATAAACCGTCAAACGATTCAATCAATCTACTGAATTATACACCTTTTTCCTGATATTTTCAAAAATTATTCGCTATAAATTAAATATATACGATTTACAGCATATATGTTTTACAGCAGAGGCGGATAAAGTGCTGATTTATTCACGATGAAACAGGACATTCCAGTTTATTGCACAGCTGATCGATGCAAAAACAGAAAACAGAGTGACTGCCTGAATTCTGTATGTGTAAAAATAATGAAGCTGTGAATGATTGGCGAATGCAAAAAACCAGATGTAAGGGGTCAAACCAATGGAGAGAACCGGGAACAAAATAGTTTTCCAGGTTTTTTTATGATGGAAAAGCAGTATCAATATCAGAATGAAAATTATGATCAAAACCAAAAATGCCGGTTTATGTCCTTTGGCAAAAAAATAAGTGTTTATATTCAGATTCAGCATAAGTTTTCTGTCCAGCGGATATTGTTCATTGCCATAAACGCGGAATTGGGCTGTTTTCAAGGCGTCTTCAAACAAATTTGTTTTCAGGATCAGGGTCCCTATAGTCCATTTCGATATCCAGCAGAGACTGTAACCAAGGCACCATGACACAGAATGAGTTATGATTTCAAGCATCTGCCTGAAAAATGATATTTGTTCATTATTTTCATATTTTATGCATATTATGATAACGAGCGGGATTCCAAGTGTCAATAACGGAGCCGTGAGCAGGTCAAAAAAGTTAGTGATCATCCCCACAGCAAATAACAGCAGCGCAGTTTTATGAGCGGTATGAAAATATGGCGTGTAAATTAGAAGGATGATCGTAAGAAAGAGTATAAAAAAAACAGAAAAATACTGCAGGGATTCACTGATAAAAACAAAAAAGCAGGCAATTATGGAGATCGCGAACCCGAAAGCAGCAGCGGAATTTAATTTTTGCTGTATTCCGGAAAAACAAAAACAAAATGCCGTGATCAGCAGAAACATGTTTATATAACGGATCTGCTGATAAGAGAATTGTGACAAAACCGATCTGAGTGTGAGCAGGTATCCGTTCCAGTACCGGGGATAACCGTTATTATCAAATGCCGCCCGGATCATATCGTCACCATAAGCTTCTGAAATGCTGCAGGTACGGATCATGATCTTATCCATAAAATTATCCATGATCGAACCGTCTGCGTTAAACAAAAGATTAGGGTAGACGTCTTCTTTATCCAGCTGATCAATTGATTTCGAATACTGAGGTTCCATAGCCCGGTTGGGGATCTGATATATCAGAATCATACCGAGAGAAAACAGGATCAGAAGAAAAAGGCAGCAGCAAAAATAATGAAAAAGAGTTTTTCTCATAATCTTCCTTTGTTTCTGCATTATACATGAAAATAAAAGTTTTGTTAGAAAATTATCAAATTCAATTTATTAGTAATTCCAAATCGGAATTTCGAATATAATGTTATCAGGAGTTAAATATGGCAGAAAAATGTTTACCGTCATATGGCGGACAAGCTTTGATTGAAGGTGTATTGATGCGCGGGAAAAAGTATCTTGCGGCATCATTTCGTAAACCGGACGGCAGTATTGAAACAGTGACCGAAGAACTAAAAGGAATATATAAGACAAAAATCACAAAAATTCCTTTGCTCCGTGGACTGGTTTCATTGTGGGATTCCCTTGGCCTTGGAATGAAATATCTGTCGATTTCTGCGAATATGCAAACCGGTGAAGATGAGAAAATCACACCTGTTGAAATGGTCATAACAATGCTGGTCGCTTTTGGACTGGCTGCTGTCCTTTTCTTTGTCGGTCCGGCATGGATCGGAAAATTACTGGAGGATCATCTGCATCTGTCGTTGTGGGTCTCCAATGCAATAGAAGGAATATTCCGGTTGGCAGTTGTGATAATTTATATGCTGGCTGTTTCTCAAATGGAAGACATCAAACGCGTATTCAGATATCATGGTGCAGAACATAAAACAATAAACTGCTATGAGGCCGGATTGGAGATGACGGTGGAGAATGCAAAGATCCAGTCCAGACAGCATCCGCGGTGCGGTACGGCTTTTATGGTAACTGTAGTTATTATTTCCGTACTGCTTTTCATTTTGATCGGCCCGCTGACGAAGACACTGGCTGCAAGACTTTTGAGCCGGTTGCTGCTTATTCCGGTTATTGCAGGCGTGTCATATGAATTTATATTTTTTACAGCACGTCATCTTGACAATCCGGTTGTCAGATTTTTAGCAAAACCGAACCTGCTTGTACAAAATATTACGACAGCTGAACCTGATGATTCAATGCTTGAAGTAGCTATTTCATCCTTTGAAAAAATGCTTGCACTTGAGGAAGGACGTGAAAACCCGGTAACGAACAGCTAAATCAGACGATGTATAATAATTGTCATGGATACGGTTTGGAAGATAAGCTTGATCGTTTTGATCCTTGCTGTAATAAGCGGACTGACTGTTCTTTTATTGAATCCTCAGAAGACAATAAAAATACAAATCACACCCGGATCTGAGATAAAAGAAAGTCGTTTTGCGATTTACGGCGCGGTAAAAACTCCGGGCATCTATGATTTTGCGGACCCGATCCGCATAGAGAATGCCATAGAACTGGCAGGTGGTGCTGAAGACAACGCGGATTTTCAATACGCCAATATCGCAAAATGGGTGGAAGATGGTGAAACAATCATTATACCAACAAAAAGTCCGCTGCAGCCGACGTTAACCAAAATTGCAAATACAGAAGTGATCAATATAAACAGCGCAAGTAAAAGTGAACTAATGAACCTTCCGGGTATCGGTGAAAAGCGAGCTGGTGATATAATTAGATTGCGGGAGGAAATCGGTGGTTTTAAATCAAAAGAAGATCTGCTGCAGGTTTCCGGGATCAATGAAAGATTATTGGAAAGTATTTACGATTTACTGATCGTTCAATAGGTTTGAGGAGATAATAATATGTCAATTAAGGATAATATCAACGAAAAGCTGAAGGAAGCGATGAAATCGCATGATGAAGATGGGAAACGCGTTTACCGGATGATTCTGTCATCGGTCAAATTCGCTGAAAAAACTTCAGGAAAAGAACTGGATGATAAAGAAGTTGTTGAGATCCTGCAGAAGGAATTAAAAATCAGAAAGGAAACACTTGCCGAAGCGCAAAAAGCCGGCAGGGAGGAGTCCATCTCTGAAGCTGAAAAGGACATACAGGCAATTGAACCCCTTTTGCCGAAACAGATGACTGAAGAAGAGGTCAGAGCCGTTATCCAGAGAATAATTGAAGAAGTTGGCGCTGTTTCTGCTGCTGATATGGGAAAGGTGATGAAAGCAGCAATGCCTGAACTGAAAGGCCTGGCTCCCAATGATATGATCAGTAAAATCGTAAAAGAATCGCTTTCGTAAAATGGATAATAATAAGCTAAAAGAAAGTAAGCTGAATATTTTATTATTTATTGCTGTCTGTCTGCTTGTATTTTTACTGCTGACAACACAAATTTCACTGAGAAGAACCAGCTTTGGTTTGAAAGTAGGCGATGTTGCAACAACTGATATAACAGCCCCGCGTACAATCACTTATGTCAGCGATATTTTGACTGAAGAAGCCAGAAATGACGCGGCGGCTAATGTAAATAATATTTATCTCCCTGCTGATCCTTCAATTTCAAGAACCCAGGTCCAAAACCTGCGGAATACTTTTCAGTATATCGATGTCGTCAGACATGATGAATACGCAGCACGGGATCAGAAAATTGAAGATATCAAAATGATTTCGGTAGTCGATTTTGATGAGGAAACGATCAATCAGATCCTTGATCTGAAAGAAGAGGACTGGACAACGCTGAGAGATGAATGTGTTCGGATCCTCGAGAATATAATGCGGAATTCGATCCGGGAAACACAGGTGAATACTCAGATTCAGAATATACCGGCTATGACTAATTATTACATCAGTCAGTCGGTCGCGAATCTTGTATCAAAAATCGTTGGTAAATTTGTTAAAGCGAACAGCCTGTACAGTGAAGAGCTGACGCAAAAGAGTAAAGCTGAAGCAAGTGCTGCGGTTCAGCCAAGGGAACGTACCTTTGTGATCAACCAGACAGTTGTTCAGAAGGGGCAAATCGTAACCGCACTGAACTATGAAGCTTTAAATAAAATGGGCCTGGTCGCTTCACAAAACAATCCTGAAAAATATATTTCCGTATTCAGTATCGTTTTTGGCCTTGCTGTTTTCTTCTTTGTGTTTTTGCGCTGTCATCCGAATGTCGGGATCCACGGGTTTAAAAACTGGCTTGTTGTTTCGATTTTGTTCCTTTTATATCTGATAGCAGGCCGTATGTTCATACCGAACCATACTTTGGTTCCTTATCTTTTCCCTGCGTCCGGTCTGGGTATGACAATTGCCGCTTTATTTGGAACACCGCCTGCAGTTGTTTTTTCATTGTTATTAGCAATTCTGGTTCCTTTTGATTTTTCAAATGCGGTTGTTTTTTGTGTGACTTATTTGCTCGGAGCTGTTTCCACAATAATATTGCTGAGGAAACAGCGGAATATCGGCGGTTTTCTGAAGACAGGTATATTATCCGGTATTATTTGCATACCGATCGTTATCTCTTATCAATATATCAATGCATATATTTTACCGGATACAAGAGGTCTGCTCTCTGTATCCGGTGCAGTAGTTCTGGGCGGGGTGATTTCTGCGGTGCTTTCGCTTTTATCCCATTATCTTATTTCTCAATGGCTTGGTATTACAACACCAACACAGCTGATGGAAATTTTAAGACCTGATTCACCCCTATTACAGTATTTACTGCAATCCGCTCCCGGAACTTATCAACATTGTCTTCAGGTGGCAAATCTGGCTGAACAGGCGGCAAAGGATATAGGGGCAGATCCTTTATTGACCCGTGCCGGGGCGATGTACCATGATGTAGGAAAATCACAAAATCCGGCGTTTTTTGTGGAGAATCAGGTCGCCGGCTCTTTGAATCTTCATTCTGATATGACGCCGCAGGAAAGTGCTGCTACGATCATGAGGCATGTTACCGACGGCGCTGAACTTGTCCGTAAATATCGTTTGCCTTCAAAGATTGAGGATTTTGTATGGCAGCATCACGGGACCAACATGACCAGATATCAGTATGGTCAGGCTGTTGAAAAATACGGTGAGGAAAATGTTGATCCGGCTGACTTCACATATCCGGGGCCGCGTCCGAATTGCAAAGAAACTGCTTTGGTCATGCTCGCGGATACCGTAGAGGCCAAGGCAAGGGCTGAACGTCCTTCTAACAAAGAACAAATATCGGAATTGGTAAAAGGTGTTTTTAATCTGTATTCGAATTCCGGACAAATGGATAACACGCCGCTGACATTTAAAGATTTATCTATTGCAAGGGAATCTTTTGAAAGAGTCCTGCAAAATATTTATCATCCCCGTGTGCTTTATCCCGGACAGAATAAGGATCAGGCGGATAATGAAACCGAAAAATAATCAGGTCAAAGAAATAATTTAAAAAATTTTGAGGAAAAATGTATCTAAATATTGAAGAGTTGAATTCACCAATTGAGATAAACGAAAAGCTTTTGTTTCATATTGCTGAAACGATACTAAATGATTATTATGATGATATTCCTGACTTTACGGTCACATTTGTGGAGCCGGAAAAAATAAAGGAGCTGAATCGGAATTTCCGGAATATTGATGCGGTTACAGATGTTCTGTCCTTTGAATCAGACGGAGAAATCGATCCGGAAACAGGAAAAGAATATTTGGGTGATATTGTAATTTGTGTGGATCAGGCAAAAAATCAGGCAGAACAATCAGGACATTCACTGGATAATGAGATCGCTCTGCTTGAAATCCACGGGTTATTGCATTTGCTTGGTTATGATCATGCAAATGATGAGCAGCGTGAGGAAATGTGGAAATACCAAAACGCTTATTTAGAACAGTGCGGAATTAAATTAAACCGACGTCCCGGAGAAGATTTTGATTTTTGAATTTTTAAAAGGCAGAGCCAAATCATTTAAATATGCTTTTGACGGTATCGGTAGATTCTGGAAAGAAGAAAAGAACACCAGGATCCATATGTTTTTTACCATAGCCGTACTTTTGGCAGCTTTTTTATTGAAAGTCAGCCCAGCAGAACTCTGTATTCTAATTTTAACAATTGGATCTGTTTGGTGTGCTGAAGCCATGAACAGTGCCGTCGAACGTGTTGTGGATTTGGTTACACTGGAGAAGAGACCGTTAGCGAAAGCCGCAAAAGATATAGCCGCGGGGGCAGTTTTGATATTGGCCATATGCTCCGTATTTATCGGATGTATTATATTTCTTCCAAAAATTGCTGCTCTACTATAAGAGCTCACTTTGCATTCCAGAGGACATGCTTCGCAAGGCGCGGGATCGAAAGTTCGTATGTTTGCGAAAGCCACAGCCCGCGCCTGATTTCCGGGTGCCTGCGGCCCCCATACCCCCGCTGTGTCTGCAGGCTCTTTTTTGATTCACCCACAAAATGCGGTGGTTACCTTTTTATGTACTGACTTTTTGATCAATTTCAGCTAAAACCAAAGAAACTGGTATAATATGAAACGTTTGCTGTGAAGCAATCTTTCCGTTTCCGTTACGCACGGAAATAATCCCATGGAAAGGAGATACTATTATGCGCAAGTACGAAATCATTTTTATTGCTCATCCGGATCTTGATGAAGAGAACCTCAATAGCATTATTGAGAAAATCAAGGGTTGGATCGCCGCAGACAAGGGCGAAGTTGTCAGCGTTGATAACTGGGGTAAAAAACGAATGGCTTATCGCATCCGTAAGCAGCGCGATGGTCAGTATGTACTGATCACTGCCAATATGGAACCTGCTTCCGTGAAGAGCCTTAGCCAGAATATGCGTTTCGTTGAAAGCATCATGCGTTCAATGATCACTATCGTTGATGAAGACTAATTAATCTGTAGAACGGTAAATAACCCGTTCAGGAGACAAATATGAGTGAAGAAATGATGAATGAACAACAGGAACATCGTGGTGCTGTGCGTCGTTTTGTTGCCCGCCCGAAGGTTTGTCAGTTCTGTTCAGATAAAAATGTGAAAATTGATTATAAAAATACTGATTTGCTGCGCCGCTTCGTTACTGAAGAAGGAAAGATTCGTCCGCGCCGCCAGACCGGTACCTGTGCCAAGCATCAGCGTGCGGTTGCATATGCTGTAAAGCGTGCCCGCCAGATCGCTTTGCTGCCGTTCACATCTGAACCCTATCAGGATGTTGTACGGTAAGAAAGTAAATAAATATGTCATTTAGGGCATGGAGAAAACTCTGTGCCCTTTTTTGAAGGAAGTATTTATGGCAGATACAGAAAAACAAGAATTCAAAAATCCCCGTGATAATAACAAAACGAACAAGGAAAAACGAGAAAGAGAAGAAAAGCAGACACAAACCCTGCTTCGTGTTGGTACGATCGTTTTTGCTGTCGTTATTATTTGTGTCGTTGTGGCATTAATTCTCGGATTGATCAATAAACCTTCCCGCAAAGTTGTGGCTAAGGTTGGTGATGAGAATATTACGCTTGAAGAATTCCAGTCGGCTGTGAGAATGCAGCGGTCGAACATCAACAGCAATTACCAGTACATGCAGCAGCTTTATTCCATGTTCGGTATGAATATTGATGACTCCACACGTGAGAGCTATGCTGTACAGATGTCTGACGCTTATAAAGGTCTTCTTGGCCAGAGTGTTCTTTCCAATATGGTTGACCAGCGTGTAATGGCTTATGGCGCCGCTCAGGAAGGTATTACCGTAAGTGATGAGGAAATCGATAATTATTATAAAGGTCTCTTCGCATATTATCCTAACGGTACTCCTACCGCCACAGCCACAAGTGAGCCGTTTGAAGCAACGCCCACAATCACCGATGAACAGCTTGCTATTTTGAGATACACCGAAACACCGCTTCCGACAGATGTTCCGACTGAAGAACCGGCTGAGGTTTCAGAAAGTACCGAAGAAACCAATACAGCTGAATTGGAAGAAACTGTTCAGGAAGCTGAAGATGCTGTTCAGGAAGCAGTAGAAACTGTTGAAGAAAGTGCAGAAGAAGCTGCCGCCGAAGCAGAAAAGATTGCAGAAGATACAGCTGAATTAGTCGATAATGTTTTGAACGAACCTACATCCGAACCGACTGTTGCGCCTACACCGACAGTTTATACGGAAGATATGTTCAAACAGTATGAATCTGTTTACTTCGCCAATAATTATTATTACAGCAAAGATTTCTTCAAAAACCAACTGCGCTATGATTTGCTTCAGGCCAAGGTTGAAGATAATTTGAAGGCTGGTATTGCACGTACCGCCGATATGGTCTGGGCACGTCATATCCTTGTTGAAACCGAAGAAGAAGCACAGGCCGCTTTGGACCGCATTAATGCCGGTGAAGAATTTGCCGATGTCGCTGCAGAGGTCTCTACCGATTCCACAGCAAGCAAGGGCGGTGATCTCGGATGGTTTACCGAAGGTACTATGGTTCCCGCGTTCAACGATGCAGCTTTCAGTCAGGAAATCGGGACAATCAGTGAACCGGTTCAGACTGATTTCGGCTGGCATCTGATCCAGGTGATCGGTCATGAGGAGCGTCCGCTTACCAGCAGTCAATATGATACCGCAGTTCAGACTGCTTATCAGAACTGGCTGGATGGATATTCCGAACAGCTTGATATCAACCTCGACGGTTATAATGCTGATATGGTACCGACAGATCCTGCTTTTGTCGGATAAGATAAAATTATAAGAATCAAAAACAGCCTGTTCTGCGAATGATCAGGCTGTTTTTTTTCCGGCTATCTGTTCAGGACCCGATGATACAAAAATGACAGGCACTTCACGCGGGTTCCGCCGCAGCAAAGTGCCTGTCACAATGTTCTCAGTTCTTTAATAGATATTCGATCTGATTATAATGTAACTACCCAGCCCATATCATCGGGAACTGTACCTGTCTGCATACCATAGAGTGTATCATACAGTTTCTTACTAAGCGGACCAACCTTTTCGCCATTAATAGGATAATCTTCGCCTTTGTAATTCAGCAGACCCATCGGAGCAATTACACAGGCTGTGCCGGAAGCCCAGGCTTCGGTCATGCGCCCTGATTTGGCAGCTTCAATCGCTTCTTCTACCGGCAGACGGCGCTGGTCAACTTCGACTCCCCATTTTTCCAGCAGCTGGATAACACTGTCACGTGTGACACCGGGCAGAATAGATCCGGTCAGAGGAGAAGTAACGACCTTCCCGTCAATGACGAAGAAAGCATTGGATGTTCCGACTTCTTCAATATAGTGATGTTCCTTGGCGTCCAGCCAAAGTACATCATCGCATTTGTACTGAGCCGCTTTTACATTGGCACGCAGTGCTCCGGCATAGTTCCCGCCGCATTTGGCGAAGCCGGTACCGCCGACAGCTGCCCGGATATATTCATCCTCAACAAGAATGTGACTGACTTTTGAGTGATATGGTGTGACAGGGGTCAGAATGATGATAAACCAGTAGCTCTTAGCTGCTACAGGGGCAAGATTTAATTCAGGGGAAATAACGAAAGGACGGATATAAAGGGAAGTACCGGGAAGATCCGGAATCCAATCCTGATCGATTTTTACCAATTCTTCAACTGCAGAAACAAAAAGGTCTTCATCTATTTCCGGAATGCACATCCGTTCACATGTGCGACGCATGCGTGCTGCATTCATGTCCGGACGGAAGAGGTTCACTTTTCCTTCAGGATTACGGTAGGCTTTCATCCCTTCGAATGCTTCCTGTGCATAATGCAGTGTGGTCGCGGCGGGATCAAGCATCAGCGGACCATACGGGATGATCCTGCCGTCATGCCAGCCCTGTTTTTCATCGTATTCCATGAAGAACATATGATCGGTAAAATATTTCGCAAAACCGATATCCTGAGGATCCGGCTTTTGCTTTGGATTTTCATTTCGTGTAATAGGGAATGTGTAATGCATAATAATATCCTTTTCAAAGAATAAATTTATTCAAGATTCTTTTTCCCGGCTTCACCTGAAAGCCAGGTAATTAACTGACTGGCTGTCCTTCCGGACATTCCGCCATGGCGCAGTTCCCATTTTCTGGCCTGATCATTCAAATCTTTGCTCTCAAGCGTAATATTGCTGCGTTCGGCGAGTTTATCGACAATGTAAAGGTATTCTTTAGCGCCAGGCTTGGGGTAGTAGATCGTAACGCCAAATCTGCTGGCGAGAGAAAGCTTTTCTTCCATTGTATCTGAATGGTGAATATCATTTTGGTATTCCATATCATTTCGATCTGTCCATGTTTCGCGAATCAGATGCCGCCGGTTGGAAGTAGCGTATATAAGAATACGATCCGAGCGCTTTTCCAATGCACCTTCCAGCATAGCTTTCAGCTCTTTATAATCGCTTTCGTTTTCTTCGAAAGATAGGTCATCCAGAAAAATGATAAAATGGTAATTGCGCTTTTTTATGGAAGCCATCACATGAGGAAGAAGCCTGCGGTCCTGTTTCGACAATTCAACCAGACGGAGACCCTTACTGAAGTAATCATGCATCAGAGCATGGACACTGGTTGATTTGCCTGTTCCGCTGTCGCCATATAATAATACATTATTGGCGGCAAAACCATTAAGAAACGCTTCCGTATTCTCTTTCAGCGTCCTTTTTTGTGTTTCCAACCCAATCAGATCATCGAAGGATACATCGATATCGTCAGTAACAGGGATCATATCCAGGTTTTTGTCATCTTCAGATATGCGGAATGCTTTGTAGAGACCGTATATACCAACACCATACGCTGCATAAAATTGTGTTATCCGGTCCGCAAATTCTGACTCTGATTTACAGGATACAAGATCTGCGCATAGCGTTTTTATCGTATTCCCGACACGATTTGCGGAAATATCGGATCTATGGGGTTTATAAGCGGTCATCAGCTGAAGCCGGCCAAACTGCTGCAGATCAAGCGAAAAAAAGCTGTGTATCATATTTATATCTTTCTCCGCGAGCTTCATTATTGTTGAATCTGCATCAATTTTCTGCCTTTCACAGGTCAACGAAAAAGCGTTTTCATGTGTCATAAGCATATATGTAAGCCAATACTGCCAGATGTTGCCAGAGAGGGAAAATTCCGCAGCAAAGCTGACAAGATACCGGAGCAATTCATTTGACGCAGCATGATCCTTCGGATCATGCAATACGGAAAGAGTCTCGTGCCATCCTGCAGGCTCTAAACGCTCCCTGTCATTGTAAAACAGAAATTCAGCCGGATAATCTAACACAAAAGCCTCATCCTAATTTCATTTTGTACAGGATTTTTTCAGTCATCTGACTTCCTGTCAGGAAGCTTTCTTCGGATGGTGATTTAATATCGGCTGTACGCCAGCCATCCTGCAATACTGCTGCAACTGACTGCTCAACAAAATCTGCTTCCTCATTCAAATCAAAGGAATAACGCAGCATCATCGCGGCAGAAAGAATGGTCGCGATCGGATTGGCAAGGTCTTTACCTGCTATGTCCGGCGCTGACCCATGAATTGGTTCATACATGCCGCGGGAACTGTCACCCAGAGAAGCGGATGCCAGAAGTCCGATGGACCCGGTAACCTGAGAGGCTTCATCAGAAAGAATATCTCCAAACATATTCGATGTGACGATGACATCAAAGAAAGATGGCGCGCGAATGATCTGCATTGCGGCATTATCAACGTACATATCGTCCAGTTCCACATCTGGAAACTCAGAGGCACCAAGACGATGGACTGTTTCCCGCCATAAACGGGAGGATTCCAGGACATTTGCTTTGTCTATCGAGGTCAGGTGTCTGCGGCGTTTACGGGCAATTTCAAAAGCGCGTCTTGCGACCCGTTCGATTTCCATTACGGAATAAGATTCCGTGTCAAAGGCTGTGTCCCCTGCTTCATTGCGTCCGCGATTCCCAAAGTATATGCCTCCAGTCAGTTCGCGAACGATCATCAGGTCGAAACCTTTTGCGGCAATATCAGGGCGCAGAACGCAGGATTCAGCCAGCGCAGGCTGGAGTGAGGCAGGGCGCAGATTTGTATAAAGGCCAAGTTCTTTCCGCAAACCAAGCAGAGCCTTTTCCGGCCTTGAATTACCTGAGAGATGATCCCATTTCGGTCCGCCTACAGCACCCAAAAGGACGCTGTCAGAAGCTAAGCAGCCGTCGATGGTTATTTTCGGAAGCGGTTCTCCGTATTTGTCAATAGCACAGCCGCCGGCAAGATATGTGTTGAAATTGAAGACATGACCGAATTTTTCGGAAACGGCCTCCAAAACTTTCACTGTACTGCCAACGATCTCCGGTCCGATGCCGTCACCGGGAACTAAAGCGATGTTATATTCCATAGTTACCCCAGCTTTTCTTTCAGATAAGGCAGCAGACCGCCTTTAGCAATAATATTTTCGATGAAAGGCGGAAAAGGTTTTGCTTCAAAAGTTTCTCCCGTCGTTTCATCAAGGATTTTCCCTGTAGTCGTATCTACGGAAATGATATCTCCGGATTGGATTGCTTCCGCAGCCTGAGGACATTCCAGGATCGGGAAACCGATATTGATGGAATTCCGGTAGAAAATGCGGGCAAAGCTGGCCGCTATGACACAGGAAATACCTGAAGCCTGAATGGCGATAGGTGCATGCTCACGGGATGAACCGCAGCCAAAATTCCATCCGCCGACGATAATATCGCCCTTCTGCACTGATGATGCAAACGACCTGTCTATATCCTCCATGCAATGAGCAGCCAGATCTTCGGCTTTGGTGGAGTTAAGATAACGGGCAGGAATAATCACATCCGTATCGACATTGTTCCCATATTTCCAGACTTTTCCTTTGAACATGTGATTTCTCCTTCCTCAGATTTTTCTCGGATCAGCTACGCAGCCTGCCAAAGCAGATGCTGCAGCAACGGCGGGACTGGCAAGGATCACTTCACTCCTTGTATCGCCCATCCGTCCGACAAAATTACGGTTGGTCGTGGTGACTGCGCGTTCGCCGGCAGACATTACACCCATGTGTCCGCCAAGGCATGGCCCGCAGGTCGGTGTGGAAACCGCACAGCCGGCATGAATGAAATCTTCGATCAGACCCTCTTTGAGCGCCTGCAGGTAGATCTCCTGTGTGGCGGGGATTATGATGCAGCGGACACCATCTGCAACTTTGCGGCCTTTCAGAATGGAATCAGCGATGCGAAGATCGGAGATCCTGCCATTCGTGCAGGAACCGATAACAACCTGCTGAATCGGCATGCCCTCGACTTCTGTCACCGTTTTTGTGTTTGAAGGCAGATGCGGCAGTGAAACTGTGGGTTCAAGCGCTGAAAGGTCAATGTGGACAGTGCGTGTATATTCAGCATCCGGATCGGCTTCATAAATGACCGGTTCGCGCTGGAAGCGGTCTTTGATGTAATCACGGACAATATCATCAACAGGGAAAATACCGTTTTTACCACCGGCTTCAATAGCCATATTGGCAATGGTGAACCGGTCATCAATGCTGAGGTTTGCAACGCCGTCGCCTGTAAATTCAAGTGACTGATACAGAGCTCCGTCAACACCGATTTCACCGATCAGGTGCAGAATAACGTCTTTTCCGGAAACACAAGGTCCCGATTTACCTGTAAGCTCAACCTTGATGGCAGAAGGAACCTTGAACCAGTTCTGTCCGGACGCCATACCCGCTGCCATATCTGTTGAACCGACACCGGTTGAAAAGGCACCCAGCGCGCCGTAAGTGCAGGTGTGTGAATCCGCACCGATCACGCAATCACCGGGCCCGACAATACCCTGTTCCGGCAGCAGTGCGTGTTCAATCCCGACAGTACCGACATCATAGATATGTGTAATGTGATTTTTTTTTGCGAATTCCCGTGCTGTTTTGCATAAGTCGGCGGATTTGATATCTTTACAGGGTGTGTAATGATCCAAAGCAATGACGATTTTTTCCGGATCAAAAACTTTTGTGAATCCGGCCTTTTCAAAAACACCGATGGCTACGGGAGTTGTCACGTCATTTCCCAAAACAATATCCAGGTTCGCTTCAATCAGATCACCTGCATGCACTTCCGCCAATCCGGCATGGGCGGCAAGAATCTTTTGCGTCATCGTCATTCCCATTATTCTGCCTCCTGATTCTTGGCTTCAAAAGCAGCCAACTTGTTCATAGCAGTCAGATAGGCATTCACTGAGGCTTCGATAATGTCGGTTGAAAGGCCTCTCCCCGTGAACGTCTTGTTATGTGAGCTGATCTTGACTGTAACATCACCGAGTGTATCTTTGCCTTCGGAAATGGAATTGATTGAGAAGATATCAAAGGTATGTTCTGACGGCTGAATGATCGTGTCGATAGCGTTGAAAGCCGCGTCGATCGGACCGTCTCCCAGTGCAACAGCCTGGAATTTTTCTTCATTCTTTATCAGACTGATCGTGCAGGTCGCCGTGGTGAAATTGCTTGTTGATGTCTGGAACCAGTCAAGGCTGTATCCGTTTTCATCGGCCTCCTGGATCAGATGTGCGGCGTGATGTGTGATAATGGCTTCGAGGTCCGCATCAGTAATGTTCTTTTTCTTGTCGCAGACATCCTTGAATTCTTCAAAGCAGCGGTCGATTTCCTCTTTGGTCAGTGTATAACCAAGTTCTTCGATGTGCTGGGAAAAAGCATGCCGTCCGGAATGCTTTCCTAAAACAAGGCTGTTGGCAACGATACCGACAGCTTCCGGTGTCATTATCTCATAAGTCTTTTTATTCGCCAAAACACCATGCTGGTGAATACCTGCTTCATGAGCAAAAGCATTTTTGCCGATAATGGCTTTATTCAGCGGGGCAGTCTGACCGATGATGTTGTAAACGGTTTTACTGGCACGGTAAATCTGGGTCGTGTCAATACCTGTGGTGACACCGCCATAGGTATCAGGGCGGGTATGCAGGGCCATGACAACTTCTTCTAATGCCGTGTTGCCTGCACGTTCTCCCAACCCGTTGATGGTACATTCGATCTGGCGGGCTCCCCCTAAAACACCGGCAAGGGAGTTTGCGGTAGCCATGCCCAGATCATTGTGACAATGGACGGAAAAGATCGCTTTTTCAGATCCGGCTGCGTGTTCCCGAACATAGGAAATCAAATGGCGCATTTCATCCGGTGTAGTGTAACCGACGGTATCCGGCAGATTGATCGTATTGGCTCCGTTGGCTATGGCGATCTCCACAACCCGGGAGAGAAAATCAAGGTCACTGCGGCTGGCGTCTTCTGCGGAAAATTCGATATTTGAACAGAATTTCTTTGCGTAGGCGACCATTTTACCGGCCTGTTCAAGAACTTCTTCAGGTTTCATACGGAGCTTGTATTCCATATGAAGCGGAGATGTGGCAATAAACACATGGATACGCGGATCCACGGCACCTTTTACCGCTTCCCAGGCTGCGTCGATATCTTTAACCGTTGCACGTGCAAGCGAAGCCACAGTGCAGTCTTTTACAGTCTCTGAGATGGTTTTTACGGATTCGAAGTCCCCGGGGGAAACGATAGCGAACCCTGCTTCAATAACGTCAACTTTGAGCTTTTCCAGACAGCGCGCAATTTCTATTTTCTCTTTGAGATTCATGCTGCAGCCGGGTGATTGCTCTCCATCACGCAGTGTTGTATCAAAAATTTTTACCTGTTCCATTCTCGTCCTTTCCATCTGCCACTTAAAACAGAAACGAAAAATCGGAAAAAACGAACAGCAGCGTATATCAATCGCTGCTGTTCAGACAATGATTATTCCAAGATAGCGCCTTTATCTGCTGAGGATACCTGTTTGGCATACCGGGCCAGATAACCGGTCTTCACCTTCGGTTCGGGACAGACCCAGGTTTCACGGCGGGCTGCCAGCTCTTCATCCGAAACCTTCAGTTCGATCGAATGCGCAGGAATATCGATCGCGATCAGATCGCCTTCCTGAACCAGTCCGATCGGTCCGCCGGATGCTGCTTCAGGACTGACATGTCCGATGGAAGCACCCCGTGTTGCACCGGAGAAACGTCCATCGGTAATAAGTGCCACAGATTCGCCAAGCCCCATACCAACGATCGCGGAGGTTGGGTTCAGCATTTCGCGCATACCGGGACCGCCCTTTGGACCTTCATAGCGGATCACGACCACGTCTCCGGGTTTGATGCCGCCGTCATAGATGACACGGATGGCTTCTTCCTCGGAATCAAACACGCGGGCAGGTCCCTCATGCTTCATCATGGATGGGTCAACAGCGGATTGTTTAACAACACATCCATCAGGAGCAAGATTGCCTTTCAGAACCGCGATACCGCCGGTAGCCATGAATGGATCTTCATAGGGGCGGATAATTTCTGTATTACGATTTGTGACGTTTGCGAGATTTTCCGCCATGGTCTTTCCTGTGACGGTCATCACGGAAGTATCCAGCAAATCACCCTTTGTCAGTTCTTTCATAACCGCATAAACACCGCCGGCCGCGTCGAGGTCTTCCATAAAGGTATCTCCTGCCGGAGCCAGATGGCAGAGGTTCGGGGTTTTCCCGCTGATCTCATTTGCCATATCAAAGTCAATTGTAATATGCGCTTCATGGGCGATAGCCGGCAGGTGGAGCATCGTATTAGTGGAGCATCCCAGTGCCATGTCAACAGTTTCCGCATTATGGAACGCAGCGGATGTCATGATGTCAGAAGGACGGATGTTCTGCTCGACCAGTTTCATGATCTGCATGCCGGTCTTTTTGGCGAGGCGGATGCGTGCGGACAAAGGTGCGGGAATCGTACCGTTCCCGGGTAATGCCATGCCGATCGCTTCTGTAAGGCAGTTCATAGAATTTGCTGTGTACATACCGGAACAGGATCCGCATGACGGGCAGGCATCTTCAACGTAGGTTTGCACGCCTTCATCATCGATTTTGTTCGCATGATAGGCACCGACAGCCTCAAACATATGGCTGAGGCAGGTGCGCCGTCCGTCAGGAAGCTTTCCCGCGAGCATGGGACCGCCGGAGCAGAAGATCGTCGGAATATTGATGCGGGCGGCTGCCATCAGGAGCCCCGGTACATTTTTATCACAGTTTGGAACCATGACCAATCCGTCAAATTGATGAGCGATCGCCATTGCTTCAGTGGAATCGGCAATCAGGTCACGGGTGACCAGGGAATATTTCATCCCGATATGCCCCATGGCGATGCCGTCACAGACTGCTATGGCAGGAAAAAGGATCGGGGTACCGCCGGCTGCGCGTACACCTGCTTTGACTGCATCGGCAATCTTATCCAGATGCATATGCCCTGGTACAATTTCGTTATAGGAACTGACGATCCCGATGATCGGGCGGTTTAATTCCTCTTCTGTAAGACCGAGTGCGTAAAGCAGACTTCGGTTTGGTGCGCGGTCAACGCCAATTTTTATTTGATCTGAGTTCATCAGGAATCCCTTCGTAAGAGAACGGTCAGCAGCTGGAATTTATCAGTTGTGATCAGTGCCGCTTCGGGCTGAATCATTGACTGAATATACAACTTTCCTTTTTCAGCCGCATGTAACTGTCAAATTATTTCCAAACTGCTGACTGCTTATCTGTCACTTAATTTGATGCTGTATCCAGATCGGAATCGTTCTTCCAAAGCATTTGTTCACGCAGTTCCTTACCGACGATTTCCATCGGGTGTTTGGCAAGCTGTGCACGCTTTGAGTTGAAGAAGGTGCGTCCGTTTTTATTTTCCGCGATCCATTTACCGGCGAAAGTTCCGTCCTGAATGTCTTTCAGTACAGCACGCATATTGGCTTTGACCTGTTCGGCAGGCAGAACACGCGGGCCGGAAACATATTCACCGAATTCAGCCGTATCGGAAATGGAGTAGTTCATGGCAGCAATACCACCTTTGTTGACCAGGTCGATGATGAGCTTCATCTCGTGAATACATTCAAAGTAAGCGTTTTCAGGTTTATAACCGGCTTCGACAAGCACTTCAAAACCGCAGCGCATCAGGTCAACAACACCGCCGCACAGGACGGTCTGTTCACCGAAGAGGTCGGTTTCAGTTTCTTCATCCATTGTCGTTTCAAGGATACCTGCACGTGCGCCGCCGATACCGGCGATATAAGCCAGAGCGATATCATAAGCTTTACCGGTAGCATCCTGTTCAACAGCGATCAGGCAGGGTACACCCTTTCCGGCAACATATGTGCTGCGGACAGTGTGACCGGGGCCTTTCGGTGCAGCCATGAAGACATCCACGTCAGCGGGAGGAACGATCTGTTTATAGCGGATGTTGAAGCCATGAGCGAAAGCAATTGCATTCCCTGCCTCGAGGTTCGGGGCGATATCTTTGCGATAGACCTCAGCCTGGACTTCATCGTTGATCAGCATCATGACGATGTCAGCCTTTTTTGCAGCTTCGGGAACGCTGAAAACCTGGAAGCCGTCCTTTTCCGCGATCGGCCATGATTTTCCGCCCGGGCGAAGGCCGACGATTACGTTGCAGCCTGAATCACGAAGGTTCAAAGCATGAGCATGGCCCTGTGAGCCGTAGCCGATAATAGCAATTGTCTTGCCGTTCAGAACGTCAAGGTTACAATCTTTTTCATAATACATTTTTGCCATAATTGAATTCTCCTTTTTCCTTGGTTTCATCATGGATCGTAGCTTTACCGCGTTCCAGCGCAATTCCGCCGGTACGCGCAATTTCAAGAATATTGAATTCTTTCAAAATGTTTTCGATTGCTGTGATTTTATCGGTATCACCGATAACAGCAAGTGTGAGCGTCTCAATTGATACATCAATGATCTGAGCACGAAAAACATTAGCCAGCTGAATAATGTCGTTGCGCTGGTTCCCGTCATCGGTATGAACTTTGATCAGCATCAATTCGCGCTGGATAGATGTTTCCGGTGTTAAACGCTTTACAGAGTGAACCGGGAGCAACTTGAGCAGCTGATTTCCCAAAAGAGTGATCTGCTGTTCGTCGGCAATTACATCAATAGTAATACGGGAGACACGCTGGTCTTCTGTAGTGCCGACGACGAGTGATTCAATGTTATATCCCTTACGGGAGAACAGGCGGGAAACCTGAGAGAGAACGCCGGATTCGTTATCAACAAGGACGGCAAGAGTCTGAGTCTTCATATTTTTCGTCTTTTCCATGCTGTCCTCCTCAGCTCAAAAGGAATTGAGTTATCTGATCACCGGCTTTGACCATCGGACGAACCATTTCGTCAATATCGATTTGACAGTCAATCACATAACCGCAGTTACTCTTCAGAGCATCCTCGATGGCATTACAGAGATCATCCTGATTGTTAACACGGCGTCCTTTCAGGCCGTAGGCTTCTGCAAGCCTGACAAAATCGGGTCCCCGATCCAGTGTCGTTTCTGAATAGTGACCGTTATAAATCAGGTTTTGCCATTGGCGAACCATGCCGAGCGTTCCGTTGTTGAAGATAAAAGTGATAACAGGAATGTTATAGTACTGCTCTGTGCAAAGCTCATTGCAATTCATCCTGAATGAACCGTCACCGGTGATATGGATGACTGTCTTATGCGGATTGCCGACTTTTGCCCCGATGGCTGCGCCCAGGCCAAATCCCATTGTGCCAAAACCGCCGGATGTTAACAGCTGCCCGGAATAGTCGAAATGAAAATGCTGAATTGCCCACATCTGATGCTGACCGACATCTGTTGAAACGATCGTATCCTGCGGACAGATTCTGGCGATAGCGGAAAGGACCTGTTTAGGGTTCAGTGATGTTCCGCCGTCTGCGTATTCTGTTTCGGTGGGATAGGAGAAAACAAATTTCTTCCATTCGCTGTGGTCCTGCTGTTCCAGGCGGGAGTTCAGCATGTTTAATACATCTTTTGCGTAACCAACGATATGGTGATCGGTTTGAACGTTTTTGTTGATTTCAGATCTGTCAATATCGATATGGACAATTTTCGCCTGTGAAGCGAAATTCTTCGGATCCAACGCAACACGGTCCGAGAATCGGCACCCGACGGCGATCAACAGATCACAGTTGTCACAGGCGATATTGGATGCCTGTGAACCATGCATTCCGATCATGCCGGTCACAAGGGGATTCCGCCCGCATATACCGCCGCCGCCCATAACGGTCACGGCAGTCGGAGAGTCAATGATATTGGCAAATTCTGTGAATTCCCGATCGCAGCGGCTGCGCGCTACTCCTCCGCCGCAAATGAGCAGCGGTTTTTTGGATTCATTGATCATGGTGACAAGCTTGTCAATATCACCTTTGTCGATGGAAGGTTCCTGAAAATCAATAGTTGAGCGATCGATAAGCTCTTTCAGCTTTCCGCTCTCTTTGTGGCGTCCAAGCGGGAGAAATTCATAATCGGCCGTTTCTGCTGTAACATTCTTCAGAATATCGATCAGAACAGGTCCTGGCCGGCCGCTGCGGGCAATAGCGAAAGCCGCACGAATCGTGTCCGCAAGCTTATTGACATCACTTACCAGAAAATTCGATTTGGTGATCGGCATGGTAACACCGGTGATGTCCACTTCCTGGAAAGAATCCTTGCCAATCAGATTTTCTGACACGTTGCAGGTAATGAAAACGATAGGTGATGAGTCAATATAAGCGGTAGCGATACCGGTAGTCAGGTTGGTCGATCCGGGACCTGATGTCGCAAAGGCTACACCAACCTTCCCTGTACTTCTTGCATATCCATCCGCTGCGTGAGCTGCTCCCTGTTCGTGAGCGGTAAGATAGTGTTTTATCTTGCCGTGATATTTATATAGCGCGTCATAAACATTGAGAATTGTGCCGCCGGGATAGCCAAAGACAACGCTGACTTCCTGTTCCAGCAGACATTCCATTACTATTTCAGCTCCTGTTTTCTTCAAAATCTTTGATCCTTCTTTCCTAATAGAAATGGGCGTCTGCCCGATACATTGCAGAAATAATAAATTTTGCCCATCTTATCTTTTGATTTGTTATTTCAATGAATTCTAATAAGTATCTTAGGAAATGCAATGATTTTTTTCGAAAAATATGACTTTTGAGAATAAATAAACCGAATTTTTCCGCTTTGTATTAGTTTTTGTAATATGGTAAAAGAATAATATTATATATAAAAATAGACAAGATTTATTGCGCTTTTTTTAAATATTTTATTATAATAAAAATGAAAAAAATAATATCTTTCGACCGGTAGGAAGGTGGAAAATTTTATGACCCTTGGGCAATACATGACGGAACAATTCTCAATGATTCAGTATGGTGAATTCTTCTTAAGAATTCTGGCAGCCTGTCTGTGCGGCGCCGCCATCGGATTTGAACGGAGCATGCGGTTTAAAGAAGCCGGTATCCGCACCCATATGATCGTATGCTGTGCTGCAGCGTTAATGATGATCGTTTCGAAATACGGGTTTGCCGATATGATAGATAGTGCCGGAAATGAATTTCTGGGCACCAAGGGTGCTGATCCTGCCCGTATAGCGGCACAGGTAGTCTCCGGTATATCATTTCTGGGCGCAGGCATCATATTCCGCAACGGGACATCGATCCGGGGGCTTACGACGGCAGCCGGTATCTGGGCAACATCCGGGATCGGGCTGGCAATTGGCGCAGGACTTTATGTGCTCGGCTTTTTTTGTGCGGTGATCATCGCCTTAATGCAGGTCATCATGCACAAGTATTCACTCAGTTATGATGCGTTTATTGTCGGTCGGGTGCATTGTACTGTTGTGAAATCTGATACTTTTCGTACTGCAATGAATGAATTCATAGAAAAGAACAATATGAGAATTCTTTCAAGCAAGATCTCAGCGAAGGAAGATGGTACCGCCACATACGATATGACGCTTCGATTGAGCCAGAATATTGCTATGCATGAATTAACGGATTTCCTTGAATCGATTGATGGTGTAAGAGAAATCAGCTGCGAACTTGGAATGTAAAATAATTTAATAGTGTAATTGCCGCCATCCGGCGGTAATTTTTTAAATAAGAAATGATATCAGTCAGATAAAAAATATATAACTGCTTTTTATAATAAAATTTATAAGTTTTTAATAAAATTCTATATAATATAATGTACTTATAAAAAATCGTTATCTATTACACACTTTTCTTTTGAGGTACTGAAATGTTAGACGCTAAACTTGAAACTTTATTGGTTGTTGCTGAGGAAAAAAGTTTTACGAAAGCAGCACAGATATTATCTTTAACCCAGCCGGCGGTGAGTAACCACATTTCCATGCTCGAGAAGGAAATCGGTGAGAAAATATTTTACAGGAAAAAAGGTGAGATCATTATAACTCCGGAAGGAGAGGTCGTAGTCAAATATGCCAAACGGATCAAAAGTTTATATGCAAGGATGTTTGATAAAATATCCGAACTGGATAAACAAATTGTAAAAATTCGTGTAGGAATTACGCACACTTCAGAAAGCAACGAAATTGCCGAGGTATTGGCCAAGTATGGCATTTCACAGGGGAATATCAATATAACGATCATAACTGATACGAGAAAGAACCTTTATGAAATGCTGGAAAATTATGAAATCGATTTCGCTGTTATAGAAGGCAGACGGCAGGTTAAAAATCTGAATTATTTCATGCTTGACATGGATTATCTTGTGTGCATTCTTTCCAACAACAACCCGCTTTCAAAACAATCGATGGTTTCACTTGCGGACCTGAAAAAAGAGCATATTATTCTGCGATTGCCGGAATCAGAAACAAGAAAGCTGTTTGAAGCAACACTGATCAGTGTAAATGATTCCATTGATAATTTTGATGTTTCTATCGAAGTTGATAACATTGCAACGATCAAGGATTTGATCCGTAAGGATCTTGGTGTTTCGGTGCTTCCGCAAAGTGCGTGTATGGATGAATTGCGTAAGGGAAAAATTACTGCCTTGCCAATCGAAAATCTCAGCATGGCGAGAGAAACGAACATTGTCTATAACAAAGATTTTGCGCGGCTTGATTTGATACGTGATTTTGTGGATCTTTATAACCGGGTCAAAGCTAACGGATATCAGATAACGCTGTAAAAAGGAAAAATAATTTGTCAAAATATCCGCGTCAATTTTGGCTCCTGATGGCAGGATCCCTGATTTTTACGACCGGTGCCTCTCTGGTATGGCCTTTTTTGAGCATTTATATACAGGAGAAGCTGGATATCCCATTGCGTTATTCCACGCTTTTGATCTCACTCAGGGCTGTCAGCGGAATAATCGCTTCCTTTTTCTTTGCTGGTACTTTTGCTGACCGTTTTGGTAGACGGTTTTTGATCCTGGCTTCTCTCTGCGGAGGATTTATTTATTATGTGGGTTTGAAGCAGTCCGATCAATTGTGGCATTTTTCTTTGCTGATGATTTTCTGGGGAATTCTGGATATTTTTTATCCGGTCGGGATCAATGCTATGATCGCAGATCTTATACCGCAGGAAAACCGTCTTGAAGCTTATTCTGTATTGCGTGTAGTGTATAACTCCGGATACGCTGTCGGCCCGATCCTGGGCGGGATCATGGCTGCGAAATCATATGACCGGATATTCATTGTTGCTGCTATCGGGTATGCTGTTTCATTTGTGATAATGTTTTTCTTTACAAAAGAAACGCTTAAGGAAGAAAACCGGATGATCCCGGCTGATGGATCCAAAACCTTTTCCGGAATTTCCGTGGTCATGAAGGATAAGCTGTATATCACTTCAGTTTTTCTGAATGGAATGATCTACATCACCTCAGCGGGAGTTTTTAACCTGCTTTCACTTTACTCCGGCCAAAATTTCGGTATCCCGGAAAATCAGATCTCATATGTCTTTACTGTGAATGCCCTGATGTGTGTGACGCTGCAGCTGCCTGTGATACGTATGATCAGAGGGAAAAAACCTTTAGCTTTGATGAGTATCTCCGGATTTTTATATGCGCTGAGCGTCAGCTCTATTGCGCTGGTGGATCAGGTCTGGTGGTATTGCCTGTGTATGGCAGTAATGACAACAGGCGAGCTGATCATGTCACCTACGATGTCCGATATTGCGGCTAATCTGGCTCCCGCGGATGCACGGGGACGATATATGAGCGTACTGAGCCTTGCAAGACCATTCGGTCAGGGCGTTGGCCCTGCCTTTCTTGGATTTGTGAATGATATGATCTCGCCCCGCATGATGTGGGTCAGCGGGGCGATGTTCGCGGCTGCGGCTTCTGCTGCATTTTACTATATGGATCGGAATAAAGGCGATTCAGACAGATTGAAGCATTATTGATTTTTGTTGATCAATTCGATCAGCTGTGCTTCGCTGAGAATGGGAATTCCGAGTTTTGCGGCTTTTTCGGCTTTTGATCCGGGATTATCGCCTACGACAACATAATCGGTTTTCTTTGATACACTGTCCGCACTTTTTCCCCCGTTTTCTTTGATCAAAGCTTTGATCCCTTCCCGGGAATAAGCCTGGAGAGTGCCGGTTGCCACGATATTCAAGCCGTATAGCGGCAGGTCTTTTTGTGAATCCCGGGACTGGATTTCGATTCGCGGATCCAGACCGAAATGTTTAAGCCGTTCCACGATGGTTTTATTTGAATCCTGATCAAACCAGTCGACAATTGCCTGCGCAATATTTGGCCCGATCCCTTCGATTGATTCCAGTGTCTCTTTTTCCGCGTTCGCTATGCTGTCCACAGAGCCAAAACGATTAGCCAGTAATTCTGCCATGGCTTCGCCTACGCCGCGAATGCCGAGTGCATTGAGAAGCCTGTTTAATGGCTGCTTTTTTGATGTTTTGATCGCATCCAATAAATTATCGGCCTTTTTATCCGCAAATCCTTCCAGCGAAAGAAGTGCCTCTCTGCTAAGGGTATACAGGTCCGAAACATCGCGGACAAGATCTGCGTTTACGATCTGTTCGACGACCTTGATGCCAAGTCCGGTGATATCCATTGCTCCGCGTGAGGCGTAATGTTCCACATTCCGGATCAATTGCGCGGGGCATGAAGCATTTACACAGTATACTGCCACTTCACCTTCCAGACGTTCAGTTTTGTGGCCGCAGACAGGACAGGTCTCAGGAGCAGTGAAGGCTTTTTCATCTCCTTTACGTGCTTCGGTGATCGGCCCGATCACATACGGAATAACATCTCCCGCCCGTTTTATGAGAACACGGTCCCCGATGCGGATATCTCTGTCGCGGATGAAATCGAAATTATGCAATGTTGCCTTACTGACAGTGACCCCGCCGCAAACGACCGGTTCAAACATTGCGAAGGGCGTCAGCACACCGGTGCGGCCGACATTGACGCCTATATTTTCGAGAATAGTCGTTACTTCCCGAGCCGGAAATTTCAATGCGATCTGACCGCGTGGATCTTTTCCGACAAAGCCCAGTGCTTCTGCCCGCGGCAGATCATCGATCTTGATAACGACGCCGTCAATATCAAAATCAATTGTTTCCCGAACCTCTGTCCAGCGGTCAAGTCCTTCCAGCATGGCTCCGAAATTATTGTAATACCGGCTTTCATTACTGACCGGGAAACCTAATTCGCGAAGATATTCAAGCCTGTCATGCTGTGTCGGAGGAACGGTTCCACCTTCATGATAAAGGATCTGATAAATATAAATGGAAAGCGGGCGCTTTGCTGTTATGTCGGAATTCTGCTGACGAAGGCTTCCTGCCGCTGTGTTGCGCGGATTAAGCCATGTTTTTTCGCCTTTTGCGATAAGTTCTTCGTTTAATTTCTCAAAATCCGAATTGAACATGAAAACTTCACCCCGGACTACAAGCACACGGGGAACACTGATTTCTGTTTTATTAACGGGGATGCGAAGCGGAATAGATTTAATGGTGCGGACATTGGCTGTAACATCCTCACCGATAATACCGTCCCCGCGGGTTACGCCCTGAACGAGGATGCCGTTTTCATAGCGGAGGACGATCGTGAGACCGTCGATTTTGGGCTCCAGCATGAAAGCACAGGTTTCCAGCTGCGGGTCTGTTTTGATCTGACGGTCAAACCAGGCTCTTACATCGTTTTTATTGAATGCATTGGCAAGGCTGAGCACCGGAGCCGGGTGAGGAACTTTCGCGAATTTTTCGGAAGTTACGGAACCTGCCCTCATTGTCGGTGAATCCGGGCTTACCCATTCGGGATGGACCGCTTCCATTTCCCGCAGTTCAATGAGAAGATGGTCAAATTCCGCATCGCTGATAAGAGGCGCGTCGTTGACGTGATATTGGTAATTATGATAATTGATCTCCTGCTTCAGCTTTTCGTAATTTTCCAGGGTAATTTCCATTTTCTTCTCCTTGCATTGATATCGGTGCCTTATTTCAGCTATTGCCTGACAGCTAAAATCAATTATAATAGAAATATAACGTAAATTAGAGGAGAAAAAGATGCGTACATATTCTTTTGCTGAGTATAAGGATGCTGCCGATGTCATCAAAAGCCGGATCAGCATCGTGCCGGAAATTGGATTGGTTCTTGGGTCCGGACTGGGACAGCTGGCCGATGAGGTCGAGGGTATTGAGCCGGGGACAGATCCTGTAATTATTGATTATAAAGATATTCCCGGTTGGCCTGCATCAACAGTTTTTGGGCATAAAGGCCGTTTGGTTATCGGTAAACTTGGCGGCAGAAACGTTGTTGTCCAACAGGGGCGTGCGCATTTTTATGAAGGATATTCCCTGTCGGAAGTGACATTTGCCGTTCGTGTAATGAAGCTCCTGGGCGTGAATACGCTTGTATTGACCAATGCCGCAGGCGGTTTGAATGTTTTCTTCCATCCGGGCGACATTATGCTGATCACAGACCACATCGGTTTTGCCGGTATGGCGGGGAATAATCCGCTTTGCGGTCCAAACATGGAAGAATTCGGTACGCGATTCCCGGATATGTCACAGGCTTATGACCGTGAGTATATTCAGCTTGCGAAAGCTGCCGCTGTTCGGAAAGGTGTGCCCGTTCAGAGCGGTGTATATGTCTGGCTCAGCGGTCCTTCTTTCGAAACTCCTGCTGAAGTGCGGATGCTGCGTGCAATGGGTGGAGACGCGGTCGGAATGTCAACGGTTCCGGAGGTTATCGCAGCGCGTCACTGCGGAATGCGGGTCCTGGGCTTTTCCGGAATTACCAATAAAAACAGTGACAATGGTGAGGCTATGACAACGCATGAAGAGGTCCTTGAGGCTGCCAATGTAATCGGACCGAAAATTATTACGATCCTGAAAGAGATCCTGCCGGATTTGTAATTTTTTCGATTAGTAATTTTGTATAGATCAGAACAAGGCTGCTGCAAATAAAAGTGTGCGGCAGCCTTTTTTTGAACAGGTCTTTTTATTCAAAAGGCAGAAATGAGATATTGACAAGAGCATTCCGGAATCAGGATCAAAAGCAAAATTCCATATGAATACTTCTGCCGGGAGTGGTTTGTTGTAAACATCCCGTTTGAAATACCTGATTTCCGATTTAATACTGATTAATCCCGCGTTATTTGAATTGCCACATGACCTCACGAATATGATCCAGTGTCTCCGGGTAGTATGCAGTGAAGTTGAAATCGTATGGGACAAAATAAAGGAGAACAGCTGTCAGGATCGTTATGACAGATAGAATCGTAAAAACAATATTATATCTGCGTGCTGATGTTTCCCCGGTTTCATTGTAGAAAAACCCTGCAGTCAGGAAGGTGGATACAGCCAGCAGGTAATTTATATCAAAATGGTATCTTTCCTCGATTTTTGGGGACATCGCTATTTCAACGAGGGTGATGAGAAAGAGTATGATGCACGCTGTGTACAGTACAAAAAGCAAATTATTCTTTTTCAGCCTTGCTCTGATCGAATTTGAAAACAGCAGGGCGCCGATTGTTATGAGAAAAATCGGAAATTCAAAGAATATCCCGCTGTGCTGTACATAGGGGAAAACCTTTGTAAGTTCGTTTGTGGCAAGAAACATTTTTACGAATCCGTTGAATTGTTTCATCGGACCAAGTCCGTTGATCAGGCTGTATTCCTGTTGATCCCAATTGGATAACTGGTATTTCTGCCCAAATTCAAACGGATCCTCAAACCGGGCATAGTTATACAGCATCAAAAGTGTTCCGATAATGATGTAGGGCAGCGCGATTAATATTATTTTCCGCCATTCTTTTTTCCCGACACTGTTCGTTTTCAGAAAAGCAGCAAAGAGCGGGAAAGCAATTATGTTAGCAATCGCGACCGGTGGTCTGCACCCAAAAGCGAGGGCACCGAATAAAGCTCCAATGACTGCAAACAGAATCCGTTTATTAAAAATCAAATCATCATAGACAGCCCGGAAATAAAAATATATACTCCAGACCATCATACAAACTGCAGAAGATATTGCTGTGCAGTATAAAGCCGGTGTATCGGAAAAATACCATACAGAGGTAAGTGCGAATGCTGTAGATAGTGCCGCAGTTGTAAATCCACCCATCTTTTGGAAAAATTTTTTTCGGAGAAACCCTGTTATGCAAAATATTCCAATAATTATGCAGGCTGTAAAGAGCTGGGTGGCGTGATATGAGGCCAGGTTTCTTCCAAAAATCAGGCGGAACGGAATAAAAACCAATATGGCGGGAACAACTCCAAAATACATATAGTAATGCCCTTTATAATAGGCATGATCAAATTTGTAATCTACATCATGTTCTCTGCGGCTCTCCGGATCATAGGGGTTTTCAAGTGCCATTAATTCAGGGCTGACCTCTATGTCCATATAGAGATGCCCGTTTAATAAGGATTCAGCCATTACTTCATATTGATTCCTGTGCTGTGCTATTTTCCCGTTCCAGACAGGGCTTAGATTCATAGGCCAGATACAGGTAACGATAATGATGAAGACCCAGATAAAGAGGAGAATTTTTTTGAAATCGATATTTTTCAAAATGTTTTTCATAGGTTCGTTTTCCGTTTTTTAGTGTATTGTATCATAATCGGGAAATCGCAGTTTATATATCTCAATAATTCTCTGAAATCTGAAAGGATCGCAATGATATATCCGGACCGCCGGAAAAGCACGCTGAAGGATACAAAAAACGATGCGGCAGATACAACTGAATACTGTTATGTACAGACAATGAATTTTCGTCTTTTTTTATTAATGGTCTTCACAAAAATCAAAAATTCTGTTAAAATAATTGTTAACCCTGGTGTGTTCGGGAGGCTGCAGATAACGTTTTGAGCCAACACCTTAGAAATCGGAGTTCTTCTTGATTCATTGACAATGCGATAGGCCCGAGCCAAGGCAGCGTCAGTGCGGGGAACACCATCCTGCGTATTGCAGGTTCAAAAACAATGCAGATATCGGCACGTTGGGGGTTTTTTATAAGAAATCTGAAATAAGATATAAGCTTTTATCTTGTTTTTCGGTTTCTTATTTTTGTTAATTTATCTGCTTTAGACCATATCCCGATCGTTTCATCTTTTTCTATGAGATCTATGGCCAGAGAACGGTAAAACTCAGATTTTTCGTTGTCTTTAATTTTCAGATAGTATATCATCAGTTTTTCTGCTGCTTCATGATCGCCTGCGGCAGCGAGTTCACTGAATATTTCCAGTGCTTTTTCGGATTCCCCGTTTCTTTGTAATTTTGAGGCTAACGCCTTTTTTTCTTTCAGGGATAAATTGTTCAGATCGGCGATAATTCTTCCTGAAAAAAATTTCAGGTTATGTTTCATCAGTGCAGTTTCCGAGACATTGTTTATTTTCCAAAGATCAGGATCTTTTTCTGCATTTATTACGAGATCGTTCAGATATAGTAAAAATGCGGAGAGACTGATGACGTCGATCTGATTATGATAAGCCACACCCGCGATATGCGAGGCGTCTCCGTCACGTAAAAAATCACGGTATAATTCCGGCGCAAGATAGCCCGGAACTTCTTCATCACCGCGCTGAAGCTTTAGAACATAGTGTTCGATGTTGGATAAATTGACAGCTCCGAGGGCAGGTTTCCAGTATCGGCGGGTTAATTTCAGCAAATCACAATGTGTTATCGATTTCGTAAAATCCGGCATGAGATGAAAATGTATTCTGCTTTGGAGCATCGGGATATCAAAGCTTTTTCCATTGTAGGAAAGAAGTATCGGGAACCTGCTGAATATCAGTTCCGTTTGACGCAGAAAAGCTTTTTCCGCACTCAGGTCCGGAAGGATAAGCTGGTCGACTATGTAGTTTTCGGCTTCAAAATATCCAAGTCCCAGCATAAAAATAAAGCTTCCGCTTCCGTTTGAGAGTCCTGAGGTTTCTGTGTCAAAGGCAAGGGTTTCTTCCTTTCTGTTTACAGAAATTTCCATCATCGAATTAAAAAGCGGAGCGTTTATTATTTCTTTCTCCATGTTTATTTCGCCATGAGGTTTGCTGAGCGGCTGTTTGATCCGGTTGATAAAAGCATAGCCGTGATCATTTTCGACGATAATACCGTTGGGAAATGTTTTCATCAATGCATCCATCTGCTCCGATGGTTTTTTTGCTGTAATTTTTATTGTTTCAGGAAACCCTTTCGTCACACCAAGATCTCTAAGACGGGATAAAATATCACTCATTTTTCGCAGCTCCGATCCCGGTCCCGATTGCAAGAGCTTCCGCTTTCCCGCCAATGCCATTTTCACCTGCCGCTCCGATGCATCCGGGACATCCATCATTACAGGGGCAATTCCGGATGAGGCTGATAACTGCTTCGTTGATTTCATCGAAACGATCCGCAATAGACTGTGATAACCCTATCCCTCCCGGGATGTTTTCGTATAGATATACGGCCGATCTTCCGTTAAATTCTGCACAGTCCTGCTCAACGGATATGCTGATATCTCCTGAGTCGCATTCTGTAAATAATGCTGCTAACTGATGAAACGCAGCTGCATAACCTGCCAGTCCGCTGCGTAATTGTACATTCTGTTCAACACGCCGATGGCAATCCGGACAGAGTGTGATCAGGTTTGACGGATCGTTAGCCTTTGTTTTATCTGTGAAAGTCCTGTATGGCTGTATATGATGCACATGAAGTGTAGATATGCTGCCTTTTGTGTGACAGAGTGTGCATTCGTTATGATCACGTTCTATTATGAATTTACGTATGACAGACCAGTTTTTACCGTAATCATTTTTGTCGGAATTCCAAAACAAAGCATCACGAAGCTCATCACGGAACACTTCATTGAGAACGATCACAAAGGCGTTTGTCTCAAGTGATTCTTCAGGCATGTCCAGAGGAATTATTTCAAGTGTCTGGCGGGTTTCATTGTCAATTTTTTTATAACTGACTACCTGAGATCTGACCGTAACGTTTGCTGTGATCATTTCTGCTTTCGCGGTATTTTCAGATGTAAGGATCTCATTGACAGTAATGTGAGATTCTTTTTGCGCCTCAGTTGAGTAACTTGCTGAAAATCGTTTCGCTGCCGCAGTATTGCTTTGCAAATCAAGATCTTTGATCAGGTAGGAAATTCCGTTATGGTAATATATAGCTCCGGGATGGATCATCCAGTATGCGGATGACTGATCGATTTCACCAATTAATTCCGGTTTGCCTGATTCATCACTGATAATACCGATCCTGTGCAGCCCTGCATTCCGCAGGGAAACGGTTGACTGGGGAAGTCCGCTGTCCATCCAATAATAATGACTGCCGCTGAAACGTGCTATTCCCTGCGCTGCAAAATAGTTCAAAAGATCCTGTGTCTCTTCAAGGCTGAGATTGCCGTATGTTTCCTGATTGGAAAAAGGTATTTCAAATAAGGAACACTGCAGATGCTGGAGAAGGATAAGTAAATTATCAGGATCGATCAGCACCGGTTCATACTTTTTCCGGAAAATATATTCCGGATGATTGATAATATATTGATCGGTTGGCGTTTGTGATGCGATAAGTATAAAACTGGAACTGCCTTTTCTGCGGCCTGCTCTTCCCTGACGCTGCATTAATGAAGAAATTGATCCGGGATAGCCAATCGATATCACTGCGTCTATTCCACCAATATCCATGCCTAATTCAAGCGCATTCGTGGATGCGATACATCGTTTTTCGCCTGATTTGAGGCCATACTCGATTTCTCTGCGTTCACGTGCCAGATATCCGGAACGGTATCCGGAAGCATCAATTTTATAATCACGCAGTCTTCGTACAGTAAATTCTACAGATTGTCTTGATTGACAGAATAATAATAGCTGGCGGTTTTTTTCAAGCAGATATCCGGCAGTTTTGGCTGCCGTGGAAATGACGCCTGCACGAAGCTGAAGTTCTTCATTTATGACGGGCGGATTCAGAAAAACGATCTCCTGCTTGCCATGACCGGAAAAATCTTCTTCCACAACGGTAAAATGTTCGTCAGTAAGTTTTTCAGCCAGTGCATTGCTGTTGGATAATGTGGCACTGCAAAAAATGAACTGAGGTACGGTGCCGTAGTGTTTTGCAATTCGTTTCAGCCTTCTGATCACGTTCGCTATATGAGAGCCAAATACGCCTTTATATATATGGATCTCATCCAAAATCAGATATTTCAGGTGTGAAAAAAAATCACTCCATCCGGTGTGATACGGCAGTATCCCCATATGCAGCATATCCGGGTTTGTAAGAATGATCCGTGCTTTTGAGCGGATCAGACTGCGCTGGTTTTTGTTTGTGTCTCCATCATAAATTGCAATTTTGTCTGCCTTTTCCGGGAAAATAAGCGATAAGGTTTTATACTGGTCCTGAGTCAGCGCCTTTGTCGGATATACAAGGATCGCTGTGGAGACATCATCTGACAGAAGCATTTCGATAAGCGGAATCTGATAACAGAGGCTCTTCCCGCTGGAAGTCCCCGTGGAAATAACCACATTTTCAAGATTATAGATGGATTCAATAGCTTTTCTCTGGTGATGATAGAGAAGGCATATATGCTGGTTTGATAGCAGGGATATCGTTTTGTCATTCAGCCATTCAGGAACAGGGACATATACGGGATCCTTTTTCATTGCTGTTGTTTTATAGGTTATTTCACCAAAATCAGAAAGGGATTGTTCTGAAGCCATTGCTGATCTCCTGTCTAATTATATAATTTTAATCAAATAATCCTGAAAAATGCCTTTTATCATTTAAAAATACTTGATTTATTTTTTTCACATGTTATAATGTATTTCAGGTCTATAAACATATCTATAAGGGATAAAGAATGAACACTCAATATCAGCTTTGTTTTTATTCGGGTTCGCAGGCAGGAAAAATATTCCCGATCACTAAAGAAGAAACAAAAATCGGGAGAGATTCTTCTTGTGATATTGTTTTGACCGAAAATTCAATCTCAAGAATTCATGTTTTTTTATATGTACAGCAGAATGGATCTGTTGTTTTGGTCGATAACAATTCAACGAATGGAACAATCGTAAATAACTCACAGATATCAGCCCCGGTGCAGCTTTCTGAAAATGATGTGATCGGACTTGGCGGGGATGTTATGCTGGTTTTTCAAAAGGTAGCAGGATTTGATCCCGGCAGCCAATGGAACAGTACGGATATTCCGGCAGGAAATGCGCCGGATTCTTATAATTTCGAAAAAAAGCAAGGAAATCCTATGAACAACGATAATGTTAATAATTCTACTGATGGCGCAACAAGTGGTTTTGCCTCAAACAATGGTCAGGATCAACAACCTGCTGCCGATAATTTTGGATTCAATCAGACGTATAATTCAAATTACGGGGCGGCAGGGATGAATCAGGGCCAGCAGGCTTCGTATGGGTATAACCAGCAAAATCCATACGGACAAATGGATATGGGCGGGTTTTCCAATAACCCAGCACCTGTGCAGAATTCCGCTGCGCCATTTGATAATCAATCAGCCGGATCTTCCGGATCCGCTGACTATCAGAATCCCGTATCCGGGTTCCAGAATATTGTCGGTGGTTCACAGTCTGGTTCCGGTTATGTTGATTCTGCAAACCAACCTCAATCTTCATATAATGCCATGAATGAAAATCCTTATTCACAACAACAGCCTATGATGGATCAGTCATCACAAATGCCTTTTGGTGCGAATCCGTATTCTCAGCAAATGCCGCAGAATTCATTCGGTAATTCCTCTTATCAGCAGCCGATGATGGGTCAGCAGATGCCTTATGGCAATGATCCGTACAGCCAGCAGCAGCCGATGATGGGTCAGCAGATGCCTTACGGCAATGATCCGTATGCCCAGCAGCAGATGATGGGTCAGCAGATGCCTTATGGCAATGATCCGTATGCCCAGCAGCAGATAATGGGTCAGCAGATGCCTTATGGCAATGATCCGTATGCCCAACAGCAGCCGATGATGGGCCAGCAGATGCCTTATGGCAATGATCCATATGCCCAGCAGACAATGATGAACCAGCAGATGCCTTATGGTAATGATCCATATGCCCAGCAGGCAATGATGAACCAGCAGATGCCTTACGGTAATAATCCGTATGCTCAGCAGCAGCCGATGATGAATCAGCAGAATCCTTATGGCAATAATCCATATGCTCAGCAGTATCCAGGTATGCAGAATCAGCAGACTGACGACCAGGAAAAAGGTAAGAATAAGAAACTGATTATTACCCTTGCGATAATCCTTGGTGTATTGCTGATTATTGGAATTTTCATTTTCATTATTGATCATAATCGCCTGTGGTGTGATGTATTCCCCTTCTTGTGGGATGCAGATACCTGCGCTAATTATGTGCGTTAGAAAATGTAATTATTAATAATGCTTTTTTGAAGAAATTATCAGGACAAACCGGTAACAGAACAGCCGGTTTGTTTTGTATCTGTGTCAGGAATAAAAAGGTAACCACCGTATTTAGCGGGTGAGTCAAAAAAGAGCCCGATAACACAGCAGGGGTATGGGGGCCGCGGGCCCCCGGAAATCAGGCGCGGGCTGCGGCTTTCGCAAACACACGAATTTTCGATCCCGCGCCTTGCGAAGCATGCACTCCGGAATGCACAGTGAGCTCTTATAGCAGGAATGTCAGCATTGGAACTGTAAGGGCATGATCATTCTTGTACGGATTTATTTGTGAAGTTTCTGTAAGATTAGAGAAATATTTCAGTCAATACCAATATAAAAAATCAAAATATATGATAAACTAAAATATCATATGATATCATTTCAAACCCGGTGTTTTGAATCAAAAGGAGGTGAATATTATGGCTCAGATGGAATCAAAGACCGAAATCATTACCAGCACGGAACAGTTTGACGCGGTAAAGTCGTACGAACCGGATGGTGAAACCATTTATAACCTTTATTTGGGTAAGGTTACTGTAAATTTCTTTACAGAAGAATGGGATGAGTTTTTGGAGTTCGCTGAAGAGGTTGTCAAGATTCCTCTTGGTATGACAGGCACGATCGCGGAGACAGAGAGTTACCTGGCCGCTTGTGAAGAAATCGATGGAGATGTTATCTATTCCATAGAAATGCCCGGTGCGACGCTCTTTTTCTTTGAAGATGATTGGAAAGAAATTATTGATCTGTTCAATGGATTGAAATGAGAGGGTAAAAAAACGGGGCTTGTATTTACAAGCCCTGTTCTTTTTAATTTCCCGGTTCATCAGGTACCGCAGGCATATTTACATGCGTAATATTCCCGTGCAAATCTATATTGACTTTAAATCCCGACATCCCTAAAAACTCCGCTAATCCGGGGGGCGGTGCCTGATTCAGCATTGAATCAATTTCCTTGTCAATATTCAATAATTGATTTTTAAACATAGCCATTGAAAACAAATCCGTTTTCCCTGTCATATTTGCCGCTGCATTTGCAAGATATTCTTCATTTCCATCGATTTGGTCTGTGAACAGACGGAATATCTTTTCATCAACGTCTCTTGATTCAATATGTCGTTTAAAACCATAGTCATCCACGATATAAAAGGATTCATTCCCTATAGATACTGTTTCAAGCAAATTATCATTTTCGTCGTATACTAAACCGGAAAAAAAGGCCTGATTACTCATTTCCCATCCTCCTATTCTTCTGATGCAACTGCTTCAGAAAGAGGTATTCTATAAATTCTCTGTGAGGAAGCAACTGTCGATAAAGTATTGACAGGCTGCGCTTTGTATATACTTCCTACAGTTTCATCTTCGACGTAACATACGATACCGTCGGCAATTCCCTTTGCCAGACTGTTCGTTTTTTCAGAAAGCGTGCGATAATCGTTGCCCAGATAACCGGTGTGGATAACTGAAATCGTTGTGTAGTTATTGACTGTATCGAAGGAATAAAGCATTTCTTCACCCGGTATATAGTTTTCTCCCAAAAAATTCAAATCGGAATTTTGTGAATAATAGTAAGTGAGACAATCATTCAACCGTTTGCTTTCTGAAGGATAGGTGTTCTGTCCGCCGGTCGTTATATGAAAACCGGATTGACTGTTTTCTCCTGTCTGACAATTGTCCGCATGAATAGAGACCAGTGCTAAAGCTGTATAATTTGATAAGTCCGGATCGAATTCATGCATAAAATTTACCGTATATCCCTGGGATTCAAGATAATCACGGACCATAACAGCGATGCGCAGATTTACATCGGCTTCTTTTACAAAATTAAATTCTCCGCCGCATTGAAATCCGCTGTCAAAACCATAATGTCCCGGAATTATTCCGATAATTTTCCGCTGATTATTTTGTTGTGAGGGATCAATGGTATCTGTTTCCGCTGCCGGAACGATCTGGTCGATATATTCTGCGCCGGGGGAAAAGGTTACCAATATCGTGGCTGTAATCAGCGCACTGAAAATAATCGTTATGAATGCTTGAAAAAAAGAGTACTTTTTCATATGCTAATTATTAGTTTACCATATCTCATCACTTGCAGCTTTGAATTAATTCATCTTTAATTTCTTTTTCCATATAAAATATACACGATTGAGATTAGAATAGTATAAGAAGATTATAAAAGAAATTGTTAAGATATGGGAAAAGACCCTGACACAAATCAGACAGAAGGCTTGGACCTTTATTGTTTCCCAGCTTTATGGAAAGATCTCGGTTAAATATTATGGACCATAATAAAAAAGAGCAGCTGTGCATATTTTGCAGCTGTCTTATTTCATTGATTTTTATATTATTGATTTTTTCTCCTAAAAATATTGACCCTGCAAATACAAATTGGGTGAAGAATGGCGGAGGTGATAACCTTCAGCATTATCTGGGGTGGCGGTTTTACAGAGAAAGTCCTTGGAATAGATATCTGTTATTTATGCGCAGCCTTAATTATCCGGTGGGTACATCTGTAATCGTCACTGATTCAAACCCTTTATTTTGTCTTTTTTTCAAGCTGATCAGGTTCATTTTGCCGGAAGATTTTCAATTTAATGGAATATGGATACTGTTGTCATATGTACTGACAGCCTTTTTTGCTGCGAAGATCAGCTGGAAACTCACCGGAAAATTTTTTTTGTCACTTGTTTCAGCGATTATCGCGGTATTAAATCCTGTAATATTGCAGCGTGCGATCATACATGATACGCTGACAGCACATTGGATAATTTTGTTCGGGATTTTTCTGATTCTTCATGATGATTCCGGATGGAATCCGGCCGGTTGGTTTGTGATTGCGGAAACAGCACTTCTGGTCCATTTCTATTTCATTCCGATGCTGACATTTATTCTGGTTTTGCAGGCAGTTCATATGATCATCAAAAAAAGAACTTTTCTGCAAATCATAATGCCGGTCATTGTTTTTGCAGCGTCAATTATATTAGGCTATTATATTTTTGGATATAACCATATTCTCCCACAATCCGGAAGCTTTGGAGAATTATCCATGAATCTGAACGCCTTTATCAACCCGGATTCGGTACCGGCTCTGCTCCGGCCAAGACCAAGAATATTGCTTCAGTATGAAGGCTTCAATTATTTCGGCCTCGGTTTGATTGGCTTGCTTATAATCGGATTATCAGTATCCTGCAGATCGCTGATCAAAACGAGTCTGCCTTATTTACTGCCCGCAGCGGGTTTGATACTGATTGCAGCCTCTAATATTGGTTATTTTGACAAAAAACTCATTTATCAGATAAACCTTCCGGAAAAACTGATTTCTGTCCTTTCTGTCTTCCGGTCATCAGGCCGGCTGGTATGGCCGATATATTATCTTGTATTATTTACAGTTATTTATACTCTCTCTCAGTTAGTGACTAAAAATCAAAGGATGGGTGTGCTGATCGACATCCTGGTGGTAATCTGCGCTGTATTGCAGTTTTATGATCTGCATGAATTTCATTCAAATACTGCTGAACGTTTCCGTTCACCGGAAAATCTGCTGCCTTCATTGTCCGCTGAATTTTACGATTCAATTCCAAAAGAGATCCGACATATTTATTGCTCTGACGGAGATTCAAAAATGAAGGATGCAATCGCGTTATTTGCAGCTGAACATAAAATGACTTTCAACCGCAGTGCGAATGCAAGAGAGATCGAACACATTTACGGCGGTGATATGCTTGCGATGGAAGATCTGACCTGCGATATGATCGGCAGGGATTCTGTATATATTTATCTGGCTCCTGACATGATTCCTTCTGAATTGGATAAGTGTGACGGAGTGCGTATTATCCGGGCCAAAGAATGGAATATCATCAGGGCAGAAGAGTAAAAAAGGATTTCAAAAAAACAGCCCCTTACCTTTGTATAGAGGGGCTGTTTTTATAATAATCAGAATTATGAGATAACTTTATTCAAAAGATGGCAGATCATTATCGGATCCGGCGTCAGAAGCTTCCGGCTGTTCATCTGTATGCTGAGTATCTTCTTCCTTTGCTTCTGGAGCAGTCTCTTCAGCAGCAGGATCTGTTACTTCGACGGCAGGAGCTGTTACTTCAACAGCAGGAGCTGTTACTTCCTCGGCAGCAGCCGGCTCGACTGTAATAACAGGTTTTTCCGGCATGATATGCTGTTCAATATCCTGAACCCTTGTAAAAGGAGCTTCTTCAATGATATCTTCAGTCTTTTCATTAACTGAGCCTTTATAGGAGCCGTTCTGTGATTTGGATAACTCAATACTGTTCCACAGCTGTCCGAGCAGATGGCCTGTAATTGCGGTTCCGTACGGCATTGTGAAAATCAAGCCAATAAAACAGAGAATCGTGCCGGCTGAGGCGATAATACTCGCAACTATTGAAAGAAGTTCTACAATAATGAATGTGGAAAGGTTCCCCTTAATTGTGTCGAATGCATCAGAAAAATTCAGGCAGGCTTTGATTTGATCTGTCTCTGCGAGTTTGATGAATCCATAAGATACCAGGAATGCTGTCGCTATATGGACAAGCAGCGAAATCAGGCTCCCGAAAAATCCCATACTGGTGAATACAATTGTAACCGTACTCCCGTCATATGAATTTTGCCTGGATGTATAGCTGAAAATTCCTGTGACAATGATGAGAGGAATGGAATATATCAGGGTGACAACAAACATTTTCAAACCGAGCGTAAGAAAATAAGAAAAATGTGTTGCCGGCAGAATATCAATACGGCCTGCTTTGACACGGCGAATGATTTCAATCATCCATCCCAAGAGATAAAACTGACCAACAATCGGGATCAGAGAGATCAATCCGGCGATCAGAATTTTTGAAAGCCAGTTTTTATCTTCAAATACATAAGAAAAAGCATGTGAATAATTCATTGTTTTATTTCCTTTCTTAATCAGTATTATGTATTAAATATACTGATAAAACTCAAAAAAATTCATTAGAAAAAGATTAAAACGATTAGAAATGGATAAATCTATCCACTTTAACCACAAAAAGCACTCCTTTTTGTCTGCTTCCGGACTTATCGACTATCTGTTTGATCGTATTGATCGCATCATCAAGCTGTTCATCGTCGACGCCAACCAATAAGGTTGCATTTCCTTTTCGCAGGAATCCGCCTGTTGAAGCAATTTGTGTTACGCGAAACTTTCGCTCGGTAAGAGCCAATGACACATTGTCACGTACATTTCCGGGTATGATCGTAATGATTAATTTCATGGAAAGGCTCCTGTTACAATTTGATCACTTTTTCTGACGTCAAACCAAAAACGGCAGCACCGCCTACGACAATTTGTGTCGGGGTAGGAATAGCCTGCTGAGCACTTTCTATCGGTACGGCTACAAATTCAACTCTTTGACTGCAGGAATTTTTCAGGATTGTTATGATTTCTTCATTATGACCTTTGGGTGAGTCAATAATGAGTGTGACATTTTTACGGCCAAGAAATCCCCCGACACTGGGCAATTGGTACGCGTCGACCTTGATAGATTTTAATGCATGCTGTGCAATATCAGCATCCTGCGCCTGTACGATTGCCATCATCAAATTGCTTTCATGCGTAGGTTCCATCAATCCCTCCTGCGCCTGTACGATTGCCATCATCAAATTGCTTTCATGCGTAGGTTCCATCAATCCCTCCTGCGTATAATTTGTTGTCTATTATTATATCAAAGCTTTTATTCTTTATTGCCGGATGTCGGAAAAAGTCTGACCCTGTCTAAGAATACAACGGTTAATGGTGATCTCACAGAGAATAAGCTGAAGCAGCCTGACCAGCCGGCTCATACCGGGGCAGCGAAAACATGCCGCTTCGACTTGGAAATGAAGTAATAATCAGGATTTCCCTGAGATTTCCCGGCTAAAGAGCAATAATAATCGAAAACAATTGATGAGAATCATCTATAATTATGTAAGAGGATGATTAAATGAAACAGGAAAAGAACGTACCAACACAATTGCCGGAACGGGTAAATGACCTGGATCTTAGTTTTGATCCGGAAAAGGGAAAGAAAAAGCGGCCCCGGAAAAATGGCTGTTTAAAGATTTTGATCGTTTGTTTGATCTTATGCATAGTTCTGTTATTGCTGCTTGCTTTGTTTTATGGCTACTTTTTGCGTAAATTACCTGATGTTTCAGACTTGCGGTCAAAAGCTTCACAATTTGAAACGCTCAGAATTATGGACCGGCAGGAAAACCTGCTTTATGAGGTTGTACCGCCTGAAGCCGGAAGACGTGATTATGTAACATTAGATGAGATATCACCTTATGTCCTTGCGGCAGTCATAGCAGCAGAAGACGAGGAATATTACAATCATCCGGGTTTTGACCTGCGTGCGATCATCCGTGCTGTTTTTCAAAATGCGGAGTCCGGAACCACTGTTTCCGGTGCTTCAACGATCACCCAGCAGCTTACCCGTAATTTGCTGATGAGCCAAAGTGAGCGAAATGAAAAAACAATCGAACGCAAAATCAGGGAGATCATCCTCTCTGTTGAAATTACCAGAAGATATTCGAAAGACGAGATACTTGAAATTTATCTGAATGAGAATTACTATGGAAATCATGCGTACGGCATAGAAGCTGCCGCACAGACCTACTTCAGAAAATCAGCAAAAAATCTCGATTTTGCACAGGCTTCGTTTTTAGCCGGTTTGCCGCAGGCTCCCGGGTATTATGACATTTTTAACAACAGGGAGGCTGTGCTCAGCAGACTGAAAACAGTGCTTTTATTAGCTTATGCTGCCAGTGCCGATAAAGGATGTATTCCTGTCCGGGATGGAAGTGCCTGTGTCCGGATTGATCCGCTTATGGTATCAGATGCGATCCGTGAAATTGAAAATTATACTTTTGTTACAAGTGATTTTAGCATCAGGTATCCTCATTGGGTGAATTATGTTTATAAAATACTGGAGTCTCAATATGGTGCTGACGCGCTTTATCGTTCCGGATATACTGTCTATACAACTATTGATCCGGAAATACAGGATTTGTCTGAACAAGTATTGCGGCAGCAAATCAGTTCTATTTCTGATAATGTCAATGTACATAATGGAGCTGTTATCATGATCGACCCTCAAAATGGTGACATACTGGCAATGGTTGGGTCTCCTGATTTTAATGATGCCGATCATGCAGGCCAGGTCAATATGGCAATATCTCCCAGACAGCCGGGATCCGCAATTAAGCCATTGGTTTATGCTGCCGCATTTGAAAAGGGCTGGACACCGGCAACGCTCATCTGGGATGTGGAAACTGATTTTTCACCTACGGGAAAACCTGAAGATCTGTTGTATTCAGCTCCATACCATCCGGTCAATTATGACGGACAATTTCATGGACCTGTATTGGTGAGGGAAGCTTTAGCTTCCTCGCTGAATATTCCCGCTGTAAAAGCATTGCAGTATGTCAGCATCTATGACGATCCTTTGACAGGGCAGAATGATGGCTTTGTTGCTTTTGCTCAGAGAATGCATATTAATTCTCTCAATAAAGTCGGTTATGGGCTTTCCCTCGCGTTGGGGGGCGGTGAGGTGACTTTGCTTGAGCTGGCAAATGCATTTGCGGTGTTTGCGGATAACGGCCGATATATTCCATCGCGTGCCATATTGCGGATAAAAGATCATCAGGGAAAAACGATATTCGAGTCCGAAGAGCCTCAGTCAGAAAAAGTCATGAATGAAGAATATGCCTATCAGATTTCTTCCATCCTTTCTGATGACAACGCGCGGCGATTGGGTTTTGGGACAGGTTCCATTTTGAACCTTTCTTTCCCTGCGGCTGTAAAGACAGGTACAACGAATGATTACAGGGATAACTGGACGGTTGGTTATAATAATAAAATCGTCGTTGGCGTTTGGGTGGGCAATGCAGATAATTCACCGATGACCGGTTCAACCGGTATCACGGGGGCAGCTCCGGTCTGGCATGAAATTATGGAAAAAACAGCAGCGATCCGGCCGGAAATACGCTCTTCACAGTTTATGCGTCCTGCGGGAATAAGGGATATGATGATTTGCCGGGATACCGGCACTTTGCCTTCAGCAGATTGCGGAACCATGCAGTGGGATGTTTTTGCGCATTATCAGCTTCCACCGGCGCAAAATGAAGGATTGATCCGCACTTATTATGCAGATAACTGGAGCGGTAAGCTGGTTTCAGCTGAATGCATCGCTCAGGCTGAATTGAAGACTTTTCTGTATGTTCCGGAGAAAGAAGCGCAAAGATGGATAAAGTCAACTTCAGCGGGACGGCAATGGGCTGAAAGGATCCATGCGGAAGATTTGGATTTTATTCCCGAAGGAGATGTACTGATGCCGCCATGCGGATATCCGGTAATAGAAATCGTTGCCCCGGAAAATGGATCTGTGATCAGTGACAGCCAGACTGATGTCGCTGCGGCTGTTTATGCTCCGGATGGCATATATGAGTACAGTGTTGAGTTCGCTTCGGTCTCTGATCCTGAAAACTGGATGATCATACAAAATAATTTATGGGAACCTCATTATGTGCCGGCTTTTATTACAATATGGAACATGAACGGGCTGGAAAACGGAGAATACCTGTTGAGAATCCGTATGATGCGTGAGAACGGGCAGTATTTCGAGAAAAAGATCACAGTACGGCTTGAAAAGAGTGAGCCGGAGTATTGGCATCCTGACAACAGTGAATTTTTCGAATTCAATGATCCGGAACCTGAAAATTATCCCGGATCGCTGCCTGAAACGGAATTTGAGGAGATATACCTTCTCCCTTCAGACAATCAGAATTAGAATTTATAATTAAAAAAAATTTGTATCGAGGCAAGAAATGGAAAGAAACATCCCGCAGAATGCATCTGAAACGATTGATTTTTACAAGAGGACCATATATTCCGTACTGCGATCGAAAAGTGAGACAAAGATCAGCGGATTGGAAGAGGTTTATGCTGCAATGGATTCCACGATGCATCCGGAATCCAGATCTTCAGTGCCGGATTATAATGCTCTTATATACAGTATTCTCCGGCTGCCTTCCTGTATGCTGAAAGTTGAGCGCCTGATTTTAGGACAAAATGCGCATATGTTTTATGTGCAGGGCTTCAAAACAATTGAGACCTGGCCGATCGAAACAGCTGCCGCACGCCGCAGAATATGCCGGTATGACGGAGATAAAACGCTTGCGGTATTTATAAACAGTAAGTCAGATATTGAAGATATTGTTCCCCTTGTGACGGCAATGCAGATCGAATGGAATAAGTTCCATGAACTGCTAAGGTATGTGGATGAATCTGAAATCTTTTCGGCTGTTGTACAGCATGATCCGGCAGCAATGGATGCGCTGGCTGAAAAGCTTCTGTCTTCCCCAGAAGACCTGAATCGTCTTATTACAGTTTGGAAGGAAAAAACTGTTGAATGGTTCCTCGCTATGCGGTCCCGGCCTTCTGAGATAAGAATAAAACTTTTGGATAGTGCCATGGTCCAGTATTCCAGGGCAGCAAATTCCTGGCTGGATGAAATCCTCGGACGTATCCCGGATCTGACCGAACGCCCTGTGTATTTTGTTTCCAGCAATCTTCATAGTGCCGCGAATCTCCTGAGCGGTTATGGGCTTATGAAAGAAAAAGAGCTGCAGCTTTACCTTGATAATAATAACGAAACGAAAATGCTTCAGGAAGAATGGGAGAGGATTGAACGGAAAACAAAGGATTCCAGCAAAGAAAATCTGATGTATTACGTTTTGAAAAAATATCAGCAGTCAGATTACGGGAAATACACGATTCGGGAACAGCAGGAAATAGAAAAGAAAAACGGTATATACAGGTTGTCGATTTCAAGCAATTTTGAAGTAGGGGCTCAGGTTATTGAACTGAAGGATCTTGATTTTACCAAAATGGATCCCCGTGTGCGTGTTCCTGATAGTGATAAGCTGAAAAATTCCGATGCGTATGTATTGAACATCGACTATCCGCTTGGGATGGCTGCCTATCATCTTTTTTCCAAGCTGTCTGAAAAACTTGAAAGAATCAAAGGTGTTTATGTGATGGGGAAGGCTGCCTCTCTGAACGGGGTACGCGGGGATGTTCTCATCCCTTCTGCTGTCCAGGATATGCATTCATCGAATCTTTATCTGATCCGAAATGCCTTTACAACAACAAGTGTGGAACCTTATCTGAAATATGGCTCGATACTTGGCGGGCAAAAAGCAGTGACTGTTTACGGCACTTTCCTTCAGAATAAAGCTTTTATGGAAGCAGTTTATCGGGGAGGATTTACTGATATCGAAATGGAGGCGGGCCCCTATCTTTCTGCCATTTATGAGATGTTCCGCCCAAAACGGCATCCGGAGAATGAAATTGTCGATTTGAATAATGTGAAGATGGATATTGGCTTTTTACATTATGTTTCCGATACGCCTATGAGTAAAGGGAAGAATCTTGGCGCGGGCACATTGTCTTATTTCGGTATGGATTCGAGTTATGCAACGACCATTGCGATCATTCGAAGGATTTTCCAACAGGAACTGGATGTGATCAGGGCGTAAACTATGACCGGGATAAAAACTGTACTGATTTGGCTGGCCGGTCTAATTTTGCTGATACTATTGGCTTGTCTGATTTACGGTGCTGTGGATACAATAAACCGCGGCAGTGGTTTTTTGTTCATACCCTCCTTTACGCCAAGTGCAACGAATACGGCTACATCCACAGAAACACCGACGGCAACAAATACCGCGACTTTTACACCGACATTAACTGCTACTGATACGGAATTGCCGACTGACACTGCAACTACATCTCCTACTGCGACAGCATCGCCGACAATGACTGATACACCCATCCCCACCGATACGGTTACGCCTTTGCCGACTTTCGATGAAACTGCGTGGTTTGAAAAAATATACTCGGAGATCACCATGACTGCTTTTGCCGGAACGCCAAGTCCGACGCCTGTTATACCGGATGAAGATCTTTATACAGGGCTGAGAATGATAAATCCGCAGGACGGGAGCGAGCTCTTTTACATAAAAGATACCGATGATAATGAGAAAACAGGGTATTGGATCGATTGGAACGAGGTCTCGAATGTCAGGTATGCCGCATGTGTCAATGATGGTTTTTGTTCGGAGCCGTCAGCAGGTTCTGAATCGGATAATGATGCAATTTTTGACGAAGCACTGCAATTTTATCCGGTCGTTAATATAAGCAGAAACCAGGCTGAAACGTATTGCTCATGGGCCGGTATGCAGTTGATGACAGTTTCTGACTGGGAACAGGCCAGCCAGATCATGATGAATGAGTCTCCGAACCTTGGCCTGATAAATGAAGGTCCTTCCGTCTGCAGCAGTGAAAGATCAGATATTTTCGGAAATGTATGGGAATGGACTTCTGATAATGATGATTCCGGATATGGGATAATTACCGGCGGCTCATGGAAGTCAGCCATACAGGATGTTCAAAATAACAGATTCGGGCATCTGAAACCGAAGGATCATGCTGAAGATATTGGTTTTCGCTGTGTAAGGTATGTGAAATGAGTTATAATGAACGCAGAGGTTTTCAAATGAAAAAAACGACAATAATACAGGTTCTTACAGTTTTTTTTGCATGTTTGCTGCATTATTCAATCGTTTCTGCGGCGGGTATTCCTGTGGGAATGGTTTACATTTCTTCCGGTTATTCAATGATGGGGTCTGAATACGGTGATTTGCTGGCATCCAATAACACGAAGCCATACCATCTGGTATATGTTGATCCCTTTTATATGGATGTATTGGAAGTTACCAATTCAGATTACGCGGTATGTGTTGCCGCCGGTGTTTGCAGGGAACCTGAAAGCATTGCTTCAAAAACGAGAGCTGATTATTATACAAATCCGACCTTTGCCGCTTTTCCGGTCGTCAATGTTACCTGGCAGGATGCTGCTGACTACTGTGAATTTGTAAATAAACGTTTGCCAACCGAAGCCGAATGGGAACGGGCGGCACGCGGGATAAGCGATAACCGCCGCTACCCCTGGGGAAACGGATCTCCGCGCGAATATAATATGAATATTTCATTGATCCCGGGTGATACAGAAAGAGGCAATATTTATTCAAAAGGACTGAGTCCGTATGGGGTGGCAGATATGGCAGGAAATGTATCTGAATGGGTCGCAGACTGGTACGGGGAAAACTGGTATGAAATGAAAGAGAAAGCCAATCCGATGGGGCCTCAGACGGGATATGAAAGGTCAGTTCGGGGCAGTTCTTTTGAAACGAATATTACTGAACTGCATTTAGCTGAAAGGACAGGTATGGATCCTGACTCATGGAGTTATACAGTCGGTTTCCGCTGTGCTCAAAGTATCCGGGAAAGTATTGGCTATGATTACACTGAAGCTGCAGCAGAAGAGCCGGATATAGAATTTTTCTATGTAAAAGCCGGTAATGAAAACGGCATCTTCCTGCTTGAAGAACCCGGAACAGGTTATGATACGGCTCTTATAGCTGTTGTTCCGAATGGCGCTGTTGTGGAGATCCTTGCAGGGCCGGTAAGCATTAATTACTCTGAATGGTATCAGATCCAAATGCAAAGTGGTGAAAAAGGCTGGACAATAGGAAGTGCGCTTGTACCGGTCAATGAACCGAAATAACACGGCAGCCGGCATTTTATATGCCGGTTTTTTGATGCCCTTTGGCACTTCCCGTAAAATTACGCTATAATTACACTATGAGTACTTTTTGGAAAGTTTTCCTGCTGATCCTGTTGAACATCATTGTTTCCGCATCTGTGACATACGGTGTTTTGTACTATTGGGAGAATATTCGCGTTCCTAAAACACAGTATCAGCTTGTAACTGTAAATCTGGATGCCACGGAAGCAGCAGAACCGGAGGTTTATGCTGAGACAGTGGAAAGCATTGCGGAACAGACCGACGTTACGGAAACGCCTCAGGTAGCGTATACGGAAATTGAAACTGCATCCGAACCGACTCCGGTTATCCGCGGTGCGAAGGTTGAAATATCTCTGATACGCAATCCCGGTAATCTTGGCAGTGAAGCCCTTCGGATCGTAAACAATACGGACGAAGTCATTTCATTGGAAGGGTGGAAACTGGAGGATGCAAATGGACACAGCCTGACTTTCCCGAATATTCAGATGCTTCGGAAAGGTGTTTTTGTGGAGGTTTATTCCAGAGCCGGACATACCACGCCGTATGAAATTTACTGGAATTGTGATGAAGCAGTTTGGCATTCCGGAGAGACAGCTGTACTCAAAGATGTTTTCGGACAGATCCAGGCGACCTATCGGGTCCCGTAAAGAAAGGACGAAAATTTGGCAAATCAGGCGTTATATCGGAAATATCGTCCCCAGGTATGGGATGATGTTGTTTATCAGGAGCAGGTGACCCGGGTTCTGAAGAATGCGATTAAAACAGACCGCGTTGCTCATGCCTATCTTTTTTCCGGGCCGCGCGGTACGGGGAAGACAACTGTTGCCCGTATACTTGCCAGGGCGGTCAATTGCCTGAATGATGATCTTGATAAACGTCCCTGCGATCAGTGCGCCAATTGTCAGGCTGTCAATAACGGACAGTTCCTTGATTTGATCGAGATCGATGCCGCTTCAAACACATCGGTTGATGATATCCGTGAACTTCGGGATAAGATCAATTTCGCTCCCGGTATCGGCCGCATGAAGGTCTATATCATCGATGAAGTTCATATGCTTTCAACAGCGGCATTCAATGCGCTGCTGAAAACATTGGAGGAACCGCCGGCACATGCCATGTTTATTCTGGCAACAACGGAGATCCACAAGATTCCGGCGACAGTTCTTTCCCGCTGCCAGCATCATGAATTCCGCAGGATCCCGGTGACAGAGATCGTAAAACGCCTGTCAAAAATCTGTGAGGATGAAGGGGTAACAGCTGATGAAGCAGCCCTTACGCTTATCGCAAGGCAGGCTACAGGTGCCATGCGGGATGCAATTTCAATGCTGGATCAGATGACCGCTGCCGGGAATAATATTACACTGGCTGAGGCTCAGGAGATCCTTGGAATTGCCACAAATCAGTCAGTTGTGGAACTCACGGAGGCTATCATCAACAGGTCCCATACGGACGGAATGGCAGCGATCCATACGGCTCTGGATGCCGGAACGGATCCGAGGCAGTTTGCACGGCAGACGGTTGAATATCTTCGTCAGCTGCTGGTCCTGAAGATGGGAACAACAGATGTCGTGGATGTTACAGCCGAAGTTCGTGAAACTATGGCAAATCAGAGCCGGAACATCGAGATAGACCGGCTGGTGGATATCGTTCGTATCTTCAATCAGGCTGCTACTGACAGCCGGATCGACTGGCATCCGGGACTGAACCTGGAACTGGCATTTGCAGAAAGCTGTGAAGAGAAAAAAACAGCTGAACAGGTCGTCCGTGTTGTTGAAAAGGAAGTCGTACGTACAGTTCCTGCCTCCGGCGGTAATTCTCAATCTGCGGTAGATCAGGTCGATAAAGATTTGGAAGAGAATATTGCCTACGTTCAGAGCAGGATCTTCATCCGGAAAGGCGCAGTCCCTGATCCCACTGTGACAATGCAGGAGATCGCAGCTAAATGGGGGGCCGCGCGGAAACTGATCCGCGAAAATGATGCCGTGCTTGAGGCGACGATGGCAAGGGCGGATCTTCTGGAAGTTAAAAATGGTGTCTTATATCTTGGTTTCCCCAGGGAAACGATCAAGAAAAAAGTAGAAGAAAACCACCGGTTTCTGGTTTGGACAAGTGCGGCAATTTCCAAAGTGCTTGGAAAATCAGTCGGAATATGCTGTACGATCCAGGAACCGAATGCCCGGAGAGGATTCAATAACAATGCTCCCCAAAGCGAAGCACTCGCAGCTGCTTTGAGCATGGGCGGTCAGGTTGTCGTAAATAAAAAATAATAAAATAAAGAGGTATAAAAAATGGCTAAAGGATTTGGAAAAATGGGCGGCCAGATGGGCGGCGGTATGGGAAATATGCGAAGCCAGTTCCAGAATCTGCAAAAACAGATGATGGAGCAGCAGGAAAAAATCGCTGAAATGGAAGTGACTTCTTCCGTCGGAGGCGGTGTCCTGAAGGTTACCATGAGCGGTGATCAGGTTTGCAAAAAGGTTGAGATCGATCCTGATTTTCTGAAAGATTCCGATGCTGAAATGCTTCAGGACATGCTGCTGACAGGTATCAATTCTGCGTTGGAGCAGAGCAAAAAATTGCAGGAAGAACAGATGAACTCTATCACGGGCGGGCTGACCAGCAGCCTCTCAGGTCTTGGATTTGGATTCTAACTTATGGCACGGATACCGGAACCGGTCCAAAACCTGGTCGATGCTTTTTCCCGTCTGCCGGGTATTGGACCGCGTACAGCTTCACGTCTGACTTTTTATCTGCTGAAAAATAACGAAGCAGCTGCTTTACAGCTGGCTGAAGCTCTGGAAAATCTGCATGCTCAGACACATTTATGCAGGGAGTGTTTCAATATCACCACTGCAGATCGTGAATTGTGTGATGTTTGTGCGGATGAAAAACGCGACCAGGATGTGATATGCGTTGTAGAATCTCCGATGGATGTTATCGTACTTGAACAGACGGATGGCTATCATGGAAAATATCATGTCCTGCATGGCCTGCTGTCCCCGATAGAAGGAATCAATCCGGAAGATATTCGATTGGCTCCGCTTATCAATAAAGTGGCCCGGGGCGGGATTTCTGAAGTGATCATCGCAACAAATCCGTCGTTGGAAGGGGATGCAACAGCACTTTATATTCAGCAGAAGCTTGCAGATTATGACGTCCGCATAACCCGTCTGGCAAGAGGACTTCCGATCGGGGGCGAGTTGGAATACGCTGATCAGAATACGCTCCTGAGGGCTCTGTCCGGGCGTCAAAAGATGGTATAGCAGTATATGGAATACTTTATCGACGGGCATAACCTGATCCCAAAGGTAAACGGGATCAGGTTATCTGATGAGAATGATGAACTGGAGCTGTTGGAACGGCTCCAGGAATATGCCCGTTTGACCCGGCGCAGATGTACTGTTTTTTTTGATAAGGCTCCCGACAATAAAACAAGAGATGAAAGCTATGGTACGGTTCATGTAGTTTATGTAACGCATCATACCAAGGCGGATGAGGAAATCATTGCGCGGGTCAATGACCTTTCAAAAGCCAGGATCCGTGAGGTTATCGTAGTTTCATCGGATCAGCATGTGCAATGGCAATGCCACAGGGCCGGTGCGGTTACCATGACATCCGAGAAATTTGCTGCTGATATGATGAAAATTTTTGTCTCAGGTTCTTATCCCCGGAAAGGAAAGAAATCGGAGACTCATCTTGAGCCCAAGCTCAGTCCCAGGGAAGTCGATGAATGGCTGGAGATTTTCAGCAAAAGGTAACCACAGTTTTTTGCGGGTGAATCAGAAAAATAGCCCGATAACACAGTGTGGGTATAGGAGACGCAGGCCCCCGGAAATCAGGCGCGGGCTGCGGCTATCGCAAACACACGAACTTTTGATCCCGCGCCTTGCGAAGCATGCCCTTCAGAATGCAAAGTGAGCACTTATAGCAGGTAATTATCTGTTCAGTATGGCACACTTGGTGACTGACACATCGCTGCGTTGAAATCCACACGAAGGGTCTGTCACCTGTGACGTGCACCCGGTCCTGAACGGCAATACGGTTTCTAATTGCGGACAACGAAAGATATACTGAGATACAGTTGAAACAGTTCCCAAATGACGACCGGCGTAAACAGGTATCCGCCGTAACGGTGAGTCACCAGATACATGAACCATATGACGATAGACAAAAGCAGTGTCGCAATTGAGATCGCCAGTGTCCCTGTCAGGTTTACACTGATGAATATTCCGACAATCAGAATAAGACAGTTCAAAAAGATATTGCGCATCCGTCTTGGTGAGAGCTGAACGGAATATACAAAAGTGCATCCGACAGCCCAGAACACAAAGATAATTGCCCATATTACAAGAAGCCCGGTTCTCGTCGGGAAACCGGCGGGTTGTTTCAGATTCGAAATCAACGCCGGATCAGTCGTGCGCAGAAGACGGAAGATGGCTGCATACCCGAATGCGAGCCCGATGATATTGCAGATACCGAAGACATTGATTTTTTTCATAGTAAACTCCTAAATGAGAACTGAATCAAGCAGATTGCAGTAAATAATGTAAAATATAACTCCTGTTGAGAAAACAGAGGCAGCACGTGAATATTTATTGTTTGAAGCGATACGGATCAGCAGACAATCTGTAACGGATAATACAGCTGCGAAGGGAATAAGAACACGCAGATGTGTGATACCGAGTATTTCCCATCCGGAGTAATTGCCGAAAAGGATGGGCAAAAAACCGAACAGGCTCAGAAGTACCGCGGCAATAGCGCAAATATCTGCAGGGTAAAATTTTCCTTTAATTCCTGGCAGGTTCAGACAGGCTGTGATTACAATAAATAACAGGAACGGGAGAATGGAAAAATATGAACTGATTTTACGTATCGGTGATAAATAATGGAACGGTGAGCCAATACGGACGGAAATCAGGAAATTATTCATGAATTCAACCGTCAGAATAAAGAAACCGACAGGAACAAAAACCCCGGCTGCTGTAATAAGAAACCGAATGATCTTATTTTCCCGGGGACGTCTTGTTATGATCGCGCCCATACCTGCGCAGATAAAGAGGAGCAGCAGAAGAAGTACTGCCCGCAGAAGAAGCAGGATCAGTGCACGCTGTGAAAACGCGGAAAACCAAAATGGAGAATCATTTGGGATCGCTAGATCATTATGAAACTGCTCTAGCATGGAAGCGATCACACCCTCATTGGCAATCATCCCGAAATGTGATGCTGAGAATACGGTAAGAGCATCTGAAGTGATTGGCCCCGGCCGGTATTCAGGAGCAGTCTCAAATTTTGCAGTCATTATACTTACTGGAGCATTACTTCGCGGCAAATCATCTGCTTTGGGGCTGATGATCGCCCGTGATGTAAAGTCCTCATAATGTTCAGATGTATTGACTGTTTCAGCACCGGAATAAAGGGCGATCAGACCTGTCCTGTCCGGATCTGTAAAAAAACGGGTGGTCAGAAAAGTATAAGCTGAATCAACCGGATTTTCGGGCGTCTCGGTTCGAATGGGGCATGATGTTCCCTGTGGTTTGTTCTCTATGGTGAGTACAACAAAACCGCGTCTTGCAAATTCCATTGCAATATGATCACCGCTGTAACGGTTTCCTGAATCGCCCGGTACGATCAGAATTGAAGGCCTGCGATTCATTGAACTTGCCTGCAGCGGCCGGAAAAGCCTTGCACCGTAAAGATAGCAGTCATAGCTTTCAACTTCGATGTTGTGGATCAGAATATTTCCCGAATCGGTTTCTATATAACGGGAAATACCTGCTGCTGCCAAAAAAAGCGACAGCAGGGATAACAGCAGATTCGTTGAAAAGCATTTAGCGTTTTGTTTCATTCAATGACAATGGAGCGGATAAAATAATCCAACTGGTCAAGGGATGGCTGAAAATCCGAACTGTTTGCGTTCAGCAGGTCAGCTCCGGCAGCCGGTTTCCCGTTCAGATTGGTATTGACAAGCGGAAATATCGCGCTGATATAGTAAGTATTGTCTGAGGTGACGCCCTGCCATGAGTAATAAAGTTCGGTGGACCCCATACCGGACGATATCGGATCGGTAAATGCGATAACAGTTCTCAAGCCGCTGCCGGATTCAAAATCGATCAGCTGCGGCAGTACAGCGGCGGTTTGTTCTTTGATCTGAACCGGCAATAAGGGAACCGGCATGGTGATCGAATCGAGAGTGATGTCTCCCGATCCAAGGTTTTCGATGATATCCCGAAGGTTCATTACCGGATTCAGAAGGGAGAAAGAGGTTTTCATCAGGTCATCAAATAAATAAAAAGTCACCTGAGGATCGATGCCATTGCCGAAAGATTCGAGATCAGACATATAGATCGTTGTGTTTGCGACCTGTGCAGATGCAAGAGCCTCCGGCTGTGCGTCTGCGGGAACAGGGTTGTTTTCTTTTGTCTGGTAACAATGTGTGTTCTCAGAAAAAACATTCATTGTAATATTATTGCATTTGACACGGATATCACCTTGTGCCGAGACCGGTATTGCAGCGAAAAAAATAATAAGCAGAATAATGAAATATAAAGGTTTTCTCATGATCTCTCTCCTTTTTTCCTCATATATACTGAATTATTTCAGTTTACGGATCAAATAGTATTCACCCCGTTCAAATCCTCTGGACTCATAGTATTGGCGTGTGCCGATGGCGGCAATGACAGCGATATGGCTAAACCCCATTTCCGCGGCGAGTCGGCAGGCTTCTTCGATCAGTTTGCTGCCGAGTCCGATATGCTGCGCAGCTCCTGTTTGTTCCGCGCCTACCGGCAGGCTTTGACCATATATGTGGACCTCGCGGATCAGAGCACATCCTTTCAGCTCGTCGATCGGTGCTGCTTCCGGGTAATCCGGGATAGATAAACGGAGATAGCCGGCGAGTTTATCGTTTTCTGTTACATATTGGAGAAAATGCTCATCCGCATAAGCCGCATGGTAGCGGAAATCATTCAGTGATAAATCTTCCGGCCGGACCTTCTGGCCGCGGATCTCCCTGCAGCGTATACAACGGCAGACTGTATTGTTTGCTTTCATGAGTTCCTGAATATCCATGCGCAGACTGGAACGCGTATTACCTGCTACCACATGATGGGAGGGAATATCACGGATGACGCGGTTTACTCTGCAGTAGGGCTGAATTGTCGGTTTGATATCTGCAAGCAGATGAACCAGTGTGTCCATGTCATAAGGCTCGTAATTACCTTTTTCCCATTCCAGGTAAAGATCGGTCCCCTGAAGCAGCTGTGTCGGATATATTTTCAGTTCATCCGGACAGTACCCGTATCCTTCTTCGGGAGATTGCCATAAATGTTTAAAATCTTCCCTGTCGCTTTCCGGAGATGCTCCCAATAAATTGGGCATCCAGTGGAGAACAATTTTGAACCCCGCTGCACGGGCAAGTGCGACGCGTTCCAATGCTTCCCTCATGCTGAGACTGCGCCTGTTCAGCTTCAGAATTTCATCATTCATGCTTTGGATGCCGAGCTGAAGCTTTGTGACACCGAGAATGCGGAGTTTCCGCAGCGTTTCAGCATCCAGAAGGTCAGGCCGGGTTTCAATCACAAGACCGACATTCCGATGGGAAGCACTTTCATTGATGTGCTGCGCCTGCTGAAGGCTGTCAGACTCACATTCGTTCATTGCATCAAAACAACGCTGAATGAAATGCTGCTGATAATCCCAGGAATAGCTGGTCCAGGAACCGCCCAGGATCAACAGTTCGATCTTATCCGTAGGATGGCCGACTGCTTCATAAGATTGAATACGTGAGGAAACCTGCAAAAACGGGTCAAAATTGTTTTGAAAAGCTCTTGCGGCCCCGGGTTCATCCGGGAGGTAGCTCTTCGGCATGCGTTCGTCAGTCGGGCAGAAAATACAATTGCCGGGACAGGGCCAGGGAGCTGTCAGAACCGTAACGGTTGTGACACCGGAAAGTGTGCGGCTGGGTTTCATGCGGATCTTTGCAAGCAGTTCAGGGTCTTCCTGTAATTCGCCTGCATCAACCATTTGATGATAAGCAAGAACCAGCGTGTATTTTGAGATATTCCCTCTGTTTGGCAGCGGGTTTTTCCTTATGGTTTTAAAAACATCCGCTCCGTTTTTTATCAGCAGCAGCATTTTTTTTGCTTCTTCAATATCCTCCGGTGTATCCCGGCGGGATGCTTTCCACTCTTCAACACTGCGGGTTTTAAAATATGAGGGATCAGATGACCGTGTCATTCCGCCAGACCTTCGACTTCAGATATTTTGAAAATGCGGTTCAAAAGCTGTGCTCTGTCTTCCGGATCCATATAATGGCTCAGGGCATTGTTGGTAAAGCGGATCGTAAGAAGTTCCGTGTTGATATAGCGCCCGTCATAAAAAATATGCCGGTCAATAAAAGCTTCGGCTGTCTCCGGCAGGAAAAATGCCTGGTCAAAGAAAAGGTTGCCAAGCCCGTAATGAATAAAGTTTGTACTGGAAACATCAAATTCCATCGGGATGTGTGATTGGGAGCCGCTGACGATCACAGCACCGGCATCCCGGACTCTCTCGAAATCTTCGCGCACATCATCAATAGCCCTCACCTGGAAAACTTCAAGATGCTGGAAAGTGACGATGGGAATGATGCCTTGTTTGCGCAGTTCACGGATCTGCTGCTGCATCAGGTCTAGATCGCAATGGACCGCTCCCGGACGTGTGTCTGAAGCAGTGGCATACCCAAGCTCTTTCCCGTTGCAGCCGAGGAATGCGAAGCGGTTCCCGTTATGATCTATGAGCAGCGGCTGCTGTGCCTCCTGCCTGTTGTGTCCGCCGCCATAGTAGGGGATTCCGGCTTCATCATAGATATCAAGCGTTACATAAACCGGTTCGTCGCCGTGATCTCCAAAATGGTCGCCGTCCAGTTCGAGCACGTCAGTCCCTATATCTTCCAAAAGGGCCATATATGCCGGTTTTGAGCAGAATACCAGACCGTTGTAATGCTCCTGGATATTGCATTTTTCGTAAAAGGGAACCTCGTTATTGATATGTAAAATGTCCGCGTCGATCAACGGTTCACGGATCAGCGAAGCCGGATACAACGGGTCGAGGTCCATGTAGGAAGCGGTTCCCCTGACCATAGCCGTTACACCTGTCAAAACCAGGTTGGTAAGCTTGTCTGCATCACGGTTGCTCACAGGCAGGCTTGTCACATCGGTTCCTTCGGCTGTATCACCGATAACTGCGGTGAGTGGCCAGATGTCCGGATCAAATTTGTTGTAAAGAACATCGTACCCATCGATTGAAATGATTTTGCGGCGGGGTTCGATATCTTCAAATGGAATGATCATCCATTCATTGGCAAGGTTAATATTCGAGAATAAATCTGCTTTGGATAGAACCCGAATATTCTTTTTGAAGGGGTCTTCACCGAAAATTGATCTGACTTCAGGAAAATCATCTTCAGAAATAAGAATCGCGGAAACACCGTCCGTGCCGTTCAGAATATCGCATGCACCGTTCCAAAAGCAATGCAGTGCGTCAAATGAGATGTCATCAACGATCGTCATATAAGGAGCTGAAAGTGCGTATATCCTTCGACAGGCACCGGTATCCTGTGCTTTTACTGCTGATGTGACTACAAGAACGATTAAGAAAGCCAGTCGAAGAAAATGTTTTTTCATAAAATACGCAGTCTCCTTATTATTGTAAAATAAAGATCAATATTGCTCAATAATGGTGTCGATGATCCACCAGCGGTTCCAGAACAGCAGAAAAACTAAAATCAGCGGTGCTGCCAGATTTAAAAAGCTGACCGGATTTTTCCAGTCCGTAAAAATAAACAGCTGACATACCCATGGTACGATAAATAATACAGCTGTCAAAATACCCCCGTAAATAATTCCCCGTTTTTCCCACCGCAGCTGCATTTTGTCAATACAATAAAGTGCAGGGAGCCACAGTATGAAAAGATGCTTTCCAATGTTCGGGATGCCAACCAGAAAGCCAACAGTAAGCGTAAGAGCCAGTACCCATTCCAGCGCATTGACATTTTTCTGTGCATTGATGATCCACTCGACTATCAATACTGCGATAAATACACCGGATATCGCCCAGCCGATCCTGCCGCCAAGCTCCGGCTGCCAGTTTTCGATCAGTTTTGCTATGTTTGTCGGGTTCATATACTTGACGTAATAAACCATCGAGCGCAGGAACAGCATGAACCAGTCAGTCCGGAGCAGCATGCCTATAAGAAATAATAGTGCAAGAACCATCCCAGTCCAGGCTGCAATTATTCCTCCCCCGCGGTGAGAAACTGCCCATATGCAGACCCAGAGGACCGGCAGCAGAGTCAGGGAGCATTTTATTGTTGAAAAAGCAAACATGATCCCGCTGAGCTCTGCTTCGCCCTCCTGCATTGCGGCAAGCCCGATAAGGAAAAATGTTATGGCGAGGATCGAAATATCTCCATCTGCCAGAGCTGCGATCGAATAATAGTTTAGCAGCAATATGCCTGTACAGACTGTACCCGGTGTCAATCTGTTTTGAATGCGGAATCCCCTGATCAGACGGAATGCCGCAAAAACCAGTGCCGTTTCAAGCAAAATACGCCAGAGGATCAGTGCCAGCTGAAAATTGTTGATAAAGGCAAATGGCAGCACCGGTATGATTGCATAAATCGGCAGGCTGAAACCGCTCAGGTTCGGATCATTCGGGAACCGATGCTGAACCTGTTGAAACAGCTCATCCGCATAAGGGTTCTGTCCTTGTGCGAACAAAACACGTCCGGTCAGCCAATAACTGTAGAAACTGCTGCCGTAATCAGTGTTGAGTGTGAAAAGAACATTGGGCACGATCAGTACTATAGCTGCCGCCAGAATGATAAGCAGCATTGAAGGCCTGAAAGTGAACAATTTCCGAAGCGGAGAAGCGTTCATCGCTTCTTAGATAACGACTTCATATACACGATGACGCTTGATCGGTTTTAGACCAAGTGTTGCCATTTCCTGTTGTACCTCATGTGCCGATTCCGCCATTTGAACCGCTTCAACATATTGAAACTGCGGATAATCTTTTACAATGTCCATCATCGAAGCGTAAAGCAGTGCGTTGCCGCCGCTCTTATGATATTTTTCAAGCACACCGAGACCGTTCATGGCACAGCAATTGGTCCTCTTCATCTCCAGCACCATGTCGACCAAAAGGGCCGGATTCAGCAGACTTCCGCTGTGCCGCTGCATAGCGGCTGAAATATCGGGAAAATTGACCAGGAAACCAACGATCTCATCATTTTCATTTGTTATGAAACGCAGCAGTCCCGGAACAACGAAGTTCAGTACGTTGTCAACAAAGAAATCAAACTCTCGCTGGGTCATCGGGAAATATTCCCAGTTGTTTTTGAAAGAGTCAAAATACATCTGGGCGATCCTGCCGGCATCCTTTTTGATTTCTGCTTTGTTGTTATACATCTTGATTTTCAATTTTCCGCGTTTTTTAACAATTTCAGCGACTTTGTATACTTTTTCCGGCATTTGAAAATCATTCACATCTGCCAGCATGGTGACGTATTCATTGATTTTGTAAAAGCCATAAATTTCGTATAGTTGTTGATAGTAAGGGTAGTTATAGCAGGAGAAATTCATCGATTGACGGCGGTCGAAGCCTTCAACAAGAACACCATATCCATCGAAAAGGGAAAAACCTTTCGGCCCCTTCAGTTTATCAAGCCCTTTGCTGCGAGCCCAATCAGCTGCCGCATTGAAAAGCGCATTGGCCGTTTCCTGATCATCAATGCAATCAAAGAGGAAAATATCTCCGCTGTTCTGTTTATGATATTCATTGTATGCGGTATTATTCAGTACCGCGGTCCTGCCGGCGATCTTTCCGTCTTTCCATGCAGTGAAGAAATCAGCATCGGAATGTTCGTAAAACGGGTGTTTCTTTTTGTTCAGCATGATCTCGATATCATTGCGGAATGGCGGTACCCACTGAGGGCAGTCTTTGTAAAGATCATAGTGAAATTGAACAAATTCTTTCACCTGTTTTTTATTCTCAGTGTCAACATGACGAATTTCAACCATTTCAAAACTCCAAAAATTTTATCTTTTATAACTTCAATAATTTTAATCCATTAATGAAGAATTAAGAGACAGACGATAAGAAATATGAAAAAACAATTGATTCAAATAAATCTTTTCCCTGATATATTCTGCATTTGCTCCGGAAATCTAAAGCAGAATACTCCTATTTTGAAACTTCTTTTTCTCTTCGGTTCATCATCCAGATGGAGAAAAACAAGGCAAGAAAGGCGCCTGCAAATTTTGTGACCATATAGGGCGCAGTATAATCCGGTGCGTTGTTCAGGATAAATGAAAGCTGTGCGGATAAGGCTGAAACCGCATAAACTGTAAATGCCGCGTTCAGTTCGACCCCGCGGGGATCAAAATCCTGCATGGCAATGATACCCGCGGTTCCGCTTGCCAGTGTCATTATAGGGTCTGAAAGCGCTTCCGGTGAAGTGCGGACCTTTGCGGCAAGTTTTTCAAGCGGTTTTCGCAGTATCTTTGTCAAAAACTCTGAAAGAGGCAGGCAGCCGAGCATTGTCACGGTGATCATGGCGATGACTCGGAGTGCGTCAAGAATCGGTGTGATACCGGGAATGATCGTGAAACCTGTCATCTGCTGAAAAGCTCCGACCGTGATCCCGATAATGCCGATAGCCCGCAGAATCTGTGAAAAAATTGTAAAAATCCGGACCATCAGCGGCAGGTTTTTCCATATCCCGAACAAAACCAGTGCTGAAAGGATCAGGATCGGCAGACTGTGCCAGAGGATCTCTCCTATTCCCAGACCTGCTGTAAGACCGCCAAGCACAAGACTGACAGGCAGTATAACAAGTCCTTCCAGAATACCGCGTGCGAAAGCATCCTGTTTTTCCTTATCTTTCAGGACCCGCATTCCGAGCGGAACAGCAAAACTGAGCGCTGTCCCGAAAGTCCCCGCGACATTGACACCGCCGAAAAGTCCGAGACGCGGCTCCACCGCGAGATCTCTGGCGAGGAAAAAGCCGCCCCAGTCGATCGGGATCAGTCCGCCGAAAACACCGGGGTCGAAACCGATGATCGCAAACAGAGGCACAATAGTATGCTGCAAAGCCCAGGAAAGGATCGGCACCATCACGATGACACCGGTGATGGATGTCGCCATCGGCCCCATCAGCGCAAGTGCCCGTTCAAACTTGCTGCCGAGCCCCATTTTGTTCCCGATAAGATAATCAATACCGCCGATTAGGGCAAAAATTGCGAGGATCCAGGAGATTATTATGTTCATTTTCAAGCCTTCTTTCGAAGATAAATTCCGAATACATTATAATAGGGTTTATGTCTGAGGGTTTAGGGTTTGATATTAAATATGAAAGATACTGATAACAAAATAAAGATAATATTGGATATCGGGCAGATGCTGTTGTCTAATGGTGCGGATGTGAATCGGGTCGAAGACACAACTATCCGGTTGGCAAATGCTTTTGAATTTCGGGATTGTCAGGTTCATGCTATAAATTCAAGTATTATTCTGACACTGACATCTCCGGATGATGAAATCGTGACCAGGGCTCGCAGGATCACCAGGATCGATACCGATTTAGATAAAGTCGATGAGCTGAATAATCTTTCCCGGAAAATTTGCAGCGGGATGAAAGAACCGGGCAGTATTGAAAACGAGATGGAAAGGATCCGTGCTTCTGCCCCTTATTCTCCGTTTATGATGTATTTCGCCTATGCAATTTCCGCATCCTTTTTTACTCTGTTTTTTGGCGGAAGCTGGCAGGATATGCTGTATTCTGTGCCGATAGCATTAATGCTGCGGTTTGTGAAAGTGGAACTCAGTCAATTCAACAATAATAAAATGGTGGATAACATAATCCTTTCGGCTGTGCTGACATTTCTGGCGCTGATCGGTCAGCGTCTGTTCCCAATACTGCACAGCGACCTGATCATCATCGGCGATATTATGCTGCTGATTCCGGGTCTGGCATTCTGCAACAGTATCCATGATATGGTGATGGGTGACACAATTAGCGGAGTTCTTTCCATGTTTGACGCGGTTCTTCGTGCTCTTTCCATCGCTATTGGTTATGTCGCGGTCTGGGCGGTAATGGGGAGGCTGTTATGAATATTATGCGTCCTGAACTGATCCAGATCATATCAGCCGGTGTTGCCGGGATCGGGTTTGCGATGATTTTTCATATCCGCCCAAGGCATTTGCCGGTGGCGTTTGCGGGTGCCGCATTAGGCTGGCTGCTTTATCTGGTGACAAAACAGGTCTGGGGATCAAATGCTATCGGGATGATGTTTGCTGCCTTGGGAGTGACGGTGTATTCTGAAATTGGTGCACGGTTATTTCATATGCCGGTTTCCGTTATCTATACACCTGCTGTGATTCCCCTGATTCCCGGAGGACACCTTTATTATTGTATGCGGGGCTTTGTGACGGATTCCCATGCGGATTTTGTAAAATACGGCTCCATGCTGCTGGAAGATACGCTCAGCATTGTGCTCGGTACCATGGTCGTACTGACCTTTGTTTCTGCATTGACGCAGCGAAAACAGAAAATCTCAGGATAAAAAACGCTTCAAAAAAGTTCCCTTAATGCGTCATCGGACGCTGAACAGTTACCTTTAAGGAAGCACTGATTTATTCAGTTTGAGCCGAAATGACCTGCTTTCGCTGACTCATTTTGAGCCGACAGAACAGGCTGCATCGACTCATTATTTACGAGACAATCAATAATCAGTGTTATCTTAGCTTTTTTATTCTTCGTTCATGACACGAGTTATGAGCTTACCGGTTTCTTTCATGACAGCACTGCCCGCATTTTGCAGTGCGGTAACGATCACCTTGTAATCATCTGTTTGCGTTTCCGTACGGAACAGCTGGAACAGCCATCTGGTCAGCAGGTTTGTGAATCCGGCTTCCAGATTTTCCTTATCCGGTTTATCAGTGGTATGCTTCAGCCCGAGCAGGATCATTGTCATTTCCTTCTCATGATTTTTAACACAGTTCGCGGCATCATTGTCAAGCCAGGCTGCCGCTTCTTTAGCATCATATTTGTCGTTGTATAATTGTTTGAATCGTCCTTTCATCCCGCCGAAGACAGTTTTCATGATCAGCATCTGATAGGTACTGCCGGCAGAAGCGTTTGGATTTTTCATCTCAGACATCGTAGTGTCATTGTCTTCCTGTTTTTCAAATAAATCGAAATCTATACCTTTATTCGGACGTTCTTTTTTTGCAAGGGAAAAAGCATAATCGACATCCTGCTGGTTGTATTTCTCCTTATCCATCATATAATTGTGGGATGACACAAAATCCGAGGCAAGACTGTTGATCCGGTAGAAAGAATTTAAAGCCTTGGTTTCCTCTTGGCTTAATTCTTGACGGTTTTTCGTTTTTTGCGCCAGATATGTGTATTCCATTAATTTTTCCATTGCTGCCTGGGGTGTCTTATAAATCTGGATCCATGCTTCGAACCCTGAAGACGATATGCCATATTTTTTACTATCATTGATATTTGTAAAATTATAAAATTTGTCAGAAAAATTACTCTTGAGATCCCCCAAATCACTGTCCTCAACATTAAGGTCTTTATTTTGAGTCTTTCGATAAGCCTCATCAATCAATGTGATCACATTATTCAGGATATCGATGTTATGCAAAATTAACGGTTGGATACGCTTGTCGTTTTCATAATATTTGAATAACAGTTTGTTCAGTTTTTTGATCATATCCGTCATCATAGTGCGGCCTTTTACCAGATCTGACTGTTTAAACTGGTTCTCTATTTTTTTATCTTGATAATCCGGAAACAGCATATTTAGGTTTTTTTGGAATTTGGTATAATCCAGTTCATTTATCAGATTTTGGAACTCTTCCGGCAATTTGATTTCCACAGGAGTGATTTCTGCCATTTTTTTATACAGATCCTGAAAACTGTGAGCTAACAAACGGACCGCAGCGGATAGATGAGATTCGTTCCTGAAATGGATGAGATTATTAGGATTGATAGCGCCGTACTTGCCGATCTGCCCCGCTTTGCCACCTTCTGCACGCTTCAGATTTTCAGCAACGCCATTCGGTGAATAAGTTTCGCTGCTTCGTTTGCTGAATAATTTCAGAGAATTCTTATATCTTTCATACTCATCTTTTGTGACCATTTCGTTTCCGAAATTCTGATAGTCCAGGTCTTTCTTTCCACGTATTTTTTCAAAGCCGTTTTCCATTTCCGCTTTAAAAATCGGGGCTATCGCAGCGGCTCCAAATAATTGCGCGTCCGTTTTGGCATCTGTCGTCACATTCTCTTTAGCAAAGACCGATTCTGCGCCTTTGATTTTTGCCACATCAACGATCATTTCTTTGGCAAAGGTCGTACAGTTGCGTGTGTAAGCGTTGTATCCGCCCTGTTCGGCATAGGTTTCCGCGGCGCGCAGCACATTGGACACCTGTTTCGGTTTTGCCGGATAACTGCGGCTGATATCATAAGACCTGTTACTTTCGTTTTTTATCCTGCCGGGAATGGTGGCGTTATTGTAACCGGTTACAGCATCTTTTGCTAACCCTGAACCGCCTCCGCCTGCCATATAGTACCCGAAACGCACTTTATAACGCTGCCAGCGCCCGGCTTTCGCGCTGTAACGGCTGTATTCAATGCCGATGCCTGAATGCCCGGTTCCCTCATTTGAAACAGTATATTTATCCGAAGTTTGTGTGACGTAAACCGAAATAACCGGGTCACGCGGTTTTGCGCTTTTATCCTTATCGTCACCCTCAGTAGCATTTTCTGCTATCGGTAAGGACCAGACATCCGGAACACGGCGGAAATCAACGTTGACCTGATCGTCAGGTCCTGTTACCTCTTCGAATGTTGCCCCGTTCCACCCGGGAATGGCATTGGGATTCTCTTTGTTCTTGAATCGGCTGCTTCCGCGCATGCCGTTGCGAATTCCTCCGAATGTGCCGGGCCCTTTTTTGAAAAGATCCGCGATCCCTTTCCCGAGTGTCGCAAAGAAGCCGCCGATTTTCCCGAGCGTTTTCCCTGTGTAGTAGGATAACCAGTTCCGAATTTTTGTCCCGAACCCCGGTTTTTTTCGTTCGGACAGTTTTTGGGTGACAAAACCCAGGCCTTTGACCGGTTCTAATGATTTATCGATCTGCGTCAGGTCTTCGTCTGGTGCTTCTTCTTTGATAAGAGGTTCGCCGGCATCTTCAAGATGTTCTTTCCCGGGGTTTTCATTTTCCTTTTGCGGCTGTTCGTTATTGTTTTTTCTGCCGGGATCTATTTTGTGAACGGGAAACTGCGTCGGATCGATACCATTCTCCTGCATGGATTCCATCACGTATTGACGAAGCTTTTCGTTTATTTCTTTCGGTTTTTTTTCATCAGGATTATTTATGTTGTTTGATTCATTGGAGGGAAGGATCGGAGGAATGCCTGTCTGATTAACGGCTTCATTCCCGATATTGATTAGCGCTTGGTTGCCTGTCTGATTCTGCCGGTTATCATTTTCGATATTCTGAAGGTCAGCGTTTTGTCCTGATTCAGTATTTTGTCGGCGATACATTTAACACTCCTTCTCCATTATCCTTTAATGCCGGTTATTCTTTTTTAACTGTATATCAATTATATAACCGAAATGTCAGAAATTTATTTGTATCTGTTCAGAATTGAGTATACGATGACAGATACTTTGCTGCGGCGAAACCCGCACGGAGGCTCAAAAGCACCGGGGGATAAGCTGTTTGAGCAGTTAAAATAATGTTTATAAATTATTCAATAAATAATGAATTGTCTGTACAAATCAGGACGAATACCATATAATCTTTATTACAAAAACATAAGTAATAAAGATATTTTTAAAAATATGATATTTGTCAGATTCGGATATGACAATTTAGTAGTTTTAGAATTTGACTGTTTGCGATAAAATAGAGTTGTCAGACAATATTCTTTGGAATATCGTGATATATTGTGGAAATGATATACATTCGTATATCTTAAACTTACAGAAAACTGTAAGAAAAAAAAGGAGAAAAGAAGGATGAAAAAGTTTTTATCGTTGTTTCTTGTCTTGGCAGTGTTGATGATGGCTTTTGCCGCAGTTTCTGCCGACGACTTCAAAGTCGGGGTTATTCTTGTCCATGATGAAAACTCCGGTTATGACCAGGCGCACATTGAAGGTGTTCTGGGTGCTGCTGAACGTCTTGGGCTTTCTGCTGATCAGATCATCTTCAAATATAACATTCCTGAATCTGAGGAATGCACTGATTCTGCTGTGGACCTTGCTGAACAGGGCTGCCAGCTCATCATCTCTGACTCCTACGGCCACCAGGCTTACATGATGGAAGCTGCCCGTGAATATCCGGATGTTCATTTTATTGCAGCTACCGGTGATACCGCCTGGAAGGAAGGCCTTGATAATGTTTCCAACATGTTCCCGCACACCTTCGAATCCCGCTTTGTCTCCGGTGTCGTTGCCGGTATGAAACTGAAGGAATTGATGGATGCCGGTACTGTTACCGATCCTCATATCGGTTATGTCGGCGCTTATCCATATGCTGAAGTGGTTTCCGGCTACACCGGTTTCTTCCTTGGCATTCGCTCCATCGTCCCGGAAGCTTACATGGATGTTCAGTACACCAACAGCTGGTATGATCCGAATGCTGAAGCAGCTGCTGCTGAAGCACTGATCGCCCGCGGCTGTGTTATCATCGGCCAGCATGCTGACTCCACCGGTGCACCGTCCGCCATCCAGGCTGCTCAGGATAAGGGAACCACTGTTTACAGTGTTGGTTACAACATCGACATGCGCGCAGTTGCTCCGACAGCTGCTCTGACTTCCGCTCAGAACTGCTGGGTCGAACTCTACACCCCGATGATCGAAATGGCCATGAAGGGCGAAGATATGCCGACAGATTATTCCGTTGGTTATGCTCATGATGGTGTCCAGATCTCCGAACTGGGCGAATCCTGCGCTGAAGGAACCGCTGAAGCTGTGGAAGCTGCCATTGCCGCGATCAAAGACGGCTCTCTGCAGGTCTTTGATACTTCCACCTTCACCATGGGCGGCGAACCTGTAACCAGCTGGTTCGCATTGGATACCGATGGCGACTGGGTTCCGGACAGCGAAGAAGCGATCTCTGACGGGTACTTCCATGAATCAGAAGTTATCTCCGCTCCGTATTTCAGCATCCGCATTGACGGCATTACTGAACTGACCAACGAATAATAAATAGATTGTAAATTTTGCTCGGGGAGCATGATGCTCCCCGGGTATTTTTATAGCTCAGTCAGACAGAATCATTCTTCAGTGGTTCTGCCTGACGGGGATACAAAAGAATCGTCATTGTATTCATAAGTTTTTGGTGCCGATTGATTTCCGAAATCTTTCGGGGAAAGGAAGTCTCCCTTGAGTATTAAAAACGCTGTAAAGATGGTAGATATCACGAAAACCTTTGCTGCCAGGGCAGAAAAGGTCATTGCAAACAACAAGGTTTGCCTGGATATCAATTATGGAGAAGTATTAGCGCTTCTGGGTGAAAATGGCAGCGGGAAGACAACATTGATGAACATGTTATCCGGAATTTATGCTCCGGACAGTGGTGACATTTATGTTAATGGGCAGCATGTTACAATTAATAATCCGGCTGATGCATTTGCACTTCATATTGGTATGATCCACCAGCACTTCAAACTGGTGGAAGTTATGACCGCTGCTGAAAATATTATTCTCGGTTTGGATGAAGGCAGTAAACTGATTGACCTGAAAAACGTTCGAACACGGGTGAAGGATTTTTGCGATCGCTACGGCTTTGTAGTAAATCCTGATAAAAAGGTCTATGATATGTCTGTTTCCGAAAAACAGACACTGGAAATAGTCAAACAGCTCTACCGTGGTGCAGATATTCTGATCCTTGATGAACCGACGGCTGTGCTGACCCCGCAGGAAACTCAGAAGCTCTTTGCCGTGCTGCGAAACATGAAAGCGGACGGAAAGGCTGTCGTTATCATTACTCATAAACTGCATGAGGTGATGGATATTTCAGACCGTGTTGTTGTTTTGCTGAAAGGTAATTTTGTCGGCGAAAAGATGACAAAAGACACGAACCCGCAGGAACTGACCAACATGATGGTGGGCCGTCCGACAGTCCTGAACATCGACCGTTCCGAGCCGAAAGATCTGCGTAAATGTCTGGAAGTGAAAAACCTTTCTGTAAAAGATATTTACGGTGTTTTGAAATTGCAGAACGTCAATTTTACCTGTTATGGCGGTGAGGTACTGGGTGTCGCCGGTATCTCAGGCAGCGGACAGCGGGAATTACTGGAAGCAATCGCCGGGCTGGAAAAACTGGAACCGGGTGCGGAGATTCTATATACAGCAAATACTCCCGGAGCAAAAGAAGAAAATCTTGCAGGTATGTCCCCGGTGAAAATCAAAAACATGGGCGTAAGTCTGGCATTTGTTCCTGAAGACCGTCTGGGAATGGGGCTTGTCGGCAACATGGATATTGCTGAAAATATGATGCTGAAGAGCTATAAGGATGGCAGCGGCCCGATGCTGGATCTGCAGAAGCCAAAGGCGCTTGCGGAAAAGGTTGTAAAAGATCTGGAAGTTCTTACTCCTTCAATTCATACACCTGTACGACGCCTTTCCGGGGGAAATATCCAGAAAGTTCTGGTAGGCCGTGAAATCGAGCAGCATCCATCACTGATCATGACAGCCTATGCGGTCAGAGGTCTGGACATTAACACATCCTATATGATCTACAATATGATGGATGAACAGAAACGAAAGGGTGTTGCTGTTTTGTTTGTCGGTGAAGATCTGGATGTATTGCTTGAGCTTTGTGACCGTATCCTGGTGCTCTGCGCAGGACAGGTCAGCGGTATTGTTGATGCCCGTAAGACCACCAAAGAAGAAGTCGGTCTGCTGATGACCCATCTGGGATAGAAACAGGAGGCAAATGAACATGGAAAAGAAAGAACCGTTATTCCGTATTACTAAACGCGGTGCGATTCCCTGGTGGGCTTCTCTCGGAATCCGTCTCATCGGGCTGCTGATTGCATTAATACTGTGTGCTTTTATAATTTTCGGAATTACAAAACTGAATCCGCTGAAGGTTTATGCGGCAATGTGGGATGGGGCACTTGGTACCAACAGACGTATGTGGGTGACTATCCGTGACACGATGATGATGCTTTGTATCGGACTTGGGCTTGCTCCGGCATTCAAGATGAAATTCTGGAATATCGGTGCGGAAGGTCAGGTGCTGGTCGGTGGTATCGCTGCTGCAGCCTGTATGCTTTACCTGCCGAAGACAATGCCGAACTGGCTGGCTCTGGTGATAATGTTTTGTGCCAGTGCCCTGGCAGGCGCGATATGGGGATTTTTCCCCGGCTTTTGCAAAGCCATGATCAACACGAATGAAACGCTGTTCACGCTGATGATGAACTATATAGCCATCCGACTGACAGCCTATTTTGTGGCAAAATGGGAAAATCCTTACGGTTCCAATACAGTCGGGATCATCAATTCCCAAAGCCGTTTTGGCTGGTTCCCAAAGGTTTTTGACCAGCAATACGGTTTGAATGTGATTTTGGTCCTTGTTCTCACGATTTTCATCTATGTCTATTTGAAATATACCAAGCACGGGTTTGAGATCGCGGTTGTTGGTGACAGTGAGAATACTGCCCGTTATTGTGCCATGGATGTCAAGAAAGTAATTATCCGCACCATGATGCTTTCCGGTGCCATCTGCGGTATAGCCGGATTCCTTGCAGTTGCCGGTGCGGGACATACAATCTCCACTGATACAGCAGGCGGACGCGGCTTCACAACGATTATTGTAGCCTGGATGTCAAAATTCAATTCATTCATTATGGCTGCGGTATCAGCATTTCTGGTCTTCCTCGAAAAAGGTGCCATGCAGATCGCGTCTCAATACCAGCTCTCTGATTATATCTCCAATGTGGTAAAAGGGATCATCCTGATTTTCCTGCTTGGCAGTGAATTCTTTGTCAACTTCACAGTCAAAATTCGCGGATCTCGCAAATCGGAGGTGACGAAATGACACAGGCACAAATAATTGCATTAATTAACTCTTCTGTTGTTTTCGGGACAGTTATCCTGTTCGGCGCAGTGGGTGAGATCCTTACGGAAAAAGGCGGTAATCTGAACTTGGGTGTTCCCGGGATCATGTATATGGGAGGTATTGCCGGCCTCATTGGTACATTCTATTATGAGAAGGCAATGGGAGCTAATGCGGTACCGATCGTATGTATCCTGATAGCGATCATCTGTGCGTTGATCGCCTCTTTCCTCAGCGGTCTCCTGTTTTCATTTATGACAGTTACCCTGCGCTGCAATCAGAATATCATGGGTCTGGCATTCAACATTTTTGCGGCCGGTTTTGCGAATTTTTACGGTGGTTCACTGAACAAACTTGCAGGCGGCGTCGGACAAATCAATGTGTTGACAACAAGCAAGGCGTTCCGGGCTACGATCCCTGCACTGAATGGATTGGGAAGTATCGGAAAAATTTTCTTCTCCTATGGTTTTCTCGCCTATGTCGCGATCGCTTTCGCGATCCTGATCCGCTGGTTTTTGAATCGGACAATGGTGGGCTTGAATCTGCGTGCTGTCGGTGAAGATCCGGCTGCAGCGGATGCGGTCGGTATTAATGTGACAAAATATAAATATCTGTCCACCAGTATTGGTGCCGCAATTTCCGGACTTGGCGGATTGTATTATGTGATGGATTATCAGAAAGGCACATGGGACAGTGCCGGCGGCGTTGAAGGTTTGGGGTGGCTGGCTGTTGCGCTGGTTATTTTTGCCTCCTGGCGGCCGCTGCGTGCTATTTGGGGTGCTTATCTGTTTGGTATCCTCTCATGGATGTATTTCTATATCCCGGGATTAACCAGAAGCTCTCAGGAAATTTTCAAGATGCTGCCTTATATTGCTACACTGGCTGTTTTGATCATTGTCTCCCTGCAGCATAAGGTTGAGAATCAGCCGCCGAAGCATCTGGGCCTTCCATATTTCCGCGAAGATCGGTGATCTTCCAATACGGATCAGTTTAAAGATTTTTTCGAATATGGATTTGCGCAACGCGGATCCATATTTGTTTGTAAAATCAGGAATTGTATTATTATTATCCTATAATTCTGTTTCTTAAGATAAAATAGAATCATTGGATATTGAAAAAAAGGAAGAGAGAAACAAAGATGAAAAAGAATTTGTTTATCAGTTTGTTGATCGTTATTTTTGTGCTGAGTGCCGGGGTATTGACCGCGGCAGCGGATCCTGTAAAGGTCGCTATAAATCCGGACACAAAACCTTTCAAATACTATGATGAAGCAGGTGAATTTGCCGGGATCGATGCTGATGTTATTAACGGGATCGCTGAAGCTGAAGGGTTGGAAATCGAATTCGTTGAAATGAAATTCGAGGATATCCTTGATGCGGTAGCTTCCTGTGAAGTCGACGCGGCAATTTCCGCACTGACAAAAACCGAAAACCGCTCAAAGATGGTGCATTTCTCAAGCCCTTATGTGATGGGATTGCAGTCAGTCTTTGTACGGCTGAAAAACGACGGATTGCAGGATATTTCTGATCCGGCAATCACAATTATCGGAGCTAAATCATCTACTACAGCTGAAGAGAATGCCAGAATAGTAGCGGAAAGGTTAAACCTTCAGGTTAAACTCTACCCGGATTACGCTCAATTGTTTGAGGCACTTGAAAATGATGAGATAGATGCCGCAATATCTGATGAACTGCTCGCGAAAGAATTTGTCGATTCTTATGCCGATATGATGACGATTGGACAGCCGCTGACCAATGAGCCCTATGCTATCGCGGTATGTCCGGATAACGCGGAACTTTTGACCACCATTAATCATGGATTGAATGAAATGCGCCGGAGTGGTAAACTGGACGAAATCGTTTTGAAAAATCTGTCTAATAACTGAAATTTACAGAACTATGAAATTGAAAGGGCCTGTGCTGTTGACTGCACAGGTCCTTTTTTAGATGAACTGGTTTTTCTTTCTGTTTTTTATCTGATCTTCTCCGGTCTTGACGGTTCGGGACGGATCTGCCCCATGTAGCGGCTGGTACGCTGGGAATAATCAAGATCAGGATAATCAGACAGATAACTGAATTGGATCTGTACAACGCGGGCGCCATAAGGGATAACGATATTATGCTTTCCTTCGTTGCGCAGTTCCAATGTGATCGTACCTTCAAAACCGGCATCAATGACACCAGCCATCATATGATTGATGAAAACGCGTCCCAGACTGGATTTCGTGTAAACCTGCCCGCAGACATCTTTTGGCATGCAAAAATATTCCCTTGAGCAGCCAAGAAAAAGATCTCCCGGAGCTAATAGAACGCCTTCATCCGAATTGACTTCCTGAAGATCCCAAAAGTTTTTCGGGTCATAATAGCGTCCGAAAACCAGCGGTTCCTGCGTTTCTTTCGGCCATTGGATAAATTTGCCAAGCGTCAGGTCAAGCGTGTTGGGATTGATTTGTTTTTCTACCGTTTCCCAGGTTGTTTCAGATCTGCTGAAATCGATCATACCGGCCTGAATATATTTTGAAATTTCTTTATCGCAAAGTACGCTCATTATTTACCCCATTCGTACTTTCCGCAGGGGCGGAGTTCATGGCAGATATTACCCCGGTAGATACATTCCGGGACACAGAACGATGCGGAAATCGGATCTGATTTTCGCAGTTCGTTAACGATTTCTATCATAATACTGCGCGTAGTCGCATCAGCTTTATAACAAAGACGTTTACGGCTCATGTTGACCAGAGCCTGAAAATTCATATCCATAGCATGCGTGACCAGTGCGTCCTGCCGCTCAGCTCCGCGTTCAGGATTTACCCGCTGCGATTGTACATAATGTTCCACCCCATATTTATGGCGGACAAGATGGACAGAGCAATAATAAGGAATGTCATGCATTATGATGGTATACATCAATGTACGAACGGGGGAATGCTCCGCAGCCAGAATCTTTTTCTTCCATTCATCCGATGGTACTTTCGCTGAATCTTTCCCCTGTGTCATACGGGCCAGCAGAAGACAGCGGGCCCAGTCTTCCTTGGTTGGATATCGGAGAATTTCAATCTTCATTTATTGCCTCCCTTTTCTATTTTAATAATTTACCTGTAAATTGAGCATGACCAATAGCTTTTTTACAATAACATCAATTCACAGATCAATTTTCGCCGGTGTTCGTGTAGGTAAAGACATAACTGACCCGTTTTGTACCCTCAGCAACGATACCGTAAATGTAGTCTCCCTTACCGCCGCCGGGACAAAGTTCAACGGAGCCGGACCCCTGCGTAGTTGTGTAGACAGGTTTGTTGTTGATGGATAAACGGATTTGTGTCGCGTCAGTTACGGTCCAGTATACTGTCGGGCAGAAGCGTTTGCCGCCTTTATAATAGTTCGGCTGGAATCTGGTGATGACGGGAGGTGCCCCAACCGGGGGCGCTCCGACAGCGTCGGTCGTTACGATGATTTTTGCGGTGAGTTTTGGCCCGAAGAAGGTTCCGTCAGGGGCACGGAGCTGGAAATATCCGACATATTCTCCGGGAGCCTGCGGGGCCTGCAGTTGGATGCCCACGTCGACGGTGGTTCCGGGAATAGTGAGGGTTGGGATGGTCACACTTCTACCGCCCATGAAGTCTCCGTCTGTGTATTCAATGGTATAGCCCTCATACCATTTACAGGACCCGTTGTTATAGATCCGCCAGGTCTTTGTAAAGTTTTCCCCAGGATTGATTTTGCTCCCATCCGGATAGGAAACGTCTGCCATGTAGACCATAACATTTTTACAATTTGCGGGCTGGTCGATCGGAGGGATCGGCGTGGGTGTGGGTAATACCTCCGGGTCGCGGACAATTTGGGAAGGACGTGTAATTGTAATTTCAGCTTCATCTCCTGCGGATAATGTATATTTATCGATCAGGGCCTGAAGTGAGCCGTCTTCTTTCATTTTCATTATGCCGTCATTGATCCTTGAAATCAGATCCTCGGATCCTTGCGCGGCCGCGAAGGCATATTCTTCATCGCCGATTTTTTCATTGATGATTTTGAAATTGCCGCTGTCCTGATAAGTTTGTCTGTATGAATCATCATCAAGCATCAGCAGATCGATCATTCTGTTCCGCAGTCCTTTCACTGCGGAATCGAGCGTTGAGAATGTATATACATTCTGCGTGCTGATAAGACCTTCTGAAACCAGATTTGTTTTGATCCACTGGTCAAAACTGGTTCCCCGCTGGACGCCGATACGGAGATTTGTCATTTCGTTCAATCCGAGATTACCCGCAACATTGCTTTCAACTGAAGCAATGATCAAGGCTTCATTTGCATAATAAACATCTGAAAATAACAGATCCTTTTTTCGTTCCTCTGTAACTGAAAAAGCTCCTCCGATCAGGTCAATTTGTCCGACACTGACTGAATCGATCAGACCGTCAAAAGCCATATCAAGAAATTTTACTGTGAAGCCTTCCCTCTCCCCGATTTCTTTGATCAGCTCGATGTCAAGACCTGTCAGTTCGTTATTATAGTCATAATAGACAAATGGTCTGTATTCTGCTGCTGTTCCGAGATTGATGCTTTCTGCGAATACTGCAGAAATATTACAAAGCAGGGCGGATACAAGTAAAGTAAGAAAAAACCTTCTCATCTCGATTCTCCTATTCTTCAGTTTGTTTGTATGTGATTATTATAAATGTTTATTTCATAAAATCCGGGCTGATTTCAGTAACTGATTGAAAAAACAGCTTAACAAAAAGCATTGATTTGGTTGTAATCATAATTTATTTGCTATTATAATTTTTATGTAACTATTTTTTGGAGAGAAAGAGAAAGGACGGTTTTTTGATGAAAAAATACCTGATGATTTTCCTTATAATGTTAATCGCTTTGTCATTTGCTGCAGCAAATGCAAGTGATCTTTCGGACGTACAGAAATCCGGAAAGCTTCGATTGGGGGTACCGCCGGAATATATCCCTTTTATTTTTTATGATGAAACCGGAAATACCACAGGCCTTGATGTGGCGCTGATGCAGGAGATTGCCAGGAGAATGGGCGTTCAATTGCAGGTCTATAATCTTGCTTTTGACGGGATTATTGATTCTTTGGATCTTGGACAGGTTGATGTGATTGGCGGTGCCATATCAAAAACAGCGGAAAGAGAACAGGCCATTGATTTCACCAGAGTTTATTATTCCGGTGATGCTCAGTTTATTGCGAAGAATACCCTCGCTAAACCTGCTGCAGTTGATCTTAACAGTTTTCGAAATTATAAATTAGGCGTTCAAAAGGGGACGAGTTTTGATCAGTGGGTAAAAACAAATCTGGTCTCTGCCGGATATGTAAGCCCCCGGGATGTCTTTACCTATTCCAGCGCATCTGATGAGATGAAGGCGTTGGATCGCGGGGATGTCGATTTCGCCATTCTTGATCAGGACGTATATGAAGATCTGTTCAAATCAACCGGAAATTATCAGATTTTCTATGACGGATTTATGCAGGAAAATTATGCCTTTGGCATGCGTAAAAACTCAGATCTGACGGCAGTTGTAAATGGGCATCTGACCGATATGATCAAAGACGGAACTGCGCAGTCAATTGCCAATCGCTTTTTCCAGATGGATTTTGGTGAAGCGAAATCTAACAATTCCCGAAGCAGCAGCGTTACTACACCGACACCGATCACCCCTGTTTATGTGATCCCGACTCAGCCTGCTGCCAATTGCAAGAATGGCATGACCTTTGTCAGCGATGTCACGATCACTGATGGACATCAGGTCTCTCGCGGCGAAAGATTTACAAAAGTATGGCGTGTCCGTAATACCGGTACCTGCACCTGGACACCGAATTACACTTTCGTATTCGTTTCAGGTGATCAAATGAGCGGACGTAATATCAGTATCCCTGCCACTGTTCAGCCGAATCAAATGATTGATCTTTCGGTTAATCTTATAGCTCCGAATTCTGACGGCACATATCGCGGTTATTGGCAGATGCGCTCTCCGCAGGGACAAAACTTCGGTGAGTCGATATGGGTAAAGATTCGCGTGAATGGCGGCGGTTCTTCAGGTAATAAACCTGTGATCAATCAATTCTATCCGAATTTTTATTCTTCCAATTCAGGTACCTGCCCTACAGTTTATTGGAATACCAGCAATGCTGCTATGATCGAAATTAAAGTTGACGGCGGTTCTGTTATAAAGAGTTATACTGTAAACGGCTCTCAGCAGATTTGTGGTGCTCTGCAGGGTATTGGAAATCACACTGTTGAGCTTGCTGCAATGTCGTCTACAGATACTGTTTATAAATCATTTACCTACACAACTACGCGCGGAGAAGATGGTCAGAAACAAATCATACCTGTTATCAATTATTTCTACATAAGTCCGGATTCCGGTTATATGGGGGATTCCACAACAGCTTATTGGTCTGTTTCAAATGCCGGTGCGGTTGATGTATATGTTGACGGGAACCTGCTTCAGAGAAGCTCTGATGCGACCGGCTCTGCTTCGATCAGTGCCACGATCCAGAATGTAGGTACTCATACGATTTCGTTGACTGCCCATTCTGTAACAGATGATACGACATCAACAGTTTATTACACAATGAAAGAGGAAGAAGGCCAGAAACAGGTAATTCCGGTTGTGAATTCATTCTATGCCAGTCCTGATTCCGGTTATATGGGTGACTCGACAAACGTATATTGGAGTGTTTCAAATGCATCAAGCATTGTGATCGATGTGGATGGATCAGTGATCTATAATGGGAGTGATTCCGACGGTTCCGCACCTGTCAGCGCTGTGATCCAAAGCGTCGGTACACATACCATAACGCTGTTGGCCCGTTCAGTCACTGATGATACATATGCCTATGCTTATTACATGATGAATGATAACAGCAGCGGAGGTGATGACGGTCAACAGCAGGTGATCCCCAGTATTGATTACTTCTATGTTGATCCTTCATCAGGTACAATGGGAGATTCTACAACAGCTTATTGGTCTGTTTCCAATGCTGCCTCCGTTGATATTGATGTCGATGGTAACCAAATCGTCAGCAATGGCGGTACCAATGGGTCGGCTCCGATCAGCGCTGTGATCCAAAGTGTTGGAACACACAGTATTACACTGACAGCTCACTCTGTGACAGATGATGCATCTCAAACAGTCTATTATGATATGAGTGATAATGCTCCGGAGCCGGATCCGGAATTTGATGGCGGCTGGGCCGGTATGAACTATGAGCAGGATAATAATATTTTGTTTCAGAATGGCTGGACAGATTCTTCCGAACAGGGCCAGGGCGGCTGGGCCGGTGCAGGCTATGTTGAAGATGAAGTAGAGAATGGCTGATAAAAACAGTCTGTTTTGAAAAGGCTGGAATCAGCCAGAGAAAAAAACAATGTACAGCACAAGCTGTACATTGTTTTTATATTAATACGGCAGATTGATGCCTTTTCATGGTATGATAATATAAATTTGTAAGGAGAAAAAAATGATAGAAGAACCTATTCATGTTACAGATGCTGCATATGAGCAGGCTGTTTTGAAATCAGAACTTCCTGTGATCGTTGACTTTTGGGCTCCCTGGTGTGGTCCGTGCAAAATGCTTGGACCGCTGCTCGAACAGGCTGCAAAAACATACGCCGGGAAGCTGATCATTGCCAAAATCAATATTGATGATGACAGTGAAGTCGCTGAAAGTTTGGGTATCCAATCCATCCCGACATTGATTTTCGTCAAAAATGGTGAGATCGTCAATCGTACCGTTGGTTCCATGCCCGCAGCTGACCTGGATAAGAAAATTCAGGAATTTCTTGCATAAAAATTTATGTGTGTATAAGAAAGCTCAGCCTTCGGACTGAGCTTTTTTATGCCTGTATCTGTCTAAGTTCAGGATGAAAGTGAAAAAATGAAGCTGAAAACATTGTTCCTTGTGATATTGTTTGTTGGTTTGATCTCACTTCCGGTTTACGCTGAAAATTTGAGGGAAAATCCTTCATTATACAGTTTTTCGGAAATTGTCCGGAAATTACCGAAAATGTGGATGGCAAATCCGATTGAAGTGATGGAAATGATGAACGAACATCCTGATTTTACCTGTCATCGCGGGCTTGATGAGATTACCTGTCAATCTGTCAATAATCGCCACTGTGCGGAAATAGTAGTCAGTCTTGGCTTTAGTTCTGAAGATGATTATGCTGAATTTGAGCATGTTGCTTTCAGTATGATGATCAGCAATACAGAGGATGTACAGAAAGTTGTGGAAGCATTTTGGCTTGATGATTTTGAGGCTTCGAACATATCCGGCGCTGAATATCCTGAGGAACAGGTGACAATATATTTCAGTAACGAGAATACATTGCTGCGTTATTCAATTCCTTTTACTGAAAAAGGTGCAGGGGTATTACGTGCTGATTTTGGATTCGTTCGCGGTTGAGTTCATGGTAAAATAAGTGAAAGATTTTTTATCTGAGAGTTTAATGTGTTTGAAATAGTTTATTTGGGAACATCAGCTTCTGCTCCTTCCATACGCCGCAGTTTGCCGTCAATGATGGTATTGTTTAATGAACATCGTTTTATGGTTGATTGCGGTGAAGGAACACAGCGGCAGCTGCTGACATCCGGGATCGGATTAAAACGCTTAAATAAGATTCTGATCACTCACAGTCATCTGGATCATATCCTTGGCCTGGCAGGTCTTGTTTCCACGATGGTTCGTTGGGAAACCATGGAGGAAATGCATATATACGGCGGTTCTGATGCCATCGATCGTATCAGGGATTTATTATTCTCAGTTGTACTGCGAGGAAACCGCACACCGACACCGCTCGTTTTCCATAAATTAACTCCCGGCCAGATTTTTAAAGAGAAAAATCTGACGGTCAGCTGTTTCCCTGTCACGCACAGAGGTACGGAATCCTTTGGGTATCGTTTTGAGGAAGCAGGCAGACGGCCTTTCCTGCCTGAAAAAGCTGCTGCTCTGAATATTCCTGTCGGACCGTGGCGTAAAGACCTGGTGAATGGAGAATCCGTTACCCTTCCGGATGGAAGAAAGATTGATGCGGAAGATGTGTTGGGACCATATATACCGGGCACGACTCTGGTTACTGTCGGCGATACGGGTAACGCATTGGAGCTTTTACCTTATGTCAAAAATGTGGACGCATTAAGCATTGAATCTACCTATCTTGAAGAAGAAAGAGAAATGGCAGTACAGTATTCGCATCTGACTGCAAGAATGGCCGCGGAATTGGCGAAGGAGGCCGGAGTCGGAAAACTTATACTGACGCATGTTTCACGAAGGTACCGGGAGCGGGATATCCTCGAAGAGGTTTTGAATGTTTTTCCAAATACTGAGGTCGCCCGGGACTTCTCCCAATTTCAAATAAAGCACGACGCATAGCGTATAGATAAAAATATTCTGTATAGGCAGTTTGTAGTAATAAAGGGGCTCTCAAGTTGACCTTCAGTCAATCGCCAGCTTTGGCGCCTTTAAATAACGCGAAACGGCTCATCTTTTGTTTTGGGAAATCATCTGAATAATTGTATCATCAACGGTGTAATTCAGCAGCTTATACAGGGGTGTCGGGGGACACGCGTGAGCTTGCTCAGCGCGTGTCCCCCGACTGAATTAACCGGGACGCGGGAATCACTTTCGCAGGGCTTTGCTAAATTATAATTTGCGACAGCTCCTTTTCAGTTCTTAGCGGGGTCATCCTAAGGGAATATCGATATATGTTCCCCAGAAAAAAGCGAACAGGGCTGTCAGAAGCAGTTCTTTCAGCGTTTCATCAGCTTCGCAGCCATAATAGCGGATGCGGTTATTTGTCAGCTCAGCTTTTTTTGAGGGGGAGAAAATTGCAAGAAAACGATCCTTGTTATCGGTTTCTTCAGATTCGACTATGTCATAAGAAAACACCCGATGGATGGTTCCCGCTGATTCAAGTGACGATATGTCGGAATCGCTCAGCGGTGAATCCGGGATCTGGAAATCAGCATCGCAGGAATAGACATCCTTGCACTTGTTTTTGAGGTTATAATGGCAAAAGCCAACCAGTTTCCCGGATTCATTGTAAACCGGGTTTGCGTTTAATCCCTTATAGCTGCGGAATATGCCATGCTGCAGTAAAATATGGATACTTCCGAGCAGAGATCCATCCCCATTGTATATTGTGCTTTCGCGTATGTCCGCTTTGACTTTATTGGATGGGTGGGGCGTTTTATTCTTGCTGTTGATGTAGTAGGTGAAAACCGAATCGGCATTCAGATTTTTTTTCTTTTGTGAGTTGAAGAAAGCGAGAAGGAAAGCCCCGTTCTCTTTCATATCTGCCGGTGTATTGTAGCAGAATGGACTGGCAAAGGTAAAAGCATAAGATCCCTGCGTATCAACAAAATGCGCCAGGGTTTGTACATTGGCCTCAAGAGGAAAATGTAAGTCATCTAAATTCATGGCAGATCCTCCAAAATAACACTGACCAGTAAATTATACATCATGAATCGCGTGGATATGTCAGAAATTTGTATATTTCAATAATTATCCGTACTGGCATCTCTTATTATAATGAACCTGATAATAACTATTACGCTTTTTAGACGGATTTAGGCATTGCTGCGTTCAGAATAGAGTAAAATAGTATGTGAAAGATTGTGAGCTGATCGTGAGAACAAAAAAGAACCTTATTTCTTTGGTTATTATTCTTATTTGCGGAGGGATCCTTATTCCGATAGTGGTAAGCGGTTTTTACCAGATCCCTACTGTTGATATTCCTACGGTGACAGGTACTGATCCCGGTGTGATCGTCCGTGTAAAAAATGATCCTGCCAACCCCCAAATTAATGTTCGTTCCGGTCCGGGAACGGAATATGACCGCGTTGGCACTCTCCTGGCGAATCAGGCGGTTATCGGGAAAGGCAGAACTGAGGGGGGAAGCTGGATCCTTATTGAGTATATGGGCGGTCCGGATAATTATGCCTGGGTTTACAGTTCCTATGTCGATTACACAGGAGACCTTCCCATTGTTGTCGTTCCGAATACGCCGACACCCCGTATTACGAATACGATCGACCCGACGCTTGCGGCACAGTTTATCATTACTGTTGAACCGACAAGACTGCCGACGTTTACGGAACCGGTACCGCTTTCTATTCCGACATTTCAAACCGTTACCGGTGTGAATGTCAGCGGTGGTGTACCAATGGGGATGATCATTTTGATCTGCGGTATTCTGGGTGTTATTATTGGACTGTTTACGCTGTCCCAGCGGCGATAAAAAGGTGTTGTGTAATGACAGAAATTTATGAAAAAGCAGTTGGTGTACGTTTTTCACCTGTAAGTAAAGCTTATTTTTTTGATGCAAACGGTTATGACCTTGACCTGGAAGATTATGTGATTGTTGAATCGGTCCGAGGCCGGCAGATTGGGAAAGTTGTCCAGGTTAAGACAGATTATGTGAACGAAGGTGATCCGTTAAAAGTTGTACTGCGTCCTGCTTCTTCAAAAGATCTGGTTGCAAAAGAGCTGTTCAACCAGAAAAAGGATGAGGCTATAGAATTTTCAAGGAAACGGCTGACAGAGCTAAATCTGGAAGGAGTGAAGATCCTTGATGCGGAATTCAGTTTTGACGGAACAAGATTGCAAATCAATTATGCCAGTGACAATGATGAAAAAGTGGATTTGAAATCTTTGAAATTTGACCTTCTCAGAAATTTCCCTACAGTCAGCCAGGTGGACCTCCGGCAGTTGGGACCGAGGGATGTCGCGAAAAGTATTCCGGGAATGGGTGCCTGCGGTTTATCCTGCCGCTGCTGCTGCAGGTATCTGACAGAGTTCAGTTCCATCTCTATTAAAATGGCAAAGGAACAGGGCATTTCCCTTACTCCGGCTGAAATTACCGGTATGTGCGGGCGTCTGCGCTGCTGTCTTGTTTATGAGAATGATTATTATGTGGAATGCCGGAAGAAGCTTCCGAAAAAGAACAAACGCGTAATAACACCTCAGGGAGAAGGGAAAGTGCTGGAAGTATTCCCGATGCGGGATTCAGTTCTGGTGGATATCCCTGAAGTCGGCCGCCGTGAATATAAACGCGATCAATTGATCATTGATGGAAATACGACAGTTTCGAATGAACCTCAGGTCCCTGACCAGGCTGATGAAATAAATATTGAGGACAAGGATATTCTTGCTCTTGTCAGCGGCAATGAAGACTATGAAGAGCCTGTAAAGCCAGAAAAAGAATCCAAAACAGTGAATAACGGAAAAGCAGAACGGCGGGAACGTCCGGAAAGAAGAAGTAAACGGGAGCGGAATACTGCCGTAGATAAACCTGCCGTGGATAAACCGGAAAAGGCAGAACAGCGTAAAAGCCGCCCTGCAAGACAGAACCGTAATAATCGGACTGAGAAAGCGGATTGAAATAAAAAACCACCGGAAGACAGACGGTGGTTTTTCTTTAAAACCGTGGCTGCCGTATATCTTTTATGGTGTACGACAGCTTTTTTTAAGAAATACCATCAAAAGCAAATTCTCCGCAATGGCGGGCGGTGCAAGCGGGAATAACTCCGCACTATGGAGATATTGCCGGGGCGGTCGAGCTGACCTTCAGTCAACCGCCAGCTTAGGCGCCTTTAAATAACGCGAAACGGCTCATCTTTTGTTTTTGGGAATCATCTGAATAATCGTATCATCAAAGGAGTGATTCAGCAGCTTATACAGGGGTGTCGGGGGACACGCGTGAGCTTGCTCAGCGCGTGTCCCCCGACTGATTTAACCGGGACGCGGGGATCACTTTCGCAGGCACCTGACGCCTATTCCGCGTCCCTGCGAAGCACTCCCTCCCGATGGCTTTTCAAAAATATAATTTGCGGCAGCTCCGTTTGATTTGCTTCTGAATTGCCGGATTATTTATCTTCCAATGCGGCAACACCCGGGAGAACGATGCCTTCCAGCATTTCGAGGGAAGCACCGCCGCCGGTGGAAATATGTGTCACCTTATCGGCCAGACCGGATTCCTGGATAGCAGCAACTGAATCGCCGCCGCCGATGATAGAAATCGCATCAGAGTCAGCAACAGCTTGTGCTACGGCGAAGGTACCCTTCGCAAATTCAGGCATTTCGAATACACCCATCGGGCCATTCCAGACAACGGTTGCTGCATCAGAGACAAGCTTGGAATAGCATTCGACAGTTTTCGGGCCGATGTCAAGAACACGCCAGCCGGCAGGAACATCTCCTGCGTCAATGCATTTCTTTTCTGCATCGTTATCAAAAGCGTTGGCGATGACCATGTCAACGGGCAGGACCAGCTTATCGGAACCGGCAGCCAGAATTTCTTTCGCGGTTTCAATTGCTTCTTCCTGTACGAGTGAGTCAGCCATGTCGTAACCCTGGGCAGCAAAGAAGGTATTGGCCATACCGCCGCCGATGAGGACCTTGTCAGCCTTGTTCAGCAGGTTCTTGATGACGCCGATCTTATCAGAGATCTTGGCACCGCCGAGGATAGCGACAAACGGGCGTTTCGGATTTTCAACAGCGGAAGAAAGATACTGGATCTCTTTTTCAAGCAGGAATCCGGCAACACCGGGTTTGAAATGGGTAACGCCTTCCGTTGATGAATGTGCGCGGTGAGCAGTACCGAAAGCATCATTGACGTAAAGGTCAGCAAGATCTGCAAGGCCTTTTGCCAGTTCAAGATCATTCTTTTCTTCGCCTTTGTAGTAGCGGGTATTTTCGAGAACCAGAATTTCACCCGGTTTCAGTTCTGCAGCTGCTTTCTGTGCAGATTCACCGATGCAGTCATCAGCGAAGTAAACAGGATTGGAAACAAGCCCCTTCAGATACTCGGCAACGGGTTTGAGTGAATACTGCGGATTCCGTTCGCCCTTCGGACGGCCAAGGTGGGAGCAGAGGATCACAGCAGCGCCATGGTCCAGAAGATACTGGATGGTGGGAAGTGCACCGCGGATGCGGGTATCATCGCCGACTGCGCCGTCTTTGATCGGGACGTTAAAATCAACACGGACAAGAACCTTTTTGCCGTTAACATCAATATCGCGGATGGTTTTTTTGTTGAACATTCTTATTTTCTCCTGTAAATTCAAAAAAAGGTGATTGCTGCGGCAAAACCGAAACAATCACCTTTGCATTTCAGTAAATTACAAGGCTTAGAGTGATTTTGCCATCATGAGGGCAAGATCACAGGCACGGTTGGAATAACCCCATTCATTGTCATACCAGGAGACGATCTTCAGCAGATTGCCGCCCATGACGGAGGTGTACTGGCAGTCAACGATGGAAGAATGTGCATCGCCGCGGAAGTCGGTGGAAACCAACGGATCCTTGAATGTACCGTCAGTAACGCCCAGGATACCATTCAGTTTGCCTTCGGCAGCTTCATGGAAAATGGCGTTAACTTCTTCTTTGGTGGTTTCTTTCTTGAGTGTGCAGACGAAGTCGACAACGGAAACGGTCGGGCTCGGGACACGGAGTGAATAACCATCAAATTTCCCCTTCAGTTCAGGGATAACGAGAGCAACGGCTTTTGCTGCACCGGTGGTGGTGGGGATGATGTTCAGACCGGCGGCGCGGGAGCGGCGCATTTCTTTCTTGTGACCCTGGTCAAGGATGACCTGGTCGTTGGTATAAGAGTGAATGGTGGTCATGAGACCGTATTCAATACCGAAAGCGTCATTGACGATCTTTGCGGCAGGAGCCAGGCAGTTGGTGGTGCAGGATGCGTTGGAAACAATATTATGTTTCGCGGGATCATACTGATCGTCGTTCACGCCCATGACGATGGTGATATCTTCATTCTTCGCAGGAGCGGAGATGATGACTTTCTTGGCGCCGGCTTTGAGGTGGGCATTAGCACCGGCTTTGCCTTTGGCGGGATCGCCAATGGCGTCAGTGAAGATACCGGTGGATTCGATGACGATTTCAACACCAAGATCGCCCCACGGAATGTTGGCAGGATCTTTTTCGTTGAAGACTTTGATATTTTTGCCATTGACAACCAGGTCGGAGCCTTCTACATCAACGGTACCGTTGAATTTTCCATAAGTGGAGTCATATTTGAACAGATGAGCATTTGCTTTAGTGTCAAATAAGTCATTGATTGCGACAACTTCCAAATCATTGGAATAATTTTCAACCAGTGATTTGAGAACCTGGCGGCCGATACGACCAAAACCATTAATACCAACTTTTGTCATTTTATTTCCTCCGAAAACAGGTAATTTGACAATTTCTTACCCGTTTGTATTGATTGCTTCAGGCGGCTCTTTCAGCGCCTCCCAGGCTTGGATCAGAACATTTGTGAGTTTATCCGGATCATGATGCCACGGATAATTTTCATCGACAAGGTTACCCTTAAAAATTCTGATTTCCAAGTCTTTTCCTGACGAAATTTTACACCAATTAATATGGCTTGGCAATGATTCAGGATAAAAATCGTTACAGACCATGCCGTCAAGATTTGATTCCGGTAGATAACTTCTGATAATTTCCGCATGGTCGGTACAATCCATATTGTCAGTCTCTCCCGGTTGGGAAGTAAGGTTGCAGATGTATATTTTTTTCGCTGAAGATGCGGCCACTGCATTGGCAATTCCCGGAACAAGCAGGTTGGGAAGAATACTGGTGTAAAGACTTCCCGGCCCCATCAGCAAAAAATCAGCGTTTAGTATGGCTCTGATGGCTTCCGGATTGGCGCTGACATTTTCCGGCTCGATCCAGCAGCGGAGAATTTTGCCGTAGGTTTCCGTGATCTGGGATTCTCCCGTTATCTGACTGACGGTTTTGATGCCGTCTTTTTCGATTTCAATGTCAGCGGCCAGGTTGATATCGGCAAGTGTGGATGGTGTGACCTTCCCGCGGATGGCAAGAATTGATGCCAGTTCATGAATGCCCTGTTCGAAGCTCCCTGTGATGTCTGCAAGTGCGGTGAGAAGCAGGTTGCCCATGTTATGCTGCCCGACACCTGAGGCTGAAGAAAAACGGTATTGGAGTACCTGTGTCATGAATTCTTCATCGTCCGCAAGTGCGGTGAGGCAGGACCTGATATCCCCGGGCGGCAGGATACCCATATCCCGGCGGAGTGCCCCGGATGACCCGCCATTGTCGGCTACTGTTACAACGGCTGTGATATTGCGTGTGACTTTTTTCAGCCCGCGTAAGAGACTTGACAAGCCGTGACCGCCGCCGATGGTGACGATTCGGAGCTTTTTGAATTCTTTAAGTAATTCCTTAGTATTGCTCATTCTTCTATCTTATCATAAGTTGTTCATAAAGATCGAAAAAATTGAAAAAATAGAAACGTCATGAATTTTTGCGATTCACTTGATTAAAAACAAGGGAAGTATTATACTATTGTTCGTTGTTCGGGGCGTGGCTCAGTCCGGATAGAGTGCACGGTTCGGGTCCGTGAGGTCGGCGGTTCAAATCCGCCCGCCCCGACAAAAAAATCGCTTTTTCAAGCGATTTTTATTTTATTAATCCCTGATTCTCGTTTCGATTATTCTGTCTGACGAAAAGTCTTTCAATAATAATTCTTCCGGGGTTGTTCCGGACAGTGCATTTTCAGGAAGCATGCCGATCAGTTCGGTATAAAGCGGCCTGATATTCAACAGTGCCGCATCTTTTTCAATTGTCCGGATCACGGTTTTCATTGAGGTCTTCCGGTAGTCAAGCAGATTCATTGAAACCTGCGCATAGCCATTAACAAGCAGGCCAATAGCCTGCAATCCCGGCAGGCCTCCTGAAGATTCGCGTATCTTTCTTGCGATAACACGTGCCGGCGCGGGGTCGGTACAATCGAGATATACGTTGAATGCGATCAGAAAATCGCGCGCGCCGATGGAAACGCCGCCGGCAGAGGATAACGTTAACGGACCGAAATCCGGTGCTCTGTCCGGCTCCCTGTCGATCACCTCTTTGAGTTTCTTGTATCCGCCTCTGCGGATATCGGCAAGACGGCGGTGTGCGTCTTTTTTTGCTGATTTTGCATAAAGATACACCGGCAGCCCGAGCTCATCCGCGATACGTTTTCCGACCTTTTCGGAAAGCTTCACACATTCTTCCATGGTGATATTTCTCAGCGGAATAAAGGGGATCACATCTGTGGCGCCGATGCAGGGATGGACACCTTCATGAGTTTCCATATTGATCAGCTCTGCTGCGGTTTTGGTGAAGCGCAGCACGGCATTTTCAATGGCTTCCGGAGAACCGGCGATGGTGAAAACAGAACGGTTGTGATCAACATCAGCGCTGTGATCCCAGACTTCACACGATCCATCGGAAATAACAACTTCATGGATCGCTTCGATTACCGACCGGTCTCTTCCTTCCGAAAAGTTCGGAACACATTCTATCAAAGCTTTATTCTTCATTTTTCATCATTTTTATAAGCTGCATGGTCCCAGCGTTCCATTCTTTCGCGGATAACTTTTTCGTATCCCTGGTCGCTGGGTACATAAAACCCGCCGTCAACGGATTTCGGCAGATACTGCTGTTTGACATGGTGCTCCGGAAAATTATGCGGATAAAGATAGCCTTTCCCATGTCCGAGCGCCTGGGCATCCCGGTTGGCGTCCATCAGATGGGTCGGAACCGGACCGGCACCCTCCTTTTTAATTTGGTCCATCGCACTGAAAATTCCCAGCGCGGAGTTCGATTTCGGGGCTGTGGCACAGTATAGAACAGCTTCGGCGATCGGGTAATAGCCTTCCGGCATGCCGACATAATCAAAGGCATTGGCGGCGGCTATGGCAACCTGCAGCGCGCGGGGGTCCGCCATACCAATGTCTTCACAAGCAAGGATCACCAAACGCCTGAGAATAAAATGTGGATCTTCTCCGGAAAGTAACATCTTCGAGACCCAGTATAATGCCGCGTCGGGGTCTGATCCGCGGACGGATTTGATGAAAGCGGAGATGGTATCATAATGGGAGTCGCCCTTTTTATCATAATTCAGCGCCCGCTCCTGTATGGAATCTTCCGCAGCGTCAAGTGTGATGTGAATGCAGCCTTCCTCATCCGGCGGTGTGCTTTCGACAGCCAGCTCGAGTGCGTTCAGCAGATTCCGGGCATCAGCGTTGCTTCGGGAGATCAGCAGCTCTTCCGCATCCTCATCAAGCAGAATATTCCGTTTTCCATAGCCTCGTACTTCGTCAGTCAAAGCCCGGTTGATGATGGTTTGCAGCGACTTACTGTCCAGCGGATGGGTTTCAAAAACGCGTGACCGTGACAGCAGCGCTTTGTTTACTTCAAAGAACGGGTTTTCGGTCGTAGCGCCGATAAGCGTCAGCAGGCCGTTTTCCACATGCGGGAGCAGTGCGTCCTGCTGCGATTTATTCCAGCGGTGGACTTCATCTACAAAAAGCAGCGTGCGTTTGTTATACAGCTTCTTCCGTTCTTTCGCATCAGCGACAACAGCGCGCAGCTCCTGCACACCTGCGAGAACCGCGGAAATGGTGACAAAGTCAGCCGATGAAGCTTTGGCGATCAGTCTGGCAAGTGTTGTTTTTCCGGTGCCGGGAGGCCCGAACAGCAGGATCGAGGAAAAGAGCCTGTCTGCCTCGATTGCTCTGCGCAGAAGTCTCCCTTTTCCAATGATATGATCCTGACCGACCAGTTCATCCAGCGTCTGTGGACGCATCCGGGAAGCAAGCGGCTGGGATTCGTCAAAGTTCTGCTGATCATTATAATCGAATAGATCCATATTTCCAATTATACACTATTACCGGTCCGGTATATTCTCAGCGCTTATCATCTTGGGAATCACTGATTTATTCATTCTGTTTGCGGCAGGAGTTGGTCGGTGTTTAAAATAAAAAACCCTCAGCGATGTGCCGAAGGTTCTTTTTTGTATAAAAGAAAATGATTAGCCTTCAGCCGGTGCACCGACGGGGCAAACACTTGCGCAGGTACCGCAGTCAATGCAGGTATCCTTATCAATGACCATGTAATCACCTTCAGTGATAGCTGAAACCGGGCATTCACCTACACATGCACCGCAAGCAATACAAGTATCCTTATCAATAACGTATGCCATTTTATCCTCCAATTATGATAAAAAAGTATTTTCTTCTATGAATTCTATTATATGCCCGATTTTCCAATTGTGAAGAAAAAAATCAAATTTTCTGAATCGTTTTTATTACAAATTATTTATCGGTTCATAACCGGGTGCACGGGGACGGTACTTTGCAGAGGTGAAACCTCCACAAAAGGTCTTACACCCGTGTTGTATTCCCCGGTTCTGAACACCCGCAGGATTATTTTGAAATTGCATCCCGTATCGGTCAATGGTCCCGGCAGGAACCATTGATATACAGGAAAAAGCTCCAAAAGCAGTGAAAAATCGGTTTAATCATAAAAAATCACAAATATCTTGCATTTCGATGAATCTGTGCTAAAATATCTCTTGTTCGTAATATGGAGGCTGTAGCTCAATGGCAGAGCGCTTGTCTGTGGAACAAGATGTTGTGGGTTCGAGACCCACCAGCCTCCCTTTAGTTTCTCTTTTCGATGAATTTACGAGTAAAACGGAAATTTTACTTCGTAATAAGGAAAAGAAAGAAATAAAGAACAGAAAATTCAACAAATTTTCTTCAAATAAACGGAAAAAAGACTCAATATTGATGAGTCTTTTTTTGATCTCAGGAAGAGGGGCCGTTTATACTCCCTCAAAAATTTGTACATACCGGGATGTATTATGCTTAATCTGTCGTATCAGCAATTCCCGCATCGGGAACGCCCATCATTGAATGACATCTCCGTCTTCGATAAGTTTCTTACTTTCTTCTATTTTGCTGAAGTCAAAATTATCAAGCGCAGCGTCTTCTTCCGCATCCTTAATAGAAAGCAGGGTTTTCTTTTCATATTCATCCTGATGTTTATGCAGCTTCTTCATTTCTTTACTTTGGGGGAACAAGTGAGCTAAATGAGTGCTGAACCAGTCCCTTATCTGCCCACCCGGGCTTCTCTGCGGCCGGGTATCCTCAATCAATTGGATGTTCCCGACCCCCGACCTGGGCTCCTCGATTAGCTCCTGCTTCTTTACGCTTTTTGCCTGCATCGGCCCGGCCGCGGATACAGCGGAGGCGTTTGACAGCGGCGCGGACGCGACGCTCTCACCCCGGGCTGCCTTAAAGCCTTCCATATCGGCCTTCGCTTCAAGGGCGGAATCGTTCACCAGGCCGCTGCCGTGAACCTCGCCCCTTGCCTGTGAGGCAACATGGGACATTTCATGTCCAAGCAGTTCCTGACCGCGGGTGCTGGAAAAATCCAGCTTGCCCGGTGCGAAGGCGATCTTGCTGCCCTGCGTGACGGCTTCGGCTCCGGCGTCTCCCACCGCCTTGTTCTCATAGAGCTTTACGCTGGAGAGGTCCATGCCAAAAGCCCCTTCCATTTTCTCGCGCATCACCGTGGGCATATCGACCTGATGCCCCAGGTTCTCCAACATAGCGCTGTTGGGGAGGAAGGCCTCATCCTCCCCGCTGACGAACGTCTCCGCGCTTGTTTTTTTGCTTCCCTTTTTTTTTCTGCTGTGCGTAACTGTAACTCATTCAACACCTCATGTTCAGGGACTTGCCGGGGACTTATCGGAGATTTATCGGGGATTCATAGTCTTTATGATTTGGAAACACCGGAAGATTCTTTAAAGGCCTCGGCTGCTGTCTTTTTCGACATAATGGCGTACAGTCTATTATTTTTTCTTTTTCTTTCCCTTCTTGTTTTTCGGCTTTATGAGCTTTTTCCGATTTCCATCGAAATAATATTGCTGCGTTATTGGCTTTTCTTCTTTCTGCATCTGGCCGACCACGGGTGCGGCGCTTTCTTCTGCCGGTTTCTTCTTTCCGCTTTTGGCCTGCATCGGTCCCGCCGCGGCTGCGGCGGATGCGTTCGACAATGACGCGGATGCACCGCCCCAGCCACCTGAGACGCTCTTTCCATGGGCTGCCATCATACCTTCCCGATCGGCGCGGGCTTCGAGGGCGGAATCGTTTACGAGACCGCTGCCCTTGACCTCCCCCCTTGCCTGCGAAGCAACGTGAGATATCTCATGACCCAGCAGCGCCTGACCGCGGGTGCTGGAAAAGTCCAGCCTGCCAGGCGCAAAGGCGATCCTGCTGCCCTGCGCGACGGCTTCTGCTCCTGCATCGCCAACAGCCTTGTTCTCATAGAGCTTTACGCCGGAGAGATCCATACCGAATGAGCCTTCCATCTTCTCCCGCATCACCACGGGCATATCTACCTGATGGCCCGCCTGCGACAGCTGCGCGCTGTTGGGGAAGGAGGATTCTTTCCCGCTGCTGACGGATGACTCCGAGCCAGCCTTTCTGTTTACACGTTTTTTCTGCTGTTCGTATGTATAACTCATCTGTTAACTCCATTTTTCTTAATTGCAATTCTTCAACGTCCGGAGTGAACATTCCGCAGTGCTGCTCTGAACCAAAGGAACCTTTTCTGCTGACTCAAGTCTGAGTCAGCGAAAACAGTACCCATTGGCTCATTCCCTTCAGCCAATCCCGCATCGGGAACGTCCGTCAATCATAGACCTCATCGTCATCTTCTTTTTTGATATTGTCTTCTATGAGATCTTCTATAAGATTTTCTTCTATGTGTTTTTCTTGTTTTTTGGACTTCTTTAGATTTCTATTCTTCAGATTTCTATTCTTCCAATCTTCAAACTCCGTGTCAGCATCAAAATCCGCTTCTTCGTTCGCTTCCTTATCGGAATACATTTGGTACTGTTCATAAGCATCCTTTTGCTTATGAATGCTCTTCAGATCTTTACTTTGGGGAAACATGTGAGCACCAACGGTTAGTAACCAGTCAAATGCTGTTCCCAGCCAGCCTCTCTTTTTATTCAGATGGGAATCTTCATCATTAATCAGCTTCATTGACCCATCTTTATTCTTCCATTGAGACTCATTCTCAGGCTCTTCTTCTATTATTTCCTGGTTCCTCTTCCCGCTTTTAGCCTGCATCGGGCCTGCAGCGGAGGCGGCGGAGGCG
>CACYHU010000002.1 GCA_902774215.1 uncultured Chloroflexota bacterium
CTGTGGCAGCGGTATATCGTAAATCTGGTATTAAAGGCCAGAATCCATTTTGGTACGGTGCAATATCATTGACAATTTCTACAATTACGATTTTTATTATTGGAATTATTACTGGTGACAATGGTAATTTGCTGTTCATGCCTCAATATATTTTTAATCTGACTATTATTTCAGGAATAATCCAGGGACTATCATGGCTGACTTATATGTTTGCAATTTACTATATTGATGTTAGTAAGGTTGCGGCTTTGGATAAATGTAATATAGTAGCCACAATGATATTTGCATATGTTATTGTAGATGAAAAAATTGCACCATCAATGTATGTTGGCACAATGTTTCTCATATCAATCTTTTGTTTCTTTGAGCATATCTTGAAATAATGCATCGGGAGTTTCATAATCCTCCCTAGAAAAACAATCACCATCTTCTCCAAGTACATCCATTCCCGGATCTGAATATTCCATTACAAGGCAGCCCCATGATGAAATTTTATCCACATGCATTTTTACACAATCAGGCAATAAAAAAATTTTCTCATTTTCTTCGATAATGTAAGGATAGACTTCTTCAAAACGTGATTCAACATAATGCTTCTCATCAATTAATGTTGGAATCTCCTGCCAGGTTATATTGTTATTTTTCATTTTTTTCGCTCTTAGTGACGGATGAAACCTATTCAGGAGATTTCTTTTTCATATACAACAATATTTTGACCATCTTTCAGAAGATCCTGCTCATCTTCGCTGATTTTCCACATCCATCCTTCATTTTTCAGAATGAAGCCAAGATTTTCAAGAATGCGGATCATGACGGAATTTCTATTGTCTGTTACTGCAGTAATGTTTTTCATTTTCGATGATTTGGCAATATCGAGCAGCGATCTGACTGTTTCAGTTCCATACCCACGATTCCAGTATTGCGGAAGAAGCATCAATCCTATTTCCAAAACATTCCCCGCTCTATTAATGCTGCATTCGCCAATATCCGTACCAGATTTCTCGAGTTGGATAATGTACTCATGGGAAGAATCGTCCAGACTTTTGATCCAGCTCAACATCATTTGTCTATTGTGAATCAAGCCAGGGAGATATTTTGTTACCTCCGGATCATTGACAAGTTCCAGCATAAAATCAGAATCGATCATTTCCAACGGCCGTAAGATAATATTGCTCATTTTTTCTTCCATCATCTGCATTGATTATTCAATTCTTGTTTTCATCTTCTGGACTATAACTTTTCTTACAGTTTCTGTAACCGGAAAAGTACAAAACTGTTTGTACAATGCTCTAAACCCTGTTTCGCTGTATTTCATATGTACCTCCATGCTGCAGTGTTCCAAACCATGCTTCAATGACCTTAGAAGCTCATTCATTTATTGTAACAACAATGCGATTTTATTGAGGTGGTTATATTGGACTTGATATAAAATAATCAATAAATATGCATTAAACTACCTTTGCAATGCTGTAATTATGGCGAAAAATTCGGAGGAAAATATCCATGAAAAGAAATGGCGAACATCAAAAGCTAAAGATGCTCTATCTGATGAAGATATTCTATGAGGATACAGACGATTCCAATTTTCTCACGATGCAGGAAATAATTCAAAAGCTGGAAGAAAACGGCGTAATGGCTGACCGTAAGACGCTATATGTCGATTTTGACGAACTGCGGGGTTTCGGAGTCGATATCATCATGGAAAAAATCGGCCGGAATTCCTATTATCACATCGGAAGCCGTAATTTTGAATTGCCAGAACTGAAACTGCTTGTAGATGCCGTTCAGTCCGCGAGAGGAATCACCAATAAAAAATCCGGTGAGCTGATCAAAAAACTTGAGGGAATGGTCAGCAAATATGAAGCAAAACAGCTGAACCGTCAGGTATTCATCACCGGCCGAGTCAAAACAATGAACGAAAGTGTTTACTATAACATTGACTCGATCCACGAAGCCATTTCCACCGACCGGCAGATCAAGTTCAAATATTACAAGTGGGATCTTCAGAAAAAGATGAAGCTGCGTAAGGAAGGCGACTGGTTCCAGGTCAGTCCCTGGGTCCTGTTCTGGGACAATGAATATTATTACCTTATCGCTTATGATCCTTATGAGGAAAAAATAAAGCATTACCGTGTGGATAAAATGCTGAAAATTGCACTTGTCGATGAGAAACGCAACGGGAAAGAAGAATTCAAAAAACTTGACATAACACGATACACCAAGAGCCTTTTTGGAATGTTCGGAGGAGAAGAGACGAAGGTCACACTGGAAGCCGAAAATTCACTGGTCAATGTGATCATCGACCGTTTCGGAAAGGACATCACAATCAAACCCGTTGACGAGGATCACTTCCAGACGGTTGTAAATGTTTCGGTCAGCAGCCAGTTTCTGGGTTGGATCATGGCGCTGGGCGATCGGATAAAGATCGTCGGTCCGGATGAGGTCGTGGAACAGATGAAATCGGAAATCAGCCGGCTTATGAATCAATACGGCATCAAGGCATAGAAAAGTACCTGAATAAACGAAAAGGCAGCGCTGCTAAAACAGCGCTGTTTTTTATAATTCTTTATGTCGTAAAAAGTCCAATAAACAGGTCTTTATTAGTAAATGATTTTAAAGTCTTATTAATCAGACTCATTCACGTGCAAAAATCCGTATAATGTAAAACAGAATAAAAAAGCAGGAGGTGCCCATCATGGAGATAATTTATTTCACGATTACCGGAACAAACCATTATTTCGGTCATGAATTCTGCGAGACAGGGATGAGAGTCCGGCTTGTAAAAGAACCGGATAACGAATTCGACAAAGAAGCGATCCGGGTGGAAATGCCCGGACTCGGTAAGGTCGGATATGTCGCAAACAGTTCCTATACCGTAAAAGGAGAAAGCTGGAGCGCCGGCAGAATCTATGACAAAATCGGTGAAACTGCCGAAGGCGTAGTCATGTATAAGCTTCCGAAATGCGTTATCTGCAGTCTCGTCCTGAAAGATGATCCTCATTATCACAGGCGGAAACGAAAATAAAGGTAATGTTGGTCAATTGAGTTATGAAACTGATAAGGAGATGCTATGAAAATTACTTTTACTGTCGAATCGGATGAAGAAAGAGCTGAATTCGATCCGGAAAACTTCAACCGGGAAGAATATTTGGAAGCGATGGGGTTCCCGTCTTTTGTCACAAAAAAACTGAAAAAGAACCTGGATAATATCAGGTTTACTGCGGAAGCAGGCGGTTTACGAATAAACCGTGAATTGCTCGGAATAAATCTGGAAGACCTTTCTGAAAGAGCCGGTATTCCTGCAAACCAGCTTCAAAAATATGAAGAAGGTGAAGAAGATATCAACAATGCAAATATTTTGACGCTTCTGAAAATCTGCAAAGCAATGGAATGTACTTTATCAGAAATTCTCACAGATAAGGAAACGATCGAAGCGCTGAAAGAATTCCTGCGAGAAGAGGATTGAATAAACAACTCTGGCAAAATGAGCAAAATGTGAGGGCAATATGGGGAAAATCAAAATTATTGGGAAAGCCAAACGGGAATATCAACCGGACCAGTGCGAAATCAATTTATCGCTTAATGCAAGGGAAAGAGCCTCCGATATCTCGTCAAAACAGGTAAATGATCAATTGGAAAGCCTTCTTGCTGCATTTGTTGACATAGGCATAAATATCGAGAACATTGTGATTACCAATGACAGAACTTCCCCTCCTTCAGAATTAAGGTTTCAGGGATCAGATGAATCCCGGAAAGAATTTCTTTATGAGACGACCAGAGGAATTCAGCTTGTTGTTCCTGCGGATCAGAAAATCATTAATATCATCAGAGATATTACAGAAGATGGTTTCAAAAACATCTCTTTTTCCAGGAGATACATACTTTCAAATGAAATGGCTTTGCGGAAAGAGCTATTGAAAGATGCTATTGCAGATTCCAAAGAACAGGCTTTGTTTTTTGCTGAGTCTATGGGACAGAGAATCGTTGGAATAGAGACTGCAAATCTGTCAAGCAGAGAAGATTTTTCTGATCCCTTGGAATATGAATCCGAACTCGAAAAGACGATGCGTAATTTGCAAGGCTGTTCTTCTCAGCGCCCTCTGTCGGATAAATTGAAAGCGAATACAATAGAGCTCAGTGCTGAAGTAAATATTGTTTGGATGATTGATTCTGATAACAAAAAGTCAGGAGAAGATTGACAATGGTTAGAACCATATTGTTTCCATCCTCATTTTACGATCTCTACAAAGTCGATGAGGACATGCAGCAGGAATATGACGCAGCCCTTGACACAGGGCTGTTTCAGGTAATTCTCTTCAGTTATGATGACTGGTTCAATCATGGAATACTGAAACTGTCAGAAAATCCGCAGTCGGAAATTGATGCAGTCTACCGCGGCTGGATGATGAAACCTGAACAGTATCTGGCTTTTTATACAGAACTGCTGAAGAGAAATATCTGTCTGGTGACTGATCCGGAGATGTATTCGCTGATGCATGTTTTTCCGAATATTTACCCGGAACTTGCCGGCGATACAGCAAGAATACTGACATTTCCGCTGCATACGGAGATCGATATCGAAAAGGTGAAACAGGTGTTTCCCCGTTTTATGGTCAAAGATTATGTAAAGTCAGTAAAAGGAACAGAATTTCCGGTTTATTTTACACAAAGCACAACACAGACAGAATTCGATCGCTGGATGGAAGTCTTCTATGATTACCGCGGTTCCCTGCTGACAGGCGGAATCTGTATAAAAGAGTACCTGAACCTGAAGAAGTATGACGGAAAGACAAATGAATTCCGCGTATATTATATTGCCAACCAGACAGCATCTGTATGCAGGAATTCGCTTCAGGATTACTATACACCCGATCCTCCCGCCGCACTTATCGAAAAATACCGTAACTTGGAAAGCGTATTCTATACCATTGATTTTGCCGAACTTGAAGATGGCAGTTGGAAAATCATCGAGGCTGGAGACGGATCCGTTTCCGGCCTGTCGGATAAACAGGATTACAAAGCATTCTTCAGAACCCTGTATCAATGTCTTAACTGAGCATTGTGATTACGGATGGTTCTTTATTGATGACAACCAGGAGATGCTGATATGAGAGCATATATACATGCCTTCAGAGGCAAACCTTATAACGATGACTGTCGTATTGCCTATGACGGTTTCCGGGAGTTAGGCGTTGAGACTGTTCTGTTTACAACCAACGAAGAATTCGATACGAGAAACCCCGAAGATGTTGTAGTCGGCGGGACGATCATGATCTGGAATGCGCTGAATGAAAGAGGAATTGAGTCCGGTCATCATGATTATCCCGCAGAACTGACCGATTTCCGGGGACGGGAAATCCGCCAGATCAAGCTGAAAGATATCCGACAAGAAAAAATTCCTGTATTCATCAAACCGGTCGAAGAGAAAACCGCACCCGGAATTGTTATTCATACCCAGGCGGATCTCGAGGACTATAAACAGCTGGATCCGGAAACTGAAATTTACTGCAGCGGGGTGGTCAATTTCATCTCGGAATGGCGCTGTTTTCTTTTATACGGAAAGATTGTTGATATCCGCTTTTACTACGGCAGCCCGGATGCAGAGTGTGACAGGAGCGTTATTGATGCTGCCGTGAAGGCATATACCAATATGCCCGCCGGATGTGCAATGGATTTCGGAGTAACGGATGATGGTCGGACACTGCTCATCGAAATAAACGATGGATTCTCACTTGGGACATACGGACTTGATGAAACCATGTACGCAAGGCTGCTTACAGCCAGATGGGCCGAATTGAACGGCACGGAGGATATATTCAAAGAAAAAGAATTTGACTGAAAGCACTTATGAAGGTCTTTGGTTAACATCAGCCGGGATTGCCATACAGGAGAATGAATGAACCGTTCAACTATCTGAAGCAGGTAAGATATGTTATAAATATTTCAGAAGAAAACAAATATGGTGAAGTTATGTGTGAATTCTTACCACAGGAAAAAGATGAACAGGCTGTTTTCTCCAATGAAATTCATTGGTTTCCCGCGTTAAATGAATACGATCCGGGAATCACAACCGAAAAATGGCTTGACCTGCTGAAAAACAAATCCTTAATCGGAGGAGATTATGTCTGGGCAAGGGTTTTGGCTGTCTTTTATGCCGAAAACGGGAATGCTGTTCCCTCCGTTCTGAACAGAGAATACGGATATAACGGCTCCTTACTGCAGTATTGCACAAATATCGCGAGAAGTGTCCGCAGTCTCACAGACTGTCCGGTATACAGGGACAAAGAATACTGGACGATTCTTTTTCAGTCGGAAAGCGCTGATAACGGAAAAGCACCCTGGTACAGACGAAGATTACGTCCGGAACTTTACGAAGCGCTTACGCAGATCAACATTTCCCGTTATTTACCGGAGAAAGTCATCATAAGCGATCTTGAGCAGAAACAGAACGGAAATCCGGAAGAAACTTCAAAGGTTATAATAGATACTTCATTCGATTTTACAACTGATGCTCACGGGAAAGACCCTGATTCATACAGCGAAACGCTTCAAAGATACCATCAGAAATTATGGAGCAAAGAACTTCCGTGCGGTGAAAAGATGCAGCTGGTATGCTGCGGCAGCGGGCCTTATTGCCTGACCTGGAATCAGCACAGCTTTGCAAGCGACGCGATTATCGTCGGTTTCCGCTATCATGCCCGCTATGCAAAAATGATCAGGAAAATCAGATCGGAAATTCCTGACTGGTATGATGAATTTGACAGGACCTTTAACCATCGGTCATACACAATAGGCGGGATGACAATATTCCCTAAACATATGAACAGCATTAATCAGATGAAAGGATTTCTGGTTTGCGACAGATGGGATCTGACGCTCGAATGTATCCGCAGGTATTATAAAGGGGAAGATTCGCCGTTGTACAAATTTCTGCTGGCGGACAAATTTTTCTTTGATCTTTTTGTGGATTTCAAGGGGTATGTTGACTATTTTTTCTTTCAGGACTGTGTAACCGATGATTACAGCAGGGTCATCTTCTGGTATGGAAACGGCAGTTTCAAAGAAAACAAACGTCCGCAATCAGCGGCGGATTACAAGCTTTGGATCGAAAGAGAACTCGATTTTCTCGACAAACGAAACGAACGGATAAAGAATTCCCTGCTGCAGTCAGGGTGAAACTTATACCGGGGAACACGGTCATGGGAAAAAGATGCTGAAAGGGATATTTCAGCATCTTTTTTTGCGGAACATCAATATTCATTTCTGAACATCAGCGATTACTTTATCCCGTTTATTCCTGTATAGAATGCTGAATTTGAAAAAAGTTGAGAACTGTTTCCGGGTGTACTGATTCATATACATGTTCTCGGTTATTTCCAGCAGATCAGGACAGCTCATGTTTTTATCTGCAGTATCAAAGTACTCCATTATTCTCATGAAAAGACGTTTATCAGTTACATCCTGATTAATCCGATTTCTGCACAGTTTTTTCATTTTCTTCGGGGCCGCATATGAAAACTGGGTTCGATTCGGCAATGTAAGCGAAGTATCATAGTCAAGAATTAGATTCTGTGGAAGAACACTGCATAATCTGTTATAAGCCTCAAGACTTTTTCCACGGATCGTCTGGTAGGATAGCATCTGAACGCGGTATTTTTTGTCGGTGTTCATTTTTTCAATTATTTCCGTCTGTTTCATCTCAGATATATGTGTACCATCTGTTTTCAGAGAAAAATTCACATCTTCAAAAATATCCTTTTGAGGTATTTCGGCATGTTCTTCAGGAATTTCATTTATTACATTCCATATCGTCTGAGAAACTGTGAGGCTGGGATCTCTGTTTTCCATTGCCGTGCGGAGCAGTATGTTTGCTTTTTTCCCTCCTTCAACGATAAAGTCCGTCAATTTCTGATGGATCTCAGGGGATGATGATTTATAGAAAATGATTGAAAGACTAACAAGCGATGCTGTTATTCTGCAATTTCTATAAGCTTCTTTAAGCGGAGGAAAAATATTCGAATTTTTATATGCCGAATACATACTTTGAACAGCGCTGTAAGTAAACCCTGCTTTTCTGGCGATATCATTGAGGGTCAGATTCGTTTTTTTCAGAAGTTTTCCGATAAACTCGCCTTTCTCATATCCGGACAGGCTGAGATAATCGGCGTTGAAGAACTCCGTTACAACAGCAGAATCCAGGTGTTCGGTATGTTTCAATACTTTCACCGGAATTGTTTCAAGGTTCAGCATTTCAGCAGCGAACAGATATTTCAGGCCATAAATAATGGTGAACTTTTTCAGATCATCAATATTCTCTTCGGGTGTCTGATCTATTACTGTAGCTTCAAAATGTGCGAATGCCGCCCTGTGATTTATGATTTTCCTCCAGATTTCCGGATCTGATAATTCCTTTTCTGATTTAAACCGGATCCTGTATCTGGCCTGATGTCTGTTTATGATCTGTGAAAGACGGATAACTTTGTTTTCCATCGACTGGATATTCATTTTCTTCTCCTCAGGGGAGATAAATAACCGTTTTAAAGTTTTCTTTATTCTCCCTTAATTAACTTATACAAAACAAAAACACCATTGTTTGTGAATAATCTAAATACCGATACTTATTGTTGTTTTTCCTCAGGAAAATAAGAAATAAACATCTGCTATATCATTTCGTTTTCCATTGAAAAATCTTCCAGCCCGAGTATTTCTTCACTCCCGTCATCGAATAAACCGGTAAGGCACAATCCAAGTCCCATCAGCTCATGAACCAGAACACGGAAAGATGCCGGAATACCGGACAATTCGATCGGATAACCGTGCATCATATTCCATCCTGCCTTTTTTCTCCCTTCCGTATCATCTGATTTGATGGTCAGCATTTCATGCAGCAGATTCGCACAGCCGTAAGCCTCCAGAGCCCAGACCTCCATTTCCCCGATCCGCTGTCCCCCGTTGTTCAATTTTCCCGCAAGCGGCTGCTGTGTGATCATGCTGTAACCGCCTGTTGAGCGTGCCTGAACCTTATCTTCTACGAGATGGTGCAGTTTGATCATATTCATGACGCCCACATTCACCGGATGGTCGTAGCGTTCTCCTGTTCTTCCGTCTCTCAGCCACTGTTTGCCGGTTATTGGGAGCGGTTCATTGATCCGGGCTGCCCAGCGGCTTGCAGTCTCACGCAGATTCTCCTCATCATCCGGAACATGATCCGGATATCCCATCCGCTTCAGCCAGAGTTTCAGACATACCCTGATTGCGTTGGAATCATCCGGGTATTCCGCAGGACTGTTTTCAGGTATGTTCTTCCAGATAAAAACCTTATCTGAAGAACAGCCGTTGTTTTCTATCCATCGGCAGGCGACTTTTTCTCTGAGTTCCCTTTCCGACAGGTAATCATTCCCGAGCCATTTTCCGGCATAATCATAGACCAATTTCTCTTCATTGATATTGAAGCATTCCGGATGATAAAGGGCCCTGTAATATCTTGTATTCTGTGAGATTCCCCAGGGATCCTTCTTCGGCTTCGGGGCTTTGCTTTTCTCAAGGATCGACTTCTCCCAGGCTTCATTCCGCAGATCTTCCGCTGCCGTATCAAAAAGCCATGCCCGGCTCAGCTCAGCTTCGATATCATGAACGGACGCACTATCGAAAACAGGAGATTCGCAGCGGATGCCCAGACGGGATGCGGCCCATCCAAGCCATACTTCCAGTATCTGTCCTACATTCATGCGTCCGGGAACTCCCAGGGGATTCAGGAGGATGTCAACCGGCGTTCCGTCATTCATAAAAGGCATATCTTCTTCTGGTACGATCCTGGCGACAACACCTTTATTCCCGTGTCTTCCGGACATCTTGTCTCCCGCTTCCAGTTTTCGCTTCTTCGCCAAAGTCACACGGACAACAAGATCCGTCACCGACTCCATATTCGGGAGATCATCATGAGTAAATACTTTTACATCGATCACTCTGGCCTGCATATAGGAAGGCAGACGGATGGAAGTGTCCTTGTATCCCCTCGCTTTTTCACCGAAAACGTCTCTGACAGCCTGCTCTTCCGGTATCTCTTCATCCGTATCATTTTCTCTTCGGGGAGATATCCGGCCGATAATCACATCTCCGCCTTTCAGAAACGTACCTACCTTTGCAATCCCGCGGTCGTCGAGATGGGACAGATCATTCTGATTCAATCCGGGAATATCACGGGTTATTTCTTCAACCCCTGATTCCGTATAAATGGTTTTCGCCTCGAACTGCATAATATCCAAAGAAGTAAATTTGTCCTCCCGAATCAGTTTTTCAGACACTACGATGGCATCCTCAAAATTGCATCCGTCCCAGCACAGGAAAGCAATCACCGGATTATGCCCGAGGGCCAGAACTCCGTCTTCCGTACAGGCCGCATCGGCCAGGACGTCTCCTTTTTCAACTGTCTGACCGGAACTGACAGCAGGTTTCTGATTGATGCAGGTAGCGTAATTTGATCTCATATATTTCCTGAGCTGAATGCTCCGGAGTACATTATCCGGGCTGATCAGGTCAATAAAATTTCCGTCGGCATGCGTTACTGTTCCGTTCCATTGAGACCTCAGCATCTGTGCTGAATCAAGTGCCGCGTAGCGTTCCATTCCGGTCATCACCAGAGGTATTTCCGGATAAAGCAGCGGAACAGCCTGCGAAAGCATATTCGTTCCCATCAGGGCACGGTGCCCGTCATCGTGTTCAAGGAAGGGAATGCATGCGGCGGATACACCCGCAGCCTGCTGAGGCGAAATATCAAGAAGATCAACTTCGGAAGGCCTGCAGACCAGAAAATCCGGATACCGCCGGCATTTTACCCTGCTCTCCTGAAATTCTCCGTATTCATTCAGCCGGGACGTAGACTGTGCAATTGTGTAACGGTCTTCCGCGACTGCATCGATATATATGATCTCATCCGTAACATATGGAATCACCGCAAAATCTGCAATATCAGAATTTGCAAAATCCGTACAGTCAGCCATTTCACGGGTGATTCTGACACCTGCTTTGAAAATAAGATTTCCTGCGGAATCTCTGACATCGGTTCTCGGTACATGGCCGATCACGTTCTCATACCCGAATTCAGCGCTTCCGGAAACAACCCTGTAAGGAGTCTCAATATATCCGTATTCGTTTATGCGGCCATATATTGAAAGCCGGCTGATAAGACCTGAATTCTTTCCCTCCGGAGTCTCCACGGGGCAGAGTCTCCCGTAATGTGTGTGATGAATATCCCGGACATCAAATCCCGCCCTGCTTCTGTCAAGTCCGTTTGGTCCTAATGCGGACACTGTGCGTTTCTGCCTCAGCTCTGAAAGCGGATTGTTCTGATCCATGAACTGGCACAGTTCAGATGAAGCAAAGAAAGATCTCAGCGCATAATTTACCGGTGCGGGATTGATATAATCCTCAGCGGAACGGATTTCTTTTGGATCCAGAATAAAGCTCAGCTTACTGCTTGTTACCCTTTCCATTTCCCGCATACCGGAGGAAAATGCACGAAGAATCAGTTCGCCGCAGGATCGGGTACGCCTGCTGCCGAGATGGTCGATATCGTCATTGACAGGCTTTCCGTTTTCCTGCAGACGGATTACCGATGCAATAGCTTTCACTACATCAAGAATGGTCAGTGTCCTGTGTGAATCAGGTATGGATTTTTCAAGATTGAGGCGTTCATTCAGTTTTTTCCGACCGGGCCGCTGGAGATCATATGCGGCCAGATCGTAAAACCGCCGGTGTATGTATTTCCGGATATCTTCCATTTCACCTTTCTGTCTGTTCTTCCGGAAAAACCACCTTGCGGCATTTTCTTTGTTTACAGCTTCATACAGTTTTGATTCAGCCTGTATCGATGCAGCCAGATACCTCAATACTGGGCTTCCGCATTCCTTCTCAAACACCCTGTACAATTCCGAGTCGGAACAATCACTGAATGGAGATGATCCGGATCCATCGTCTGCAAAACACAGAATACGGAGAAACGCGGTAAAAGGAATCTGAAGTCTTCTGTCGTACAGGATGCAGATACCTTTATCTTCTTTTGGAAATATCTCGATGTAAGTTCCTTTATCCGGCATTATTTTCGCATGCTGGTTTATTTTTCTCGAAGATTCATCATAAACTGCGGAATAATAAATGCCCGGAGATTTCACCAGCTGAGTGATCACAACTTTTTCAGTTCCTGAGATAATGAAGCTGCCGTAGGAAGACATCTGCGGAAGTTCTCCGAGACAGATTCTGGATTTCCACGAATTTCCGGTAATCATATCCCTCAGGAGCACATCAGTAATGAGGGACCTGCCATAGGTCAGTCCTCTTTCAATACATTCCTGCAGCGGATATTCCGGAGGATCGAGCCTCCAGAATAAATTACCGAATTCCGATACGATGGAGTTGTCTGGAAAATAAATAAGGTAGCGGCTGTTTTTCGATCTGACCGGTGAAATATCCTGAAAAACCTGCTGGATTCCTCTGTCCATCAAGTTCTGGAATGCATCCAGCTGCAGAGCGATCAGGCTTGGCAGTTCTGTTATGTTTTTATAGCGGTTGTATGATTTTACGATTCTTTTATCCATGAAGGCAGGTTACAAACTTCTTTTGACTTATTTCAGCAGGGGATTGTTTTGTGTCCAATAAGCTGGACTTCATAAAAATTCTTTTGTGATAAGATAAAAACGAGTCTTTTCTTAGGAAAATTGTTTATTTTATTCGGCCTTCAGCCTGTTATAGTATCGTCAGATTTAAATTTTCGGAGTGCTGATATGGAAAATCAAATGTCGTTTATAGATATTTTTGAGCAAAGGAATATCGCCTGCGTTTCTTCCAATCTGAAAGTCGTGAAAGCCCGATATACGGAAAATATCAATACAGACTGGGAAGAACTCTTCAGTGGTTTTGACAGACTTTATGCGATTACCTTTTCCTCCGGAATAGGGTTCATAAACAAAGTGCTTGACAAATTCCAGACTGCCGAGATTATATTCGGATGTGAACAGGTTATGCAGATGGAATTGGCAGCTGTGCTGTCGATGCAGATCAATTCGATACAGGAGTTCGTCCGCTCAAAATCTGCCGTAAAGATGGCGGAGAGGCTTGATGATGAAACACTCAGCCTTTATGTCTCAAGAGATACAAAATCACATGAAAAAATATTTATTATGGAATCAGATTCCGGGAGAGTCCGCGTTATCACAGGCAGTGCAAATATGTCGGCATCAGCATTCTGCGGATTGCAGAGAGAAAATATACTGTGCTTTGACGACTTGCCTGCATTTGAATATTACAAGAATTTATTCGATTCTTTCAAAAATTCCTGTTCTGACCATATCGAACCTGAAATAATTAAAGGGAGCATAGATGATCCTGCATATCTGCTCGACAATATTGAGAAAACACCGATCGTCAAAACGATAGAGGCAAAAAAAATAATCATATTGGAAGAAAATTCCGATGAAGATGAAGACAACGTGGTTATTGAAGCGAATGTAAAAAATCTGGTACATGAAATAAAACCTATGCTTCCCAAACAGAAAGCGGATAAAGGGAAAATTCTAATTTCGGGAGAAATTTTCCGCGGTTTTAAACGAAAGTTCACAGAGTACAGGGAATTTGAAAAGGTAAAAAACCGCCAACTGCCGAAGCTTCACATTGATTATGAAACCAGTAGAATCGACTTCAACGAAACACCTCTAAATATGTATCCAGATGTCAATAAAATTGAAACTGATGTAAAGAGTCTTCTGAATTACCTGACAAGTCTCAACAGTTTTTATGGTGATGTTTTACAGAGCCAGCACGACTATTTTGCCTTTATGAATTGGTTTTTTGCAAGTCCCTTTATGCCATATCTCCGTTATGTGGCAAGCAGGAATAATTATGATGTAACGCCATTTCCTGTTTTCGGAATCCTTTATGGGGAATCAAACGGAGGAAAATCCACATTTATCAGGCTGCTCACAAAATTGATGTGCGGTAAAAAAGTTCCCATGAACAGCAGCAATGATTTTACATCGACCAAAATAGAAGCCCTGAAGAGATCCTGCGAGGGTTTGCCGATCAATATTGATGACCTTGCCAGGGATCAGTTTAAAGCACATCAGGAAAAGGTCATCAAAGACGACTACTGGGGGATCCCGGAAGCTTTCATCAATTATCCCGCTGTTTCTATAACTACGAACAAAATTGCCTCGTTGCCGGCTGATATAAGCAAGAGAACTGTCGTTTTTCATATTGATACCAGGATCAATAAGGAGGAAGGCGCAAAGAATTCCAGAAAAATAAATGAAAGTATGAACAAAGCGTCAACAGCCCTGTTTTCCGAATATGGCAGACGAATGCTTGAAAAGATTGATGAAATTGAAAACCGAATGAAATCTTCTGAAACAGATTATTTCCCAGATATTTTCTCAATATCATCTGAAATTTTAGTCGATATCATATCGAGTGTTCATACAGATTTACCGGAATATATCGTTCCACTTTCATATACTGATTATTTCGGCGATAAGGCCATCGGGAGAAATGCCATGAGAAAGATCATGACAGCCTGGAAAAGCGAGCCATCACAGTTCAAAATTGACAAGAAGAACAACAAAATCGTCTATTCTTATCCCGAACAGGGAAGAATTTATGAATTGTCTTATCTGCAGCAGGAACTTCCACCGATTCTAAACGCCCAGGTTACGGCCCGTACGCTGATAATGGATCTGGATGAGGCAAAAAAGTTGTTCGGAATATCTTTTAGAAAAAGATGGTTTGGTTGGTTATCGTAGCATCTAATTGAAAGAATTATCAGATGTGTTTATAAGACAAGGGGACTTTTTGTCCCCTTGTCTTATAGTACTCATGCAGTTTCTTCTGCTCCGTGTATCTGCTTATCGCAGAGAATAGCTTCGATGGCATCCAGTTTTCTCTGCAGAACAGCAGCTTTCTCCTCAGGAAGTTTCTCTTCTTTCAGCAGCCGGTTCAGGCGTTTCCGGATTTTCAGCAGTGTTTCCGCACTCTTATCACTGTACAGCTCGCCCTGATAGTCCCTCTCTTTCAGCGCTTCCGCAAGATCTATTCGTTTCAGCGCTTCCGGATCCGCAACATATTCCGCCAGAAAAGCCTTTTCATCAGCAGGGACCTGAACTGTTTCCGTCCGGATCTGTTTATCCGTATTGATCTCTGCATCGGAATAACAGCCGGAGAGACGTGCGGGGAAAGCACGGCGAAGAGCCAGGGCTTCCGCGCACTTGGAGATCATGATATCCGGCATACTGGTCCAGTAGGAAGTCCCCTGGTTATAGGAGTCAAAACGGGCGACAGCATAAAGCGGCTGGTTGAAATCGCTGCGCATCACGCCGACCTTGCAGGCTGCCGGAGGAGTCTTTTCAAGCCAGACATCTTTCCAGACGCCGTCATTGCCGCACCACATGGCAGGCGTCTGTCCGGCATATTTGCTGGAGCGTTCTGCAACGATCCGGAGCCCGTCAATTGTGCAGAGGACCTGCATCTTTGATCCTTCCTTCTTTACGGCATAGATCTGCCGGCAGAATGGATCAAGCTCCAGACGTTTCGCTTGTTCCACAAAGGTTTCAAATTCGTTATCATCCAGCTGGCAGTATTCGCTGCGGAGCCGGGAAAGCTGCTTCTCGGAAAAAGTAAACTTCTCATCCATGGTTTGTCCCTCCATGTATTCAGTTTACATTTTCTTTGTAGAACCGAACCAGACTTTCCCCGTCCTTAGCGTCAAAAAAGTATGTTGTATTTCTGGATGCGGCGACACTGTGCCCGAACAGCATCATCTTGTACGAAAGACGCTCTATCCAGTCGAAATACCAGTATCTGTCGGGTATTTCAAGGCCTGAGTCAAGATTCGGATCAAGCAGTCCCTCGTAGGTATCAGGAATGATCACATTCTCAAAAGTAAGGCATCCCAGGCGGAGAAACGTGCAGATCCGGATACCGTCATCCAGCAGATAGTCGAAATAAGACTGGGAACCATCTACGATGACGGATTTGATCCCGTTCTTTTCAAGAATTTTTCTGTACGCTTCGGCAGACTCATCATCCACTGCGGCAATCACATTGTCCTCCGGATTCTTCAGGCTTCTGACCAATCTACAAAGTTTTTCCTCGAATTCAGGATTGTCCTCAGGATCACTGCTATCAACCGGAATTACCTCAATGCCCTTTATTGAGGTCCGCAGCTCGCCAAGATCAGCCGGGATATTCGGACAGGCAAATTTCCTTTTTTCCCGGTCAAGACGCAGGTTGGAAACACCGAAAAAGACATTTGCAGGTGTACATTCCGGATTAGTCAGGTCGTTCATACAATGGAGATAGCGATCCTGGGCGATATCAATCGAGTATGCGCTCAGAGGTGACTTCTGGATTGCAGTAAGGAATTCGATCTTCAGGTAATTCAGAAACTGGATGTCATCCGCAAAAATGATCCCGAAGGGCTTGTAACTTTTCCGTTTGATCACCGGCATCAGCTTATGGATTGCATATCCGACGCTGTACAGCTTTTCCGCTTCCATCAGTTCCATGAATTTTTCAAAAACTACCCAGACCTTTTCCCGCTGCTCCTCCGTGATGTTTACACATTCAAAACGGGGTGTCGCGAAGTATTCCTCTTTCGTGAATACGCCGAAATTTTCAACGACATATTCCCAATCGTGCATGAGATCCCAGGACTCCAGATCAATGCCTTCGACTGATTCCCGGGCTGTTACAAAGAGGTCCAGAAGATCATCGTCATCGTTGACCTCAGCGACCCTGAAATCGAAGCCCCAGCGTTTGCCGCAGTCATTCATGATATGAGTCATCATTCCCGAATAGTCCAGAACATCCACCCGGTCCATCAGTTTCGGGTCCGTAACGATGCGGATGTAAGACCGCATATCCGCGAGATAATCGGGATTCGATACGAGGAACAGGATGCGGTCCCGTTTGGAAATACCTTTCTCCGCATCTTCGAGTGCACCGATAAGTTCAACAGTTTTTCCCGATCCGAAGGCACCTGCAATCATATTGAACTTGCCGCTGTCTCCGGTTATATGCGGGAATCTGCTGTTTCTGTAGGTACTCTGGAAGGTTTTCCGGATATCATCCATTGCCTTTTCGAAGGCTTCGTGTTCCTCTCGGCTCTGCCTGAGGATATTGATTTCATGAAGAGCCTCTTCTATTGTCATCCCGGATAAAAGATGCCTGAGAAATACCGAACTGCTGGTGTCCAGTCCTTTTTCAAGGATTTCAAAGTCTTCAACGGTACTGCAGGATCTGACTTTCGCCAGACAGCCCGGATCCGTCAGCCCTTTCAGCAGTTTCCTGTCGTTGAACTTTCCGAACAGATCATTCTTTTTCGGTTCAGAAGGCTGGAAAAGCCGGGATTCCTGAATGGCTTCAGGTTCAGGGAACAGCTCCGGCATTGCCTGTTCGAGCGTTTCATAATCCTCCGGATCTGTGCTCATCCCGTTTATCGATTTCTTGTTTTTTTCGGCCCAGTCATATATGACGTCATGCGGACCGACCAGAAGCAGCACATATGCTCCGTTTCCGATTTTATTCATAAGTATACGGTAACGGCGGTCCACCCGAAGCGAATACATTCCCCCATACGCCGGAAGCTTCTCCGGATGTCTGCTTTTCATGAGCTTTGCATTGCGGAATTCGACCAGTGTTTCGCGGATGTTTACACGGAATATTTCCGGTAAACTGTTGTAGGAATCCATAAAACTGCTGCGGATATAAACCTTATTCATCGGCAGCCTCCAGCATTCTGAAACATTTGATCAGTGCACGCGGATCGTCCGTAATCACAAATGAAAAGTTCCGTTCAAGAAAATATCCTTTTCCGTATTTCTGGCGCTCGTGCAGGTAAGCTATGCCTTCATCCAGCCAGACGAAAAGCGCTTCCGCGCCTACTTTGTTGAACTGTTTGATTCCCCGGAAATTCATGGCGGTGGGCGGCTTTATGCCTGATTTCTTTATCAATTTCGCTGCGGAAACCGCCTGGTTGTCATGCTTGAGCCGGTCAATGATCGTATCCCAGTCAAGTTCTTCTGTGATTTCTTCATTGTCGTCGTTATAAGCTGTGACCTGGATCCGGTCGGATGGTTTCTGACTTTCATTATTGACCAGAAGTTTCATCCACATTTCTTCCGCTGTGCTCAGGGATGTCAGTTTCTCATCCGCTGGAGGTGCAATCATCATATCTGAAACATCATTATCTCCAAAGTCAGGAAAAGAAATTAGCGGATTCTCTTCCTGATTTCCGCAGTATGTTCCGGATGATTCTTCTGTTTCTGTCTCTGGTTCCGGTATTGCTTCTGCAACAGCTGGCTGTTCTGCGAAGATAGTACAGCTTTCGGTGGATTCTGCGAATTCAATGGTCATTTCACACGGAGTGACTTCGTAAGCAACGCAGACGGTCCTGCAGGCAAGCGCATAATCCTGCTCTGTGTAATCAGCCGGAAGAAGCAACCCATTTGAAAGCCTGACAGATTTTCCCGGATAACCTCTGCTGCAAACAATTGTTTTCTCCGTTCCCGGAATAACAGCTCCGGATATTATCCGGCCTTCCCGGTCACTGGACGAGAACAGATCTTCAAGAAGTTCGTGAACCAGATCCATCCAGCATGAAACCCGATGTGTCCTTCTGTTGAGTGTAAAGGATTTTGGTGTTTGTTCAGTAAAATACTTGTCCATTCTGTTTTGAACCTTAGGGCAGATCCCTCAGGAGCCCCGAGACCGGTAAATTCCTCCGGAGCGATATCCTCGAGGTCCAGTTCCTTCCGCCGGTAATCGACAAGCTGCTCCCTCCCGTATACAGACTTCTTTTTCTCATCAGATACGATACGTTCCATAGTACCGATCAGTTCGATCATCCTGCGGAGCCTTTCGTTATTCCGCAGCAGTTCAGCAAGATACCGCATGTTCTCGACATCGGTCCTGGTCAACCTGCCGCCCTCGGGACTGAATCCCAGGTTCGAGAGCATCTTTTTGCCGTCTCGCAGCTCTTTCCCGGTATTCTCCATGGCTGTTGCAGCTGCGTTTTCTATCTGAGCCTGATTCCTTCCCATGGACTGCTTTAGCGTCTCCAGGGCCTGTCTGGCCCTCTCAGCAGCCTCCCGTGCAGCAGGATCGGAAGGGTCTTTCTCCTGTGCCTCCTTTGCTTCCTGCGCAGCCTGCCTGTTTTCCTCCATATCCTTCTTCACATCTTCGGGAAGCCTTTCCAGCAGTTCCTTTGAGAATGCAGCTGTAGCCAGCATGGAAGCCATCCGGTCGGAATACACTTCATCCCGGAGGCTCAGATACTCGTCCATCTCCATCGCCCTGTGCAGCAGTACGCTCTCGGCTTCCAGTCCCTCCGGAGGAACCGGACTCAGTTCTGCCAGAGGATCATAGAGACCGTAGAAGGCCTGCTCCATCAGGCCCTCCGAATACCAGTCGCAGGTTCCGCGGGATTCTTCGATGACATCTTCGTCTTTAACCGAATCCCATGCAGCCCGGTCGCTGTTCAGGAGGTTATCCCATACGGTAGGACTATAGAACCCCATCACTGCTCCTTTTTCACGTTTTTCGCCGCGTTCGAATAGATCTCGCCCTGCAGCGCTTTGGCCTTCAGGATTTCCTCTTCAACGGTTCTGGCGTATTTCGGGCTTGAGACATTCCGCTTCAGTTCCTCCATCGCCTTTTCGATCATCCCGTATGCTTTGGCGGCCTTGGACAGATCATATTTTGCGGACGCGTTCCGAATGCATTCCATATCCGCCCGGAACTTCCGTATCACCGCCTTCTCCGATTTGCTTGAAAGCGTGACGATCTCGGACACCACAGACCTCTGTTCCGGTTCAACCCAGAGAATGTTCGCACCTGCACTGAGCGATTCGTTGTACTGGTCCGTATCGTTCATGTCCAGTGGGCGGCCTTCGGGCCATGACAACAGGTATTCCGCGATGACCGCCCTGGACCAGATCTCACGGCGGCGCGGACTCGGCCGTATGCCGTTATCCAGAAGCTTCCTGGTGATTGAGGCCATAGTCCTGTAGATATCATCCGGCATCTGCTTGGACATATAGTCGATGTATGCCTGTAGAAGGAGAATTTCTTCAGGATCCATCCTGGTTGTGATATTTGCACGTCCGCCTTTAGCCCTGAACATCTCGAAGATCTCAGACTCATCTTCGGAATACTGAAGTTCAAGACGGTATCCGAACCGGTCCCATGTGGCTGAATTCGCATTGGCGTTCACCAGTTCGTTGGAGGCCGATATTACGCCCAGCAGAGGCACGTTGATCCTTCTGTGCGCAAGCGAGATGGTATGCTCCTCAATGATTTCGAGGCAGTTGTTCTGTATTGTAGAGCTGCCTTTGTAGAACTCATCCAGGAGAGCGTATGAACAGGTCGCTATTCCGGCCCATTCACGTTCATACAGTCCCTGGTTTATCTTCTCGACGCTCAAAGGACCATACAGGTCGCTCATGCTCATATCCGGCGTGAAGTTCTTCTTGAAGAACCGGCTTCCTCCACCGAATGAATCACCGATCAGCCCGGCAAGCGTCGATTTCGCAGCTCCGGGTTTGGACAGCAGGAACACATTATCACCCGAAAGAAGGCCAAGCAGCGCGACATGCACAGCTTCTTCCATTCCTATCAGGCAGCGGTTGAGTTCTGCTTCAAGAGAAATGAATTTTCCTACTGCGGTGCAGATATCCACCGATTGTCCGGGAACTGCGGCATTGTACAACCCGGCACGTTTTCTCGCGTAATATTCGACAGGTTCGGCATTTACCGAACCGGCAGGGGCCAGAGTCTGACCGTTTACAACAATATTCTTCATGGTATTCTCCTTGGATAAAAAAAAAGCACCCCTGATGGGATGCTCGCTGGGAATAGGGCGGCCGGACATCCGGCCGTCCTGAACAGTTTGCAGCCGGATGATGATCCGGCTTTCAGCGGTATATGTTTTTGGTTAAATGCACCTCCAGACAATCAAAAGAAGGATCAGCGGTTTTGGTCAGAACGATATGCCGACAGAAGAAACCTGCTAAGCCTGAAAACCTCGCGCGGAAACAGTATTTCAGCAATTTCCGGAAACAGGCATGAACTGCCACCGCGGCACGCGGTATCTCGGAAAAAATGTATTCAGCTGTAACGAAACAATAATTATCGTTATTATTATTGTCTGTTTTTTGTTCTGAAAAAGGGACCAATTTTATGAGTTCGTGAGATACCCATTAATTTTACACATGCCGCTGGCAATTGTTCAGTCTGTATATCCTTTTTGTCCTGTTTCATCCGCACAGCCTTATCCCGAGGTGCCTTTTCATGCTGAGAAACATCAGTTCGGAAAGCAGATATATGCCTCCGCTTTCAAAAGCACTTTCATATTTACAGACATCCGTGAACCTGGACGGAAGCCTCCTCCGCTGAAAATGCGTCAGAACAGTCTGAGCATGAATGCAAAAATCCGTAAATCTGATTTTCCTTATTGCCCGAAGAGTATACATCAGGGAGTACATGTTTTCCGTCTTCGGCAGACCGATCTTCGATTTGTTCCATGGATCCGCCATCCCGGCCAGAAGTTTCAAGGCTTCTTCGGGCTTGAAAACATCGAATGCGGTGCTGATCAGGAATCTTCGGAAAATCTGCTCCGATTTACCGGAATCGGATGCCGGCTCATATGCAAAAGCGAATTCCGGAAATTTTCCGCTGAGCGGAAGAGGCTTTTCGCCTGTCCATTTTAAAAGTATATTTACATTTATTTCACCGGTAAATGCAGATATGAGCCTGACTGCGTCTGAGATCATGAGGAATTGAAAAGAGCCGTGTTTATATTTGCTATATCTGGAAGGACTGATTTGCGTAATCTCACAAAAGTCCTGCACGGACATTTTTTTATGCACTCTGAAGGATTCTATAGATTCAAATATCATGTTTCGGAACCGGATTTTCAAATAGTGTACTTTTTCCGGCCAATTCTACAAATCCGAAACTTTACGCAGAAATATCAGGAAACTTCTCCTGTCATTTACGAGTAAAAAAAGCGTCAAATTGGTTCAGGTCATATGGTTTTAAATAAAAAGCGCCTGTTTGAAAACAGACGCTCATCGGATTACCATATAGTACAAGATCTTTACAGAGTATTTCAGACTTCCCGTATATTCGAAATTGAATCTTATAATTGCGGGAATTCACTCCTCACTGCAGCAAAAACCTTGCATCGAATATGTCTGCAGAAATTGAATATTCAGTGACGTTCTGCACTTTTGCTTTGTTGAATCTGCTTACAACAACATTTTTACCAAAAAGCCAGTAGGAAAAATGTATCTGTGATTTATATGTCTTGTAAAGCGCTTTGACAATATCTTCCCATTCGCTCTCCGAAACATACAGCCCGTCATAAGAAACATAGTTTGCGTAAGAAAGATCAACAGCATTCGTCAGTTCCGTATATGCTTCTTCCAGCTTCGTCATTTCAACGCTTTCTTTTGTCCTGCATGCTCCGTTCATTCCTTCAGGCAGCCCGTTTTCGGAAAAGCTGAAAGTAATGCTGCAGTCATACACGGACTCAACGGGGTATTCCTGCTTACAGGAAAGCTTGCCTGCCTCATTATCCGAACCGGACCATTCGCATTCATACCCGGAATACGACTGCTGAATCCAGGCACACGCATTGTCAATGGAATCAAGAGAAAGAATATATTCGATATCCTCGATCCAGCTGCGATAAGCATCGTCCGCGTAGACAGGGAAAACTGAACACAAAAAGAAAATTACAAACAGAAATCTCCGCATATTAACTCCTTGCTTTCTCCCTGTATTATAGCTGGAAAAACCAGAAAGAATTATGGAGCTCACTGAAAAAGTGAGGTAAAAAAACAAACAAAAATAAGATGGGAGAAAGAATTCCCATCTTATTTTTGTTAAGGAATCAGAAATATACTCGTAAAAACGGCGAATAAATTATAATTATTTATAAAGGAAGCGCCATGATAACGAGACAAACTGAACTCAAAATGAGTAAGTATATGGAACTGTATGATATCTTGGTTCCAAAAGATAATAAACTTCGGCAGATCAAAGAGATCATAGACTTCGAATTCATTTATGATGAAGTCAAAAACAAGTATTGTCCGGACAATGGAAGAAATGCAATAGACCCGATATTGTTGTTCAAATATTTGTTATTAAAAGTAATAGACGGAATGTCAGATATAGGAGTAGTGGAACGGTCCAGATATGATTTATCATATAAGTATTTTCTGGATATGGCTCTGGAAGAAACAGAAATGATAGATCCCAGCACATTGACAAAATTCCGAAGATTACGTTTGAAAGACAGTAATCTATTGGACTTATTAATCGGAGAAACGGTAAAAATAGCCAGGGAGAAAGGTCTCATAAAGAGCAGGAACATCATTGTAGATTCGACTCACACAGCATCCAAATATAATCCGAGAAAACCGATAGAAGTACTAAAACAAAGCACAAAGAAACTTCGAAAAGATATATATAGATTTGATGAAGAAATAAAAAAGGCGTTTCCAGAAAAACCAATCGTAGATGACCTTGAAACGGAAATCGAATATACTACCGAATTAATCAATATCATTGAGAAGCAAGAGGCAATATCGGAAATTCCGAGTGTTGTGGAGAATATTCGTGTCGTAAAAGAAGTATTGGAAGATATCAGCGAAGCAAAAACATTTTCACTGGATCAGGATGCCAAGACCGGTCATAAGACGAGTGACACATCCTTTTTCGGATATAAAACACACATCGCAATGACAGAAGATCGAATCATCACTTCCGCTATAATAACATCCGGAGAAAAACCGGATGGAAAGGAGTTGGTGTCTCTCATTGAAAAAACAAAAGCCGCGGGCATTGAAGTAGAAGCAGTTATTGGGGATACCGCATATTCTGAGAAGCCTAATCTGGAATACGGCAAAGAACAAAATATCGAAATCATTTCCAGGTTACACCCGGTTATTATGTCCGGTTTTCGAAAAGATGACAATGGTTTTTATTTTAATAAAGATGCTGGTTTGTATGTCTGTCCTCAGGGACACATGGCTATTAGAGTAAGTCATTGTGTTTATAAAAAACATCCTGAAAAAACCAAAATTACAACATATTTCTTTGATGTTGAAAAATGTAAATTCTGTCCAATGAGAAACGGCTGTTATAAAGAAGGTGCTGCAACCAAGTCATTTACAGTTTCTCACACGCATTCAACCCACTTGAAGCAACAGGAATTTATGGAAACAGAGCATTTCAAAACTCTGGCTAAAAACCGTTATATGATCGAAGCAAAAAACGCCGAATTAAAAAACAGCTACGGTTATGATACTGCCAATTCCACTGGTATTTCCGGGATGCAGCTGCAAGGCGCAATGACGATATTTGCGGCAAACCTTAAGCGTATTGTATCTCTTTCCAATAATTTATGAAAATTTTCTAAGAAATACGGCTGTTTTTCTACGTATTTATTCATGAAAATTAAAAAATGAGCCCATTTTTTCTAAAATGAAGCTCATTTTCTAATTTTTTATTTGAAATCTTTAGACTTCTTCAGTGGCCTCGAATTATGTTCTGTTTTTTCCGGTGTATGCTTTCGGCATCGTACAAACGACATAATTATCGCTCGGATCCGAAGTGATCTTTATCTAATCCGGAGGATAATCCGTAAAAATTACAATGTCAACAGAGCTGGAATCACGAGCAGCCGTCAGTCTAGACGGCTGCCCTTTTTGTGTGTATTTTTTGACAGTTGAGATCGAATACAATTGCAACAAAGAGTCAGTTTTTTGCGTTCAGAACGATTGTTTCTGCGTCAATACCATATTCATGCATCAGCTCAGCAGGAGTTCCGGATTGTCCGAATCTATCCTGAGCCCCAAGCTTTTTGAAAGAAAAACCGCCCTTGCCGCAGATAGATGCCGCGACTGCATCCCCCAGCCCGCCGATGACCGAATGATCCTCGACAGTTAAGATTTTTCTGCATTTGGCCGCGTATTTATGGACAGTTTGTTCATCCAGAGGCTTGATGGTATGCATATTAATTACAGCCGTTGAAATCCCCTCAGATTCGAGCTGTTCTGCAGCTTTTATACATTCATCCACAACCACCCCGCAGCAAATCAGTGCCACTTCATTACCATCTTTCAATACAGCAGCTTTGCCAACTTCAAAAGGATGATCAGGCAAAATATTTGTTTCAGTTCTGGCTAAACGGATGTATACGGGACCATTGATTTCAATTGCCGCATCCATAGCCTTACGTGTTTCACCTTCATCTGCAGGAACTATTACAGTCATTCCTGGAATAACCCGCATCAGGGCAATATCCTCAATTGACTGATGGCTGCCGCCGTCCGCGCCGGTGGATATTCCGGCATGAGTACAGGCCAGTTTCACATTGAATTTTGAATAAGCGACTCCGTTACGAAGCTGTTCATAGGCTCTGCCGGTACCGAAAACAGCGAAAGTGCTGACAAATGGTATAAGTCCCATTGTACTTAAGCCGGCAGCCATATCGACCATATTCGCCTCAGCAATACCGCAATCAAAGAAACGATCCGGATATGCCTTTTTGAAAAGCTTTGTGAAAGTCGCATCAGCAAGATCCCCGTCCATTACGATAATGTTCGAATTTCCGGCACCCAATTCGACAAGATAGTCGCCATAAGCCCGTCTTGTTGCCTTTTTCGCGTTCATTGTTTAGCCTCCAGTTCCTTTATAGCTGCTGCATATTCCTCGGGCGTGGGCTGTTTGGCGTGCCAGGCAAGCTGATTTTCCATAAAGGAAACTCCAGCTCCTTTTTTGGTGTAACAATTAAGAAAACGTGGCATACCGGATTTCCGTTGGGTTTTCAAAGCAGCCAAAACCTGTTCGATATCATTACCGTCAGCAACGTCAATTGTTTCAAAGCCGAAAGCCGCAAATTTTGCAGACAGGTCCCGAGGGTTCATCACCTCTTCATTAGTTCCGTCAATCTGCAGTCCGTTATGATCCAGCAGTACAGTAAAATTATCAAGTTCATAATGCGCAGCAGCTTCAGCCGACTCCCATACCTGTCCCTCCGCACATTCCCCATCACCGATTATGGTATAGACATTTTCAGAAGTTCCCCGGATTTTTGCTCCTAATGCCATTCCTGCCGCAATAGAAATACCCTGTCCAAGCGAGCCGGATGAAGCCTCAATTCCAGGACACACCTTACTGTCCGGATGCCCCTGAAGAATACTTCCGAGTTTCCGTTCAGTCTTCAATGCTTCCATGGGGAAGAAACCACGTGCGGCAAGAACCGCATAAAGAGCCGGACATGCATGCCCTTTGGACAGTACAAAACGGTCGCGATCATTTTTTTTCGGCTTAGCAGGATCGATATTCATGACTTCAAAATAAAGAGCCACAAGCATCTCAACCATCGAAAAAGAGCCACCGATATGTCCTGAGCCTGCCTCGACGATCGAATTCAGCGTTTCAATCCGCACTGATGTGCAGATTTTTTTTAATTCTTCCACATTCATATATCCGTCCTTTTTTTTATTTACCGGAATACGATTCCAATTTACGGAGCGCTTCAATGATTCCTTTCTCTGTTACTTCAAAAGGTTCTCTGTTGATGAGATAATCATGTATGGCATCCGAAGCAAGTCTGCTGATTGATTCTTCCACATTGTCTGTAATCCCGATATCAGCAAAGCAAACAGGAAGATCGACAGACTTGCACCATTGATACACTCTCAGGAATTCCGACTCAAGGCGATTCTCCAAAAGAATCTGCACAAGGGTTCCAAATCCAACCCCCTGCCCGTGAAGAAGCGGTATTCCTTCGATTTTATGAAGATACTTTTCCAACCCGTGTGCAACCGAACAACCGGTGTTCTCAACGCCCAGGCCGGACAAAAGCGTCAATGCTTCCGCCGTATCCTCGAAAGCCTGTGATAAATGATGGGCTTTGGCTGATTCATACGCTTCAACGCCGTTCTCCATAATAATGTCATAACAGAGTCTGGCAATCGCCATTCCAATCCTTGTTCTGCGGTAATTCGATCTTCCGGCCAGAGTCGGATGTCCAAATGCATGGATCGCAACAGACTCATAATAGGTGGCCAAGGCATCACCAAGACCAGAGGAGAACGTTCTTGGAGGCGCGTTTACTGCAATTGTCGTGTCTACAACGACATATTCCGGACTTCGCAGATGGGCGTAAACATATGAGCTTCCGTCATCCCTGTACACCATTGAATGGGAAGTCGGCGGTGCATCCGTAGCCAGCGCTGTCGGAACTTCGATCACCGGCTTTCTGAAAATATCCCCCATACATTTAATCACATCACAGGTCTTTCCCCCTCCTATGCCGAGAAAAACGTCAGGGATTTCATCCATCCGCTCAACACATGCTTTAATCCGGGATATAGAGTCATCGCTGATCTGGCGTTCCGCTTTATAGCTTTCAAAACGAAGGCCATTCTCATTAAATTCTGTTTTCAGGCTGATTTTGAAATCATCATAAAAGAATTCATCTATAACCGCAAAAACAGATCTGCCTTCTTTCGAAACAATACCCGGAAGTATCTTTATCGCATCCGGTCCCTGATAATACCTCCCGACAGAGGCAAAACAGCGGATATGACAGCAATTATACAGTTTCAGACATATGGAACGAACAGATCGTCGACAATGTTGCTGATGAAGGATTTGGCAGCTTTCCCGGTATCGTCACCTGTCAGCAGCTTTATGGCAGGAAAGTACAGTTCGTTATACAGTGTATCCGCAAATGCAGCGGCTGTTATCGCGGCAGGATCCGTCCGGGCAGAGAATTTATCCGCTTTTACATCTTTAAAAATCCCGTCCTTTATTGATATTTCAAGGTTTGTGCTGTTGACAGGATCCAAGGTCACTGAAAATGAAAAGCCGGTCTGTACAGTGAGAGAGCCTTCGACTTTACATTCCTCATAGAACTGCCCGTGTCCTCTTGCAAACAGGTGATCGCTTTTACAGTTTTCCAAAATACTGTACAGATACTGTTTCAGTGTTTTTACGCTGTATCCGAACATCTGATACAGTACCTTCAGAATGTAGCTCCTGTTGATCTCTCCAATAACACTGATCAGTCCCTGCAGGATATGCATGGAATCGTCCATGTTGTCCTGCTGGATACATTCAACAAGACGGCGCGAATAATTTTCGGAAAGCCTTACGCCTCCGGGAATCTGATCAAGTTTTATATACAGATTTTCTTCGTCCATGTTCCTCCGCTATACCAGAATCGTACAGCAGAACGGCTTTTTTGAATTGCCCTTTGTACTATTTTACCGAATACACCTCATAAGGAATCACAAAATGAAGACAAAAATACTGTTTATTCCAATTTTTCTTTTTTCTGTCTGCGGCTGCATAATTGTGGGCAGAAAATTATTTACCGCACTCCATGAATACAAAGCCGGCGAGGAAATATATGAAAACATTTCTGCAGCTGCTCATGCAGATTCCACTGAAGAATCTCCTGAATCCAAAAATTCTGATATTACAGAAATTGCAGTTACGGAAGGAGTCATTGACTGCACTCAGACACCGGAACCTGCTGCTTCGGCCATTGATTTCGATGCTCTTCAAGAGATTTCTCCTGATGTGAAAGGCTGGATAAGGCTTGAAGGAACAAAAGTAGATTATCCGGTAGTGCAGAGCAGGGATAACGACTTTTACCTCAACCGTGCGGTAACCGGAGAATGGAATAAAGTCGGTACACCTTTCATTGATTTCCGGAACAGCGGTGATTTTTCGGATCCGGTCACGGTCATTTACGGACACTACATGGGAGATGGCAGCATGTTTACGGCTTTTCATGACTATAAGAGCCAGAAGTTTTTTGAAGAACATCCCTTTATCGATCTTTATACACCGGCAGGAGATTACCGCCTTCTGCCTGTTGCGGGAGTGTTTCAAAATGTGGAATACTGGGATTTTACGTTTGATTATGAATCTGATGCGGCTTTTCTGTATCAGATCGACACATGGAAAGCTTTATCAACTTTCAAATCCTATACCGAATATACAGCTGAAGACCGGTTTGTTGTACTGACTCTCTGCACCTACGATGTCGAAAACAGCAGGTTCCTCTTGGTCGGGAAACTTAAAGAGAAGGATGAATTTGTATATTAATCCCGGGAGGAAAGATGAAAACATTTTTGATTATTTTTATCGTTTGGCTTGTACTGTTTCTGTTCGCGTGGGCTCTTGTTCACGGAGCGAAATTGCAAAGAGAAGTTTGGGGATTGTATGAGGATGATTTGACGGATCATTCCTAACCCAACCGCCATGAGATCCAGTTTCAAGAATAATTAGTGATTCAAAGAAGAGCAAGATGTAGCAAATTGCTCTTTTCTTCATAAATCTATTGCTCTTTTTTATTGCCCCTTCAATAAATATTTTCCTTTTATTTCCCCATTATCCTCATTAGACACGTGAAATCCACTTAATAATTCCATCTTTACGTCTTTTTTATTTGAAAATCTCTCGTATAAACCAAAAGTTTGACTGCAATCCTAAAATAATTATCTAAAAAATGAAATTGAAATCAATAAGATTCCATCAACCTTGAAAATAAAAAAACAAGATAAAAAATTGTACGTTTTTACCAATACGATAAAGGAGTTTTATGCGTAAAGATTATTCTTTCGACCAGAAAATAATTGAACTGATCGAGTCAGGTATCGAAGGAGACTACTGGGATTTTAAATACAAGTATTATGGAAAATCCGAAGAGGATAAAACGCATTTACTTCATGACATTTTATGCATGGCAAACACACAGTCTGACCATGACGGTTATATAATTTTTGGTATTGATAATAACTCTCATGATGCTGTTGGGGTAGAAAGTGATCCGAACAGATTAGTTACTGAACACATCATTTCGTTCCTTAGAGGTATTCCTTTTTCTGCTGGTATGCGACCAGAAGTTCAAATAAAAACTATCCGTTATAAAAATCATGAAATAGATGTATTGATTGTAAGAAATACAAGAAACACTCCATATTTTCTATCGAAGAATTTCAATAAAGTGCTCCCAGGGTGTGTATACACCAGGGTAGGAGACTCAAATACTCCGATAAATCAATCAGCAGACATGCTGCATGTCGAACATCTATGGAAAAAACGTTTTGGATTGTTATCTTCTCCGCTGTTCAGGTTCAGAGATATGCTATTTGACAGAGATGGTTGGATGGCTACTGAAACTGATTATGATACATATTACTATATTAATGCGCCGGAGTTTACCTTGAAATATTCAAAAAGCACAGATTATCATGTTCAAGGAAACTACTTCTTCGCAAATTATTGGCCTTTCCATGAACCAGTATTTCAGGATATGTTCCTGTATTATTTTGGGACAGCTCTTACTAAGATACCAATTGTATTAGTGGATGATGGAATGTATGCATTTCCAGTACCGAACGCTACAGTTATCACTTTTCCAGACAAGAGCCGCTCTGTTCGATATTATTATTACTCCCAGGAAACTATAACATATGCAACACTGGTTTACCTTGAGGATAATACTTATCCTGATAGACAGCCTCTTTATAATATGATTCCAATATTCCATTCAGAAAAAGAACGCCTTGCCTTTGAGGATTATATAAAACAGCATAATTTTGGTTATTATGCAGATATTTTCAAAGATTGGAATGATCATTTCCATGCTAATAAATCATATTTTGATTGGATGACTATTGATGAGGGAAACGCTAAATTTATGAATGATGAATGGAAATGGAACTCCTTATTGGTGAATATCCTTGATGGCTTCCGGCTGAAATCTGAATTTTGCAAACATGAATAAAGAACAGTACTGTTTAATTTTCCTTTGTTGTAAACGATTCAGGTGCGGGAAAGTTTAATCAAAGTAATATCAAAAAAGGCTGACCTTATGGAGGCCAGCCTTTTGCCAATATGCACCTATTCATCAATATCCAACTTTTCGATTTTACCGAACCTGGTAAACCCGCTTACCAGTTTATGGTTCAGCAGCACTGCCGTTTCATACATATTCTTCGGCAGCTTGTAGCGTTCCACATTTTCCGAATCAGACGGATCATTAATAAGAATTGAGGTATCAGATTCCATTTCAAGAATGCCTGAGAAACGTTTCTTTCTGCTTCCGATTCCCAGCGCCGCGCCGGAACCAAGAACGCCCGCGCCAAGAGCTCCCATCCCGATCTTAACGGGAAGCGAAGCGTTGCGGATCCTGCCGAGCAGAGAAGTGTCTTCCTCCAGAACAGCCAGCAGTTTCCGCTCCGGCCCGTAGTAATAGCCGCTGACCTTGTCTCCGGCTTTGAGCTCTTCGGAAATCAGGACTGTCTTGTCCCCGACCAGGTTGTACATACCGCCGAGAACAAGATGATACCAGTCCTTTTTCTCAGGAGCCTGGATCTGTTCGGGAGTAATCTCCTCGATCTTTCCTTCCATATAACCGCCCTGATCTGCAACTTCCGCAACAGTCAGAGAAATTACATTCCGGGTGCGGACATCCATGAATCCGGCAATTCTGGATCCGTCTTTCACATCTCCGCTGACATATGTCGTGCCGGTGATGAACCAGACATCTTCGTCCATGCTCAGTTTCCGGATCCCGTCAACGTCAGTGGCGGAAATGGATTCCACAGTACCGCTGAAGGACTCGATGTCATCGAGATCCAGTTCCGGGGAAACAGCCTGTACAGAGACAGCCCCCTTCCCCGGCTGCATCGCACCCGCGGCAATCATGCCGGGAGTGAATCCGGAAAGGTCAAGGCCTGCCAAGGTCCGGATACGACCACGTACTGTCAGCGTATGGTTCTGAAGGTCAACCTTTTCGATTACACCGGAAAAAGCAGCGTCTGAGGTTTCCATAAGACCGATCCCGTATGAAGCTGCCACCCATGCGGTATTTCCAAAACGGATGCCTGAAAGGACTGTATCCGGTTCAAGATCCGCTTCCGCGTCATTCAGCAGCGTGTCCGCGGTCAGGGCGATTTCAGCTCCATTCACAGTAACAACATAGGAACCATCTGTCTGCATGTCGCTGATGGCTTCAATAACACCGGAAAAACTTTCCGGATCTCCGTAAACAGCTTCCTCCCGAACAGCAGCTGACAGGATCATCCCGTCCCGGACAGCGGCGATGACAAAATCGCCTTCGTTGAGGTTCTGGATGACAGATTCCTGTGTGTACTGATAGCTGAAGCCGCCGATAAGAAGAGCTCCGGCTCCATTTTCATCAGGAAGCCCGATGGCTCCTACTTTTCCGCTGATCGTCCGGATGTTTCCCATGTTTTCCGGATAATTTCCGGCTATGATGGAAACCAGTTCGCTGTCCCCATCTTCATGCCCAACACAGGTGATCAGGCACTTCATGCCGGCAGCAAAGTAACCGGAATGGAAAACATCCTCACTGATCCGGTACGTATTTCCGTCCGCGGTAACAGTAAAGCTGCCGGTATAGTCTTTCGCGGAGACATTCTCAATGGACGCGATTAATGAAACAGGTACATCTTTCACGGCATTTTCCGGATAATCCCGGATGGCCAGCAGAGTGCCTCCGTCATGAACCGCGAGTACCTGACTTTCCGGTTCGAGATCGGAATAAACAAGGGAAGAATCATCCGCGATATAGCGCTGTCCGTCGATCATCACAGCGTATCCGTTCCGGTCCCGGCTTACCTCAGCCGTGACTGTCCCGGCAAAAGCGTTGTCAGGATTCACGTCTTCAGCTTTTGCCTTGATGACAGCCGCATGGACAATATCATTCCCGAGAACCGTACCGGCAACGACAGCGCCTTTCTCAAGCTTCCCGACAGTTTCGGAAATAACAATATCCGGCAGCATGCGGTAGGTGATCCCGTTAACCAGAATGTATCTCCGGCCGTAGCTGTCCTCTCCGGAAACTCGGGCGACTGGTCCGGCGAATTCCGTCAGATCGTCAGCGCTAATGGATGCCTCGGGAATCTCTGAAATGGAGATAAGCTCTTCTCCGGTCTGTACGGCCGCCACAATCATATCAGATTTCATCTCCGATCCCGTGTCGGAATTCCTGCTGATGAAATGATACTTCCCATCGATATAAACAGGCGTATTGCCGTTTATATCGGCTTCCCCGACAGAGGTGACCGTACCCGCGATCCTGTCCTGCAGACGCGGATTTCCCGCGTTCTGCACAACACGCAGGGCGACTGTCCGGCACTCATAATCCACAGCGGCCGCGACCGCGTCCTTTTCGAAAAGGCCCGCAAGTTCATCCGTTGTCAGCGTGCCGTCAAAATCATGGATCAGTTCGCCGATAACGAGTTCACCCGTATCTTTGAAAATCCCATTGATATCGCCGTAGAAGTAGGAAAGTCCATCGCTGCATTCCGCGTGTTTCAGGACCTTGAGCTTCAGCACCTCATTGTCAGGAACCAGCACTTCCATCATAATCAGCGTCCCGATCTCGTAATTTCCTTCCACGATCGTGCTGTCATTGATGATATAGCGTCCGTTTCCGGTATCGATCTCGACCCAGCCGTCTCCCATCGCGGTGACGTGCCCGACGATCGTTTCAACATTTCCATTTTCCGTATTCGCTTTGTTGACGATCAGTGCCTTCGTACCGCTTTTCGAGAAGATCTCGACGAGTCCGGAAACGTAATCGCCAGGCTGCAGCTCTGAAAAATCGCAGTTGAGCTCCGTATTTTCCGTTATGAAGATGACTTCGCCGTCTACGACGATGTAATCCGGACCGACCGCCTCGATGATGCCGGCAAATTCGATCTCGCCGATCTTCTCATCCCCGTCGATCTCGATATCCGGCAGGGAGCGGGCGGGCTCATCGGTCTTTTTCAGGATCCGGATCTCTATCTCTCCGGTAACGGTATCATATCTGCCAAGCCCGATCACCCTATCACCAGGTTTAATATCATCGTCCATCTGTGAATCATCCGTAATCACCAGATCCTGACCGCTGACAACGGCGTCGTCATCACTGATATCCTCAACCGTTCCGCTGATTGTTGTATCCCGGTATCGGTCGTTTCCGCCTTTTTTGTCATCCTCATCTGCCGGCACGATCGCCTGCATATTCGAAACGGTGAACTGACCGGTCTGGTTATAGGTTCGGACGGTCAGGAGATAGTTTCCTGCGGGGACTTCAATCCCGGCAATAAATCCGTCCCACACAAGCGTGAAGTCAGGGCCGGTCAGTTCCCATTCATCATGGTCATGACCGTGTCCGCTGACATTCACAACGGCTCGGACCGGTTCCCCTTCAATCTCCGGGGTGACGGGAATATTCTTGATCACATAATCCGGAAAAATCAGCGCCGCTGTCTTGTTGTAGATCTCAATATCATTTCTGATGATCTCGGCAGAGTTGCCGGCATTGTCAACGGCTCGAAAAACAAAGCGTCCGTACCGTCCGCAGTCTTCAGGAACAGCATAAACATAGGTCCATTCACCTCCCTCACCCGTTTCGAAATCCGCCGCGGGTTCAAACTCCTTTCCTTCGGCACTGACTTCAACGGTTTTAATACCGGACCAGGCATCGTAAGCCGATCCGGTAACGGTCAACCGGTTCCCGTCCAGCTTCGTCCCCGATACCGCAATAACGGGATCGGAACGGTCCACATAGACGTTCAGTTCCTCTGCCTGTGCGGACTGTGATAACACCAGAAGAAGAATCGTGGAAAACAGTAATAACAGATTTTGGAGAAATCTTCGCATTTTAAAACCTCCTGTTAAATATCAGGGATTCTACAAAAAACCGCGCTTGTAAGCTGAAAGGGAAAGGAAGAACATTATGTACGATATACTCCGACTGATCAACCGGATATACCGGAAACACCCGCCTAAATTCTGGTATACGGTTCTCTTTTTCATTGCTCTTATTGTGATATCCAGGCCCCTGGTCACAACGGTGATCGGTATTATCGATCCGCCTGAACCGACAGCCACACCCCGTCCTACTCCTGATATCAGCCAGGAAGGAAGGATCGGAGAGCCCCTTCTTGTCCTTGATACATATTACACACTGACAGGCTGGCAGGAATATGACTCCGCATGCGTTCCCCTGGATAAATCCGCAAGGACGGAAGCAGGGAAAACTGTCGTTGTTGAATTCTTTGCAAGGCATTACGGTGAGGAACCGGCGGAACTGTCGAATTTCTTTCTGAGAGACGCAAACGGGACGAACTACCGGCTGACAGCATCGACCAGCGTTGAAGACTACAGGAGAAAATGCGCTGAACGGCTGAGCGAAGGCATCAGCCGGCCTGCTGCAGAGCTTACAATCACAAAAGGGTACGGTGTCCACTTTTATTTCTACTCCAGGAACATTCCCAGGTCAGCTGCTGGACTGGAATTCACGTTTCAGGTCAGCTACAGCATTCCGTATCCGGTTACGGGAACGCCTGTTGCCGGAGCTTCGAAAGTCTTCATTCCGCTCGGAAAACCCGGAGCAACTGCAGAGCCTCCGAAAGTCATGCTGGGTTCACCGGACAGCAGCAGCCTTTCGGTCACCAGGACCGCCTCTTCTGGAAATACAGCGTTTGCGGTCAATGATGTGAACCGCATAGCAGGCGACAACGACAGAACCCTGTATTACATGGAAATGCTTTATAAAAACATTTCCGGCCGGATGCTTGATATGGATATCTCTTCAGCTTTCAGTTTCGCCGTTGTGGATGACTACGGTGTTGCAATGCCTGCAGAGCTGGCTATGAACAGCGGATACAATGCTTCGCTTGCTCCTGGGGAGACCCAGAAGTATTACCTGCGATGGTCGATGGAGCAGAAATCTGTCAGGCTCCGGAACTTCTATCTGAGGATCAGGACAAACGGACAGGACCGGGATATTTTCATCCAGATTCCTTTCAAGGAATCCATGCTGGATGGCCCATCTGTTACACCGACCGCTGCAGAGTATCTTTTCCGCACGCCTGTCCCGAATATTCAGACAACGGAACCCGTCCCTACCGCTGCAGTACCGGAAAAATGCATCAACACGCTTCCGCCTCGCTTGAAACCGGGCGATACCGCTGCGGTCACATATACGCCTCCCGTTGCCAACAGGCTCCGGAGACAGCCCGGATACACCGGAACAGTCACGGGACTGATGAATCCCGGCAGCATATTCTATGTTATGGACGGGCCGGTCTGTGCCGACGGTCTTTACTGGTACTATGTCAGCTGCAACGGTATTCTCGGATGGACAGCTGAATCGGATGAAGGAAAATACTGGCTCGAAAAAAAATAGTCTTTTCCAATAACCATGAGAAAAACTACCGAAATATGTAAAATTCACATATTTTTCCTCGTAAAGTGACTGTAAAAAACTACGGTTTTTGGGAATTTACAAAACCGGGGTTATCAAATAAACTTATCTCATCGGATTGATAGAACATAGAACAGCAAATCCGTAAGAAAAAAAGTAATATGCCGGAAAGCAGAAGGACAGCAGAAACTGATGCCCTGTCTGTTTCTGCTGCCTGAATCCGGATCAACAAATGAAGCATAGAAACGTAAACGAAAGGTGGATCACGAAAATGGAAGATATGCTCAAACAATGGATTGCTGAAAACGGTTTGAAACCGCTGGACGCTGAAGAAGAGAAAAAACTTGCTTTTTCTGTAATGACATACAAACGTCTTCTGAAAAAACTTGAATGGTATAACCGCAATCCGCTTGCGGTTGATGAGGCGGTTATTGCGCAGGGTAAAAATGCGATGGAGGAACTGGTTACGCACATGATCCCGCTGGGGATAAAATACGCCAGAAAATATTCGGCAAGATATCCGGAATCATCACTGACCTTTGAGGATCTCGAGCAGGAGGCATTTATGGGAATCATGCATGCAGCTGAGCTCTATTCTCCTGACGAGGGGACAAAATTCAGCACTTATGCGGTTTACTGGATAGAACAGTATATCCGCAGAGCCATCGAAGACAAGGGTGACCTGATCCGCAAACCTGCATCAGCACACAGCAGGCTGCGAATGCTAAAAAACTGCGGAGCCGGTGCGGATGATGATGAAATCTCACGGAAAACCGGAATTTCGAAAAGCGAAGTCATATTTCTCCGGAGCCTGACCCGCATGTATCTGATTTCTCTGGATAACGAAGACACGGATCCGGATGATGGAAAATCAGTCCGGAAGGATATCGCTGATCCGAAAGATTACCGGGAACTGGCTGAAGAGAACATTCTCAGGGAACAGCTGCAGGCTATAATCCGGTCAATCGGCAATGAGAAACAGCGGACTGTTATGGAAATGCATCTCGGAATGAACAGGAACAGCATCTGCTTTTCCAACCGGCAGATTTCTTCTGCACTGGGGATGAAACTCTCGGAAGTGACCGGACTGATCAGCAGGACTGTCCGGGAGCTCGTTCTCTGGGACGGATGTGCGGGATTGCCGGTCGCGATGTAAGCAGGAAATATCTCTAACCGTTGAAAAAAGGGCTGTTCATGCGAGCAGCCCTTTCTCGTTAAAAAACAAGGCACTTTCACTGCAACCATGCTGCGGGTGCGCTCCCGACAGGCCGGACTCGAACCGGCCGATATCAGTTTGACAGACTAATTTGTGAAAAACTGCTGTGTGTGCCTTTACCTTTACGGGCATCTCTGTCCGCAAGCGCATTATGCATTATATCAACTTTTTTCTTTGCAGCTTATATAAAAAGACTGTTATGAGATCGCTTCATAACAGTCTGCTCCTTTAGAAGAGGTGGGGATTATTACGCCTGTAAACTACGGCCAGTTCCTGCCTGGTTTCCACATTGAATTTCTTTTTGAGCTCATCGACATGATATCGGATGTTCTCATACGAGTATCCCATGGATTTTGCTATCTGCGTCATGTTGGCTCCCAGAGCAAGTTTTTCGAGAATCTCCTCCTGGATATCGGATATATTAGGCATCGGCTTTCGTCCGACTACAAAAACGTAATCGTCAAGGTTTAAACAGCGCGGTGATTCCATTTCTTCAGGAAGTCTGAATTCTCCTTCATAAATCTGTTTCATTACTTCTTTAGGTCTCAGGTCCGATTTCTTCATCGTAATCGTATCAGGGTCAACAAGAATAAAAATGTGTGTCATGGTAACTCCGTCAGTCTGCAGGATCCATAAAATTTCAATGTTCGAAAATTATAGAACAATAGAACTACAATGTCAAGGGGAAAACTGCCTTGTGTTACGGAAATTGACAATCAAGTCCGATATACCGGAGTCAATTGATTTTTTACTCGTAAATTTTGTACCCTCTCAGTAATTAATCAAAGTAATACTCCTGTTAATTATTAAATATCTCCAATTAACAGAGGTTTTAATTAACAGAGTACGCTGAAGATAGATCCGGATACTGCTCCGGAACGGGTATCGGATGGAAACAATAATCGAATGCAGTAAGATGGAATGTAATTGGATTGGCATTCCCCTGAAGAAACGGTTCGGCAGGGTCATGTTCCGGACAAAGTTTGTGAATAATCTAAATACAAATACTTATTGTTTATTTCGGTATTTCCGGCGGGACCGGATTCTGAGAAAACTGCGCATCATTCCCGTGAGCGCAGGTTAAACTGAAAGATACCGGGCTGTAAATACAGACCCGGTTCCTGACAGGTTGAATCTCACTGCCGGTCAGACGCACTGCGGCAGAAGCGGCGTCTGAAAGATCCCGTTTCCGGCAGTATTTCCGCAGCTTTTTTTCTTCTTCATTCCCGCCGTCTCCTTCATGGACAGCAGTCTGCGCAGCAGAACCAGCTGGTTTGATGAATCCTCATCTGTAACGAGTGTTTCTTCCCTTCCGTCAATTATTTTTCCCATATTTGAAAGTTTGGTATCCAGCATGGAGCACAGTGTTTCGTCCAGCAGGCATTTATCCGCATAAACGTAGAAAATGGAGCATGCATTACGCTGGCCGATTCTCCAGATCCTGTCTTCAGCCTGCCGCATCAATGCCGCGGAATAGTCGAAATCGTTAAATACCACGACATCCGACCTGGTCAGCGTCAAACCGACACCGCCGGCAGAAACCGTGCAGACAATGACCTTCTTTTCTCCGCTCTGAAACTTTTCCGTCGCTCTCTGTCTGTCTTCCGGAGACACCTCTCCCGTAATTTTTACGCTGTCCTCGCTGAACCTTTCATATATTCTTTCCGCAGTTTCAAGATAACAGGTATATGCGACTACGGATTTTCCGTTTTCCAGAAGATCCGAAATCAGGGCGCAGGTCTTCTCCGTTTTTCCTTTTGCAGCAGCCTGCTTCATGGCTCCCAGTGCTGCGAGTGCGCCGCTGCTGCCCTCATAATCACCGGAGGAAAGATACCGCTTCAGGAGACTGTCATATTCCTTCAGGTCCGCTTCCACCGGAATATACGAGCGGAGCTTTTCCGGCATATCCAGTATGTTTTCGATCCGCCGGCGTAGCAGACAGGAGCCCAGTTTTCCGTTCAGTTCCTCCTGATTCGTCGCCCCGTCAAACTGCCATCCGAAATCGTTCCTTTCAGCGCCGCAGTACCTGTGAGCGAAGGAAAACCAGTTTTTTGAGAGCGGTGAATCGATCATTTTCAGGAGCATGAAAATATCTTTGGTCCTGTTGGTGATAGGCGTTCCAGTCAGCAGATAGACATTCGGAACGCTTCTGGCAATCTCAAGCGATAAACGGCTGCGGATGCTTCCCGGCGAACCCTTTGCATTGACTGCCTTGCAGTAGTGTGCCTCATCGAATATGACAGTCGTGAAATCAGCAGCCCAGAACGAAACAATAACCTCCCTGTGGACGCATCTCAATCCGTCGTAATTTACAATGACCCAATTTGCACTGCTGCGGATATCATCGTGAACGGTCCTGCTGCTGATCACGCAGATGTCGGATTCCGGTATGCCGAATTTCATGATTTCATTGCGCCAGTTCAGTTTCAGTGAAGCCGGAGTCACAATCAGTTTTCTTCCCGCAGTATTATAGGCAGCAATAATCGCAGTAAAGGTTTTGCCGAGCCCCATCGTATCTGCAAGTATGAATTTATGGTTTTTCATAAGGATCCTGGCTCCTGCCGTCTGGTGGGGATAAGGTTTGAAGGATGATCCTTCCGGCAGAGCCGGGACTTTGCTGTCTTTTCCTTCCACATCATATCCTTCAGGCAGGATATCCTGCAGGGCACAGGATTGTTCAGCCGGTTTCGGCCTGCTGACCAGTTCCTGCGGAAAGGGAATCATATTCTGCAGGCAGGAAAAATCATTTTCAATGCCGTTTTTCTCACAGTATTTCTGATAGATCGTGATCAGCGGGGAACACTCGTAGTACATGCCGCCGATGCTGCATTCCGCAAAGGATTTCACAAGGGCCGGAATGGTCCGGATATCTACCGTCCAGGTACGGTTCTCCTTGCAGAAATGCCGGCAGGTGCCGGGAACAGCGGATTTCAGGATCGAAACAGCCTCTTCATTGTATTTGAAATAAATTGCCGCCTGGTTGTCTTTCACTGATGCTACATTAATTTTCAGGTAACCGTTTTTCATCTCTCTGCCTTTTTCTTTACTCTGTCTGCAATAACTTACTGTTTTGTGTTTTTCCATCCTAACAGTCCCGGATGATTTTGAAACCACTTTCATCAATTTTCCGGTTCCTTTCCGGAATCTGAATTGAAAATATCGATAACGTCTGCAACCGGTACTCCGAACCTGAACGAGATATATCCGATGCTCATTCTTCCTTTCCATTCAAGGATCCCGGATGCCTTGCACTGGCTGATCTTCTTCTGTTCCCTTTTTCCGTCAGTCTGGGAAAGAGCAAGGAAAGTATGATCAGCGAGATATCTTTTCCTTGAATTCGGAAGATTTCTTTCTTTCAGTTCGTCCCGGTAAGGAAACAGATATAATGAATCCGGAAACACAGCCGGAAGTGAGAATGACGTATCGGAAAAGGGAATCCATCTGTCGCCCCAGGATTCCATCCGTGTAAGCAGCGCTTCCCGCAGATCTCCGCAGCTTTCCCCGCGTAAATACCGGATCTTATCCGGATCAACAAACGGCCAGAGTTCCGGCGTATCGAGCCAGTGTTCCTCCTGATAGTTTTCCGCATTCGGAAGTGACGCAAGAAAATGAAGGATCTCATTCTGCCTGCCCGGAGTTTTTTTATATCCGACGGGAGAAGGAGTGGGCGGTCTGTAATACCGCAGCCCGAGCTTGAGAATGAGACGGTTAAGAGATTTCGGGATTCCGTTCGCAGCCAGCTTCGAATCCATAGCCCTTGAAAAAGCTACATAAATACCTTTTTCAGAATGCCGGCTGCGGCACAATTCAGCCGCGTCTTCATAATTACCGGCATTCAGGCTGTCTTTTTCAGCCGTGGTGTAATAACGTCTGTTTTTTTCAATACTGCTGAATGAACTCATCGTTTTATCCATTTCTGAAAATGTACATACACATTAATCCTCGCCGATTGAATCTTCAACCTCTCCGATGAGCCTCGCAAGCATGCAGCCTTCACAGTAATTGACGGTATCAAATCTGAAAACTCTTTCACCCCGGCAGCCTTTGCAGGTCTTGTTTGCCAGCCTGTAAAGTTTCGAGAGAAGGATCGTTTCGTTTTCACCGTTTTCCAGAAGTTCAAGCTCCAGCAGCTTGTCCGTATTCTGGCTCCTTGCCATGGAATCCGCGAGGAGCAGGAGGTCATTATCATCCTCCCGGACAGAGAATTCGTCCTTCTCATAATGCTCGTCAGACTCATCCGGAACATACGCAGGCAGGATTTCAGTACCGGAGCCTTTTCCTGCGGATTTTCCGCTGCGGGAACTGTTTTTCTCTGCCCTGATTCTCTCGATATCCTCCTCAGGAATTCCGGCGGTCCGCATGATATCCTCATCATTTTTCAGGCTTGCCGGATCTGTGTTTGTCTGGAGCGCCACATCGCGGATCATTTCATCCCTTTCCTTGATGGCCTTTGCAAGCCTGTTTTCGAACTGTTCCGGAGAGGGTTTTCCTGAACAGGCATTTTCGATCATTTCCAGTTTTGTCGGGAGATCATAGGTTTTCTCAAGAAGAATATTGAGAATTCTGAAGCAGGCATCGCTGAATCGTAGACTGCCGTTCCAGAAAAACGCCTGCACCTCATCAGGATAGGAAACTAAGAATTTTTCAACGGATCTGGTTAGGCGGATCAGGTCATCCTCCGTGAGACGATTCTGCCCGAGGAGGTCCGAAATGATGCAGAGACGTTTTTCCGGATTTTCGGGGAATAGCACCCGGAAACGGATGATTGCGCTGATCATGGTTTCATCATACGGAAAAGACGGAAGGGAGACGAGATCGAGCAGTTCCGGACATGCCTGATCGGGCCGGATCTCGCCTGTATCGGGATCGATGCCTTTCAGGAGGCGGAGAAACTGTGCGGCAGCGCTCATCCTTCCTCCGTAAGGAACGGTATTCAGTTTATCCACTGCTGCCATAATCCTGTCCTCAGTCGGATACAGCAGAAGAAACATACCGATTGTTTTGGAATAGGGCAGTTCCTTCGTATTGAAATGGATGCGGATCACTTCCGGAAAATTTCCGATAATAAAACTCAGGTTCTTCAGGAAATCCTCCATCTCCTTTGGCTCCTGGATACCCAGGCTTTCTGCCAGGCTGATGGCATCTTCCCTGTCTTTCGATTTCCTGATCGACAGCAGCGTATCAATAATTCCGCGGCTGTTGTCCATCTTCTTTTTTTCAAGCCATTCCGCTGTTTTGCTTTCCAGTGCGATGAGCTTACTGAACAGTTCAGCCTTGTACTTGGAAATACCCATACGTGCTTTCGCCTCTTCAAGCTGATCGAAACTGCAGTCTTTGAACATCTGCCGGAACAGGGATGCGGTCTCGTAGGTGGTCAGATTGACACGCTGCGTATTGGTGATATAGTTCAGGATCTTCTCATCCAGGTTCGAATTATCCGGATCAACCGTCTCATCAATAAACACCGGAACCGTCTCGAGTCCGGCCTCCATGGCCGCCTCCAAACGGTGATCCCCGTCGATGACGACATACATCCCGTCCGCATTTTTGCGGGTAACGAAGAGAGGCGAGGTAATACCCATCATTCGGACGGATTTCGAAAGTTCAATAAAAGTATCCTGGCTGTATGAACGGCTGTGAACGGCAGAATACCTGCTGTGTACAATTTCTTTGGTTGGTACTATTGCATATTCCATTTTATTTCTCCTTATTTCCCTTTATTAAAGTCATACAAATCCGGGGGGTGCCTGTTTGTGCAGAGTGATATTCTTCGTAAAAAGCATGACAAATGTCATATGTACTTATACTGAAAACTGCATCCGAATCAGATCCGCGAGTCTGGTGTTTCTGGATACTGCTTTCCTGTTTGAAAGAGCATTCTGAAAAGCGACCCTCTCTCCGATCAAAACGACCGCCTTTCTCGCTCGGGTGACCGCAGTATAGAACTGTTTCCGAACGGCATTGCCGGCATTGGATCTGTCCATAACAATGACCGCAGCTTCTGTTTCCGCTCCCTGTGCCTTATGGATGGTCACTGCATAGGCGAGTGTCAGATGCCTCGCCTGAGATCTTGTATAAGCTACGGTTCTTCCGTAGTCGGGGTAAAACACGCTGATAATTTCATGTTCAATGCTGCTGATATACCCGATATCGCCGTTGTAGACCATGAGAGAATAATCATTTGCTGTCTGCATCACCTTGTCGCCGGACCTGAAGGTCATGTTTCCGATTGCATAATCATCTGCATGAGCCTTTTTCGGATTCAGTCTTTCCCGGAGCAGAAGATTGAGTTTTCCCGTACCTGAACTGCCGATATTAACAGGCGTCAGTACCTGAACATCCCGTACCGGGTCTATACCGTACTGTACAAAAAGTTCACCGGGAATACCTGAAAGGATCCGTGTGATCTCCGCTTCAGATCCGCATTCAAAAAAGAAGAAATCATCGTCTTTCAGGCCGAACCTTCCGGCACAGAACGGAAATTCACCTGAATTGATTCGTTCAGCGTTTATGATGATGCCGCTGCCCGAATTCTGGCGGAATATTTGTGTAAGCCTGGTTACGGGTATACATTCCGAGGCGATCATATCAGCAAAAAAATTTCCGGGACCCACCGGCGGAAGCTGGTTTTCATCCCCGATGAATACTATCCGGGTCCTGGGCGAAACAGCTGACAGCAGTGCATGAGCCAAGTCTATGTCGATCATGGACGATTCATCGATGATGAGCAGATCGTAAGGCAGCTTGTTTCCGCTGTTCATCCGGAAATCTCCTTCATGATCGGAAGCCCGGAGCAGACGGTGAAGTGTTTTCGGTCGGAGATCGTTATCGATTTCACAGTATCCGAAAATTGCGCTGTCCAGTCTTCTGGCGGCTCTTCCGGTCGGTGCTGCAGCCATACAACAAAAACCAGCTTCTTCCGCCGCTTCATAAATGATTTTTGTGATGAAGGATTTGCCGGTTCCGGGACCTCCGGTAATAATGCTGACAGGGTTTTCAAAAACGTTCCAGACAGCCTTTTTCTGATCAAAAGACAGTCCTGTTTCCCTGAAAAGCTCTCCGGGAGAGCTGTAGGGGTTTGAGTCAGGATTCAGATGCAGCGCATGCAGCATTGCTGCGATATCTCTTTCGGTATTCTTTCTTCCGTAAAGATAAAGGTTTCCGTCTCTGTCTGTTTCGGCCCTTCGGCTGACATATAGTTTTCCAACGGCATCTCTGTAAACATTCCTGAGAGATCCGTTTGCTGATTTCGACAGGCCGAGAAGGCTGCTTACATGGGATTTCACATCGAAATCAGCTGAAAAAACATGTCCCGCAAAGGAATCCTGCCGGAGTACATGAAGGATTCCGGAGGCCAGTCTGTCAGCAGATACCGCATCATATCTGCCTGTTTTCAGAAGGATATCATCGATCATCCCGAACGGAATTTCCGGACAGGCGAGTGTAAATGAATACGGATCGGAAGCAAAAACCGATTCTGTTTCACGGCCAAACCGATCTGCCAGATCAGATGCCGTTTTGTCAGAGAAGCCGGTTCGGATGAGAAATGCGTAAGATTCCGGAATGAAGAATCCTTCAGTAACAGCATCGCGTATCGATCTTCTTATGCTCATCCAGACTCCCGGGATATCCCTTGCGACAAATCTGTCCGGCGCGTCTGTAATTTCACGGATTGTATCCAGACCGTATTCCGCAATAATCTTTTCAATTGTCTTCGGTCCGCATCCTGAAACATTCAGACCTGACAGATACTGTGCTATTTCTTCTTCGGAAGAAAAATTCAGAATATGAAATCCATCCGCCCTGATCTGAAGATAGCCGGCTTCTGATATTCTGCCCTTGTAAACCTGATATGTACCGTTCACCCGGACGGGCATACCGGCCGACAGTCCCGGAAAAAAACCTGAGCAGTGGATTATATTTCCGCTGCTGTCAATACCGCTGAAAGCACCGAAACCCCTGATGGAACCGTTTTGGGGATGAAGGATCGATTTTACATGCAGATCCATCGTCACTGGCTGGTTGATCATCTGTTGAAAAGCGTTCATTTTTTTACTCCTTTATTCTGTTAATACAAAAAACAGGATCCGGTGAAAAATCGGAAAAACGGCTCAAAAAACAACAATAAGTATTGGTATTTAGATTATTCACAAACTTTATTCAAAATAATCAGGCATCCCGCCTGCAGCCGGATTGGCGGCAGCGGATGATATAATAGGTGCACTGATAGAGGGGGGCTGCAATGTATATTCTGATTCTGAACGGAAGCCCGCGGGAAAGCGGCAATACGAAAACACATATTGAATCATTCAGACGCGGTGCAGAAGAAAAGGGACATACGGTTGAAATCATACCTGTCGGACGGATGCATATCAGACCATGTGAAGTCTGCGAATACTGCCATGAACTGAAAGGCCGGAAATGCCGGATCGATGACAGTATGATCTCCGTTTATCCGAGCCTGAGAAAAGCGGATATGGTTGTATTTGCCAGCCCTGTGCATTACTTCGGATTCAGTGCCCAGCTGCAGGCTTTACTGAGCAGGATATACTGCTGGCATAAACTTCCGGCATCTAAATATGCGATGATCCTCAGTTCCGGATCATCGGATGTTTTTGACGGCGTTATTGCGCAGTACAGGGGCATAGTAAAATATTTCAAAGGACATGACGAGGGCATTCTGACAGTTTCCGGAAAAGATAACAAATCTGAAGAAACGCTGAAGAAAATGTATGATTTCGGCAGATCACTGGAGAATCCGGTGGAAGAAGTGCAGTCGGAGGAACCGGAATAAATCTCTGGAATTTTCGAGAATAAATATGGCGCGGGAAATGATCCCGCGTTTTTTTATAAGACAGGATCGTCAGGAAACATTCAGGATAAAATACGCCTTTCTCCGGTAAACTGTTTTCAGGGAGTAAAAAGTATGATATTGTGGACCTTTCAGCCTGCAGAAATCTATGACCAAATTCAGAAAGATGGTTTTTACCGCTGTGATTCCGGATATGTCGATCCGGATTTTGCAAGCGCCTATGACTGGCTGGTAAAACAGATGAAGAAAAAAATCGGTGATCCTCCCGAAGGTGTGGAGTATCCGGTATGGGCCTGGTATATTCAGAACTGGAAACACAGAAAACCGGATCTTCGGAGTGAGCGCTGGTGCTATGGTTCGGGCGGAGAGCTTTACGCCTGTATCGAGATTGAAATACCGGACGAATGCGTGCTTCTTTCTGATTTCGACAACTGGCACTGCGTCCTGAACAGGTTTCTTGTTTCCGAATCGGAAGAAGAGTATGATGAGCAGGATGCATATTACAAATCCCTTCCGGATTCTGAAAAGGAAAAATACATGGAAGAGAACTGGGAGCGGATCTTCAATACAGACCCGTTTGAAAACGACTGGACAGCACGAGGAAAATGGGTGCAGGCCGTATTCTGGGAGCTCAGAAAAGAGCAGGTCAGGAAAGTACGGTTTTTCCGAACTGCAGCCAGGAAATAATAACTCCTGACAACAGCCGCCCTGAATGAGCGGCTGTACTTTTGGGTCAGAAATTGATCAGCAGGCAGAGAAGCAGAATGATTCCGAAAGAGAAGATGCCGAAACCGGAACTGTAAGCATTAAATCTTTCCGGATATACTGAGTTTGCTTCCCCTTTTTCCGGCTTGTCAGGTTGTCTGAAATAACTGCAGATCTTTTCAGATCTCAGGACATATCCGGTTCGCTTCATCAGTTCGCTGCCCGACATTCCGGGATTGTCATTCTGAATTTTTTCGAGTACTTTTGTCATCGGGATATCGATTTCCTTTACGGACAGCATCATTCGGATGCCTGCATGAAGATCACCCGCAGCTCCGGTATAAAGGGTTATACAGGAAATCAGGTTGTCACATACTGCCGACTTCCACCTTTTCTTCATGAGAAAACAGAGAACAGCGGTCAATGCAGGGATCAGGCATGCCGGGATAAAAAGAGAGATACCTGCCATATCAATGATTCTGCCATGGAAGAGTACAGTAGCAGTCAAACCCAACACTGAGACAGTTTCTGTAACAGAATAATACCAGGTGTACTTCAAAGCTTCAGTCCGGATAATTCTTTCATATCTGCTTGTGTCCGCATCTTCCCCGAGACAGACATCATAGAAAGTTTCTGTCCGAGGCTTTTTCAGTTTGATATTTTCTGGCAAAAGACATACAGCAAAATATAAAAACAGAAATATCGAGAGTCCTGCTGTAAATGCCGGAACAGGCAGAAACATTTTCATCTGAGCCAGATCTGTAATCATTTCATCCTCCCGGAAACGCAGGTATTCCTGAACAATACAGATGCCGCTGCAAGCAGAACTCCCGAAATGAGCAGAACAGCGGTTGCAGCCGATGACATGCCGGTGCGCATTTCATAACTGCAGGCAGCTGAATAAACGATAATAGATATCAGTAACATCCGGCCCGCGCTTTTCAATACCGTTATTCTCGACCTGATACCGGCGGAAGTCTCAGAAAGAGTTCCCATAATATACTGAACAACAGATTCGTCCGGCCCGGACATCCCGTCATCATACAGCTTCAGGCAGATAGCGAGCCCTTTTCCGCAAAACTCTCCGTTGTCAAATGTTCCTGCTGCTGCACTCCAGGGTACGCCTTTGGAGAGCTTTCTGCTCATTGAGAGTCCCCTTTTTCTGATATCTCCGTCCGGCAGCGATATGCAGGCATTATCGAGTGATGCCGCACGGTCCTGCAATGACACGAAAGACGCGAAAAACTTTTTAGTGAAAAGGGCTCCGTGGGCACTGAAAGAAATGTGGTATCTCATATTCAGGTTACATGCGGCAGCTGTTCCCCAAAGACAGATAAGAAACACGGGAATAACAGTTTCTTTTTCCGGTTTCAGCCATACCAGGACTCCTGAGATGACCGCTGTGGCAGTCAGAGGAAGGATGGTGCCGTGCAGGGCAGAAATCCCATCCGAGAATCCGGAATCCAGCAGAAGACGGATATCCTTTCCCGGACGGTGATGAATTGCTGCATCAGCCGCGTTTGCGGCATAGACTATACCTCTGAACAGAAGACCGGAAACCATAAAAAGAAGCATAAATGACCCCGCGGACATCAGCATTCCGCAGATTTTTCCGGTTAAAAATATCAGATTCATTTCGTACGGCTCCTATTTTCTATTGGCGATAGTTATCCAGATCGAAGTCCCGGATTCTGCATTTTCCGCAGCTGCAGCAGCATCAACAATGGTCTGTGTCTGGTCCGGTCTTACTGCCAGAACAAGGATCTCTGCATGATTCTTCCCCGAAATCTTTCCGTCTGTGGCATAAATATCGTTCCCGTTTTCATCCAGAACAGCCGAGACCTTCAGGTTTGAGATTTTCACAGTTTCGTATTTTGTATTTCCGTTGTTCCACGATGAAAGAGTTTCATCAAATCCCTGCGACGCTTTGGTTTCCTGCCGGATATAGAGGTTTATATATTGATCAGGATAGATATTTCCTCCGATCATCTGTCCCGGAGCAACAGGAATTGAAACGATTTCGAGTTTCGGATCATCCATATAGAAGCCGGCTGCCTGGGAGATGAAAGCCATAGGGACCGGAAGCCCCGCGGCAAGCGTACCGGTAGTCATACGGCCGTCCAGTGAAGAATAGCTGACCGCGTAATCGAAGTCTTTTATGTAACCGGTGAATTCTGTTGTGGTAAACATGTCTTCACTGATTACAGTATAAGGCTCAATCTCCCGGTTTGGAACGGGAATGGTAACCAGGCCCAGATTCTTCACAAAGAGCTTTTCGGCATTCAGGCCGCAAAGCAGCGATAGCGCGGCTGCGCCAAGTGACAAAATGATTTTCAGAATTTGATTTGCCATTTTTCTCCAAATAGTGTTATGATTTCAATCATCGGCAGACGCTATTCTTCCTTTTATGAGGGCCCGAAATCTCCAGCGTCTGCCGGCTTTTTTATCTAATAAAGTCAATTTGGAACAGGGTAGCCAACACGATTACCCTTTGTTCCCAGACACCTGTGTCCCAGTTGAACCCGCTGCATGTAAAAAGAGTCAGGGCATAAGGACGGCTTTTCATAAAATCAATGTAGGTATCCGGAACGTACTGATACCGGTCGATTTTATAGGTGTATTTTGTGTTTTCCGAATAGAGAATAATTTCATCACCTTCCTCGAGATCCCGCACCCGAAAAAGCGGTCCGGGTTCGCCTGATTCCATATAATGAGCAGCTAAGACTGTATTGCCCCCGTATTCAGGATGGGATGTGCCTTCCAACCAGTAAACGGCACCGGTTTCTTCGGTAATGTCCCATGTCTTTTGCTCCCGGGAAAAAGGAATTTTCCTGACTTCTATATCCAGTTCAAGCCTGGGAATCTCCATCCGGGTCAATGTCAGCATAGTCTCACAGTGAGCATTACCGGCAGTGAGAAAAATGGAGAAGAACAGGAACAGCAGCTTATAAAAACGTGTTGTCATAAATTTCATGTAACCTTCCGATTCAGGAAAGTATAGAAAAACCATTTGAGAGAATTATGTAATTCAAATAAAATAATATTTATACAGTTTATTCCTATATAGTATAATTTTATATGATATAAACAAGGAGTTGATGATATGAAAAATACGGGAGGATTTCTGATCACAAGGATAAAACAGGTAGGCGGCCGTGTCTTCGACCGCATCCTTTTCCAAAAGAAAATCGATGTTTTCAACGGCGCACAGGGCAGGATCCTGTACGTTTTATGGCAGGATAACGGAGTTCCCATCAGCGAACTTTCCAGACAGACCGGACTTGCCACGACTACATTGACCAGCATGCTGGACCGAATGGAAACCGCTGACCTGATTTACAGAGACCGGGGGGATAAAGACCGCAGGAAGATCCGGATTTATCTGACGGAAAAGGCAAAAGGGCTGGAAGAAGACTATAACTCCGTATCTGAAGAAATGAGCAGGATTTACTATAAAGGCTTCAGTGATCAGGAAATTGAACAGCTGGAAAGTTATCTTGAGAGAATTTTGATTAATGTAGAGGAAGAACTCTGATGAGTGTTTGCATAAAGGATCAGATACAGAATATGAACCTGGTTATTGGCTGTACGGTCGGCTGCCCGTACTGTTATGCCCGGAATAACGTCAGACGTTTTCATATGATCGAGGATTTTGCTAAGCCCGAGTTTTTTCCTCAGAAAATGCGCCTGATGGAAAAACAGCGGCCTCAGAATTTTCTGCTCACAGGAATGAGTGATCTGTCCGGCTGGAAGGAAGAATGGAGAGAAGAGGTTTTTGCAAAGATCAAAGAAAATCCGCAGCATCAGTTTCTCTTTCTTTCCAAACGTCCGGATCTTCTGTCATTTTCGACGGATCTTGATAACGCATGGTTCGGTGTAACTGTCACGAGAAAATCGGAACTTTGGCGTATTGATGCGCTTCGGGAGAATATAAAGGCGAAGCACTATCATGTGACATTCGAACCTCTGTTTGATGACCCCGGTCAGGCAGACCTGACCGGAATCGACTGGATCGTCATTGGAACCATGACAGGAGCAGCGGGCAGGAAAGTCAGAACAGAACCGGCCTGGGCATATTCTCTGACTGAACAGGCTCATGCTCTGAACATCCCTGTCTTCTGGAAAGAAGATCTTATCCCTATTATGGGGGAAGAGAACATGATTCAGGAATTACCGGAAGAATATGAAAAGGTACTGGAGGAACAGAGAAAATGGAACAGCCGATTATCAAAGTAGATCATGTTGCGACAAAAAACGTGATGACAAAATCAAATACGCCGTTGGGCGGATACTCGGTCAATCCTTATGTAGGCTGTCCGCATGCATGCAAATACTGTTACGCGTCTTTCATGAAACGCTTTACCGGGCATACCGAAGACTGGGGAACTTTCATGGATATAAAAGACTGGCCGTTGATTGCAAATCCGAAAAAATATGCCGGTCAAAAGATCATAATCGGTACAGTAACGGATGGATATAATCCGCTTGAGGAAAAATATCGGAAAACCAGACAGCTCCTTACGGAACTGAAAGACAGCGGCGCGGATATATTGATCTGCACAAAGTCAGACCTTGTCCTGAGAGATATGGATCTTCTCATGAAGATCAACAGGAAGAACAGGCTGACTGTATCCTGGTCTGTCAACACGCTGGATGAAGAATTCAAAAATGACATGGACGCGGCTGTCAGTATTGAAAGAAGACTGGCTGCAATGAAACAGGTTTATGACGCGGGAATACGCACAGTATGCTTTATCTCCCCCGTTTTTCCCGGATTGACCGATATCGAAGCGATTTTTCACCGCGCAAAGGACCAGTGTGATCTCATCTGGCTTGAAAACCTGAATCTCAGAGGCGGATTCAAAGCAGATATCATGAAATATATCGCGGAGAAGCATCCGGAATTATTCCCTTTATATGAAATGATCTATAACAAAAAGGACCGGAGTTATTTCCGGATGCTTGAGCAGAAAGCTGAAGAGATAGCGCGGGTGAATAACTGCCGGTTTGTGGATAACGAAACGCCATACGAAAGAGTACCCCAGGGACACCCGACAATTGTGGATTATTTTTACCATGAAGAAGTCAGGGGCACCGGAAACAGCGGAAAAAGAAACAGATAGCACAAATAGATTGAGATTACATTAATAGCTGATCGATGAAACAGCCCCGGAAATTCGGGGCTGTTTCACATCTTCAATCAATTGCCGACGATACCTGTGTCCGTCCTGGTGATTTCATTCCGATCACAGCTGAGCGGACCGAACTCTGCTGCGATCATGGTTCCGTTTTCTGTCCGGTAAAGGCCGGACACATAATCTCCGGTACGAATATCTTCGCAGTATCGCTGTGTTTCACTGTCGATCGCCATCGCGTGACCGTCGATGATGACGTAATCGGAGCCGAGATCATCCACAAGTCCGCTGAAAGGTGTAAGCGTTTCCTTGACCGCCTGCAGCGTTTCAACGACAAGCACGTTTTCCTTTGTGTAAGCCCTGCCTTTCCCGGTCACCCTGGTATTTTCGGTGATTCCCGCTTCGATCCGGCTGAAGTCCGCCAGCATATATCTGGTGCCGGAAACAGTTACGGAGACTGAATCCATCCCGTTGACTTTGCCGCTGATGTCGAACACCGTATAATCCGGTGCCTTTACCGGTTCCGCCTGCGGAGTGCTTTCTCCCGCGTGGATTCGTGTGTTATAACAATTGATATTCCCGTCGACATCGGTAACCTCGATCGTAAGCCAGTACCATCCTTCCGGAGCTTCAACGGATCCTTCAATGACCACGGTTTCGCCATCCTCAGTTTCCCGGAACTCATCCTTCGGAAAAGTCCCGTCCCAGCGGAAAGCGTAATTGTTCCTTGCGGAAAGTTCAATGTCCCGATGGTCATAGCCCCGTCCGTAGACAAAAGCGCGGGCGGATTTAATTCCGGAGAAGTCGTCAATGGCATTCCCTTCCATATCAACAACCACAGGCCGGATCAGCATGTTGGCTTCCGTAGCTGCCGGAACAGACAGCTTTGCGGAGGCGTCGCTCACTTTGACAAGCGGAGCAGACTCGATCAGCGTTTCATTACCCGCCTTGTCAGTCATGGAAACGCGGATAGTCATCCGTTCATACGGCGCTGCGGTAATGGTGAAGATGCCGTCTTCTGCCAGTTCCAGGTCTTCCCAGGTCTCGCCGCCGTCGGTGCTGTATCGGGCGCTGCCGATCCCCGTAACGCTGTCGGAAGCTGTTCCGGTGTAGGTAACACTCTTGTCCCGGTTTTTAAAGGATGCGGGAACAGAGGTGAAATGGATCTCAGGACCTGTTGCATCTATCGTAATCACAACAGGCGCGGATTCTCTGTTTTTGTTTCCGGCATTATCTTCAAGTTCATAGTACAGGGAATAGCTGCCATCTGTTGAGAAGGATGCGTTAAAGCATACCTGATCTCCGCCCTGCGTCTCGGATGTCAGTTTCCGCTCACCATCGGGTCCGGTGATCCTGAGATACCAGGCTTTCAGGCCAGAGTGCTGATCTTTCGCATCGTTGATGCAGGCATGAACCTGCGTTCCGTTCACACTGTCCGCTGCAGGGCTGAAGGAGGAGGATTCCGGCGCAGTATTGTCGATTTTTACCGCTTTATTTGCTGTATTCTCGGACTTGTTGTCCGCATAGTCGGATGCATTCACAGTAACGCTGCATGTTCCGGAATAGGATGCGGGAATTGTGGCAGACTTGCCTTCAGCAATACTGATGGATGGAGAACATGACAGTTTTACGCTCTCGGACATGATCCCTGTGCCCTGGTCTGTTGAGGCCGCTGTAACGGTAACAGATCCGCGGTACCATCCGGACTCGGATTGATTTCCGCTGACAGCATAATCCGTCACCGGAGCGTCCGCGTCAACAGTCACAGGAATCGACACAACAACAGATTCATTTCCAACTTTATCGGTACCTTTTACGGACACACTATATTTCCCGCTCGGCACGCTGAAATCCGCGGCAGCGCTCCAGACAATGCTCTCAGCCGGAGGAGCTGGGTTGATAACGCTGTAATCGATCGTCTTGAAGGAATTATTCCCAGGGAAGGAAATATAGACCTTTCCGAATCCGGAACCGGGATCAGTTCCGAAACCGGAAACCGTGTCACCGGGGACCAGTAGTCCGGAAACGCCATTATGAGAAATTTCATTGATGATAAGATCCGGCGGATCAATATCGATGAGAAAAGTGAATACGGAGCTTTCCGTTGTGAGCCCGACGTTATCGGTAATCCGATAGGAAACAGAATGTTCTCCGGTTTTGGTGAAGGATACCGAGACTGTTCCCTGGCTGCCGCTGGTGGAATGGTCTTCGCCGTCGACGATGATGACGACAGATTTTACACCGGACTCGCTGTCATGTCCGGAAACAGAAAAAGTGAAATACCCGTTTCCGTAAGGAGAAGCGTCCGGAACCGTAAAGGAATCCAGGACTGGCGCCGTATTGTCAATTGAAAAGGAACCGCAGTTGACCTGATCTATGTTGTACGCGTAGTCCTTCGCGGTCAGGCTGACGCCAATGTTTTTCCCGGTCTGAGACAGGGTAATCGAATTCTTTGATGTCGTACTTCCGGAACTGAACAGATTTTCATACACACCGGAAACAGAGTCGGTGGACTTTGCCTCGATTTTGACGTTACCGGTATACCATTCCCCGAATGTTGGAGAAGACTTCACATCACAGACCGCTTTCGGAGCGGATTTGTCGATCTTCACATGAGTCTGTCCTTTTTCGGAAGTATCGCCGACGGTGGAATAGACCCAGTAACTGACGTCATTGCTTCCTTCCTTTGAAACATCAAAGGTATATGGCTGTGTACCCCGTTTGGTCTGACTGTCTCCTGAAATTACGATCTCGCAGCCGTTCAGGGAATTGTTCGGCTTAGGTTCCGTACCGGATAAAGTAAGCGTAACGTTTCCGTCGCACCAGTTTTCAGCTCCGGTTGTTCCGGAACAGGCAGCAGACACACTTGCAGTGGCATTGTCCGCCTGCATCTGCACATTGACGCCGATCGTTGTATTGTACTCACAGGATGTTTCGGTGATTACGGACTTTGTCGCTCCCGCAAAGGAATCGCAGGATGTAACCGAGGGCGGTGTCATCTCAATTGGTGTCGGGGTATGTGAAATATCACAGTACTGCCCGAGCGTTCTTGCCGGGGATGCCGTATCATCCACACACTGCACATATAATCCCGGGATCGAGATCTGCTTGATCGTGTATTCGGTATAGGTCCTCAGGTCCGGATTCGGTCCGATATAATCTGCAAAAGCTGTATTTACACAAAATGCGAACAGCAGAAGGCAAATCAATGAGAATAAAATATGTCTTTTCATACATGTTGGCCGCAGGAAAAATCTGCGGCGCTCTCCTTTCGAAATATGTATGAAAAGATACAAAACAGTCTTCGGATGACTGTTCAAATTACGGATTCTCTAAACAAGATAATTCAAGCCAGCTTTGGTCGAACGAAACAAAAGAAATAGGTTTCACTGTATTTTTCCTGGTGCCCCCTTTTTCAGAATTCTGACTTGATAAATTATGGAGAAAATGCATCACGGAAAAAATCTTCCTTTTCGAGTAGTGTCGGAACATAAGACGCGAGTGATTCCAACAGATCCTCAGCACATTTATTGTATTCATTAAAATTTCCAGTATTTAAACCATCTTTGGAATCTGTAATTGCCGAACTTCTCTCTCTTATTTCTTCCAAATCTTGAATAAAATCATTAAAAAAGCGATCCTTTTCCTGAGATTTGAAAAGAATTTTTACGCACGCAATCAATTCCGGAATAATTGCCGGGTTGTTTTGTGTATCATAATTTGGCCTTGTGAGAGGTGCAATCAATGCTACCGCATTCATTTTATCCATTGGAGCAGTTTTCTTACCGGCCTCAAGATGGTCTCCAAGGATATGCACATAATACAGCAATATTGCGAAACTCTCTCGTTGTTTTTTCTCATAATTATCCCTTTGAAAAACATCCGAGAAAAAATCGGCGATGACATTTTCGGTCGAAAATAACTCCTTGTCTATTGTATTGAGTAAAAGCTGTTGCCTGACAGACCAGTGCGCTTTGTCTTCATCCCCAAGATTCCATCCTCTATGAGTATAATATCTGTGCCTTGCTGGGCTTTCTTGAAAATTGAATTCCTTCATCGATTTTGGAAAATTTGGTATGTCTCTTTTTTCCAGAAACTCAAAATATGATCCGCCCAGCATATTAAATTCATCTATGCAAAGCGCAACAGCATACTCAATCGCTTTTATTTTTTCTGCATATACTGGATGAGTGCTTTTGAAATCTCTGTCGCCAAAAAGCACGTATTCTATTTCTTCATTATGTTCCTCAATAGAATCATGCGATAATACACAATCTTGTTTTATAAAAAGAGCAGCGAAGATTATGAGAATGAAACTTATTTTACGTAACATTTCAATTCACAGGTTCAAAAGTAACACTGTTCTCCCAGACTTTAGCATAGTCATACCAATTATTTTTATGACCTTCCCAAACCTTCAGATAGTCATACCAATTGTTTTTTGTGCTGACTGTATGATAATTGAACTCATACATACTGTTGTCAATCCCATTCGGATATAACCTGACTATGACATCACTATCAGGCACCCATGTAAAGTGTTTGGAATCACTGCTGACGAAAGCTGCTTCATAGGTCGAAAAATCGCTGTTGTCGCCTCTTTTCACCTGTTCAATTTGCCAGTCGCTTAGAACAGCAGTATCCATAACTGCTCCACCTGTAACAGTGACAGAAATAACAGTATCACCAGTCAGATATGCCGCAGGAACTATGATGATATTACCTCCAAAGTTGATCTGGACTTCTGTCGATTGTTCTGTAGAATTGTTGTGGTCAAACCAATAATTTTCGTCAACAGCTTCCGACAAGAACAGTTTTTCACCGTTTGGATGTAACATTCTGTCTACACGAGCTTGTTCAGCTGGTGTTATGCTGATTTCTCCCGCAAGAGCAAACAGCAGATCACAACATAGTTTCAGCGGTTCATAAACTGGTGGTATTTCAGTTTTTCTGATTTCCTTTAGCATTTTATTGTAATTTTGGATGTCTGCCTTTTCCGATTTTGTTGCACCTTTAGGAACCGGAATTTCTTCAACTTTAGATAAATAAGCATTATTCAGCGTATGTTGCTCTGTCATCATAGTATTTACGATGTCAAGAACAATATCATAAGCATCATCCAAATAACTTCGATCTTCCGTAATTGTTGCAACATCAATGAGCGTTTGAGCGGCGAAATACCTTAAGGACCAATCATCAGGATCTGTGTTAGAAATTATTGTTTGTACATGTTCCGTTGCATAATCGGAGTAGGCTTTATTATCCAGAACCTCTTTTGCAGCAGAAATTCCAAGAGGAAGAACATTTGCCAGTTCATAATCTCTTCGGAAAATTCGTACATCTATTTCCTCATATGTTTTAATTGCTTCAATACATTTTTCGTAATCACCATTCTCATAATAGCTTTCTGCAAGAAGCAGCCAATACCCTCCATACGCCTGGTATGTTTTTTCGTTTGATTCAAGAAACTGGATTCGGCTGACTACATTGCCATTATTTTTCCAATTAACAAAATTCTCAACACTACCTTCAGTTAATGACATATCACCTGGCAGACTGTATTCATTTACCATCCTGACCATGTATGAGAAGGTTCCCTTCCTGCTTTCATGAAGAATTGATGATTCTTCATCATCCAGCGCCCAACCATCCTGCAGATATTGCAGTTCCGCTTGATTTTTGTAAGCATTGTAGCTTGTAACTGAATCTACAGCCATATATATGATAGATGCGACAAGTTTCCGAAGGCTGAATGACTCTACAGCGCTCAACAATCCAAGAGGATTCGGAATTGCTGAGCGGATTGCCTGCGCTTGATTCTGTTCATAGATATATTGAAGTCGCTCCCTTTTGACATTTATCATACGATAATTTTCCATGGTATCTAGAAGTCCGGAAAGCTGACTAAGTGTTCTGCTGTCTACTGCATTAGGGTATGTATTGTTAATCAGGGATGAATAAGCTTCTTCCATATATAATCGGCTGTTTTTGGATGCATTGATATCCTGTGTCAGAACAGTGATATAGTTCAGCATCGCAATGGCGTTTCGTTGTTCGTTTGTCAATGTTGTCTCTTCGGCATACGTTGGGAAGAAAACAAACGAACCAGTTATGAAAATAATAACTGTAATAATAACAATTAGACCCTTGCTTATCCGTTTCACGTAGTCCTCCTAAAAACATAGGCGAAATTTCTGCTTTTTTATTGTAACAAAATATGAATTGTCTTTGGTTTTCAAATATCATATAATTTCAACTATGACAGGACTCATAGTTGTTCATGCATGTCATCTCTCCAAGCCCCGATTCCTCAAGCAGTCACTATTTCTTTATCGCAGCTTCCGCCTCAATCCGAGTCGCGTAAAGACGGTTTTCACGGACCCTGGTTCCTCCGCCCCGCTTTGTAAAGCGGATCGTCACGAATCCGGAAACAGTCATCACAACAGTTGCCTCTTCAATGAAACGAGCACTGCTGATGAGATATACAGTGTCTCCCGGTTTATATTTCTTCTCCATAATGCCATCTATTTTAGCATACACGTGCATTGATGTTCGTCATATTTCAGTAACAAAAAACGGGGTGTTATTCCCCGTTTTTACTTGATAATAGTTATGTTACTTCCCGATGATCTCCGACCTGTTCCCCGCCAGATCTGTCACGTAGTATTTCAGCGAACTGATCCCTTCCGGAATATCCGCCGTCAGATCTGCTCTGTCGGATTCTGTCCGGATATCGTTCGCTTTTCCATTCAGGATGATCGTCCCCGAATACAGCGGTCCTTCATTGTCATGACCGGTTACGAACAGGTCGAGCGTCTCAATATTCAGCCATTTTGAGGACGGTTCATAATATCCGGTGACCACAGGAGGCGTATTGTCAACCAGGATCGTGCTGATCGGCGTGCCGTCAGGCATCAGGATCATATCACCTTCGAGGTCGCCGCTGTCGTTTCCGGCGTTATCGATCCCTGCAACCAGGGGAGAAACACTCCCGGTAAAGCCGTCCGGGATCACAGTTTCAGACGGAACACGGCCGTCACCGGTGTTGATATAGGTTTCATCCACCCCGGAACCGTCATCAATACATACTGCTTTCAGCGTTACCTGCCCGCGGAAAGAGCCTCCGTCACCTCTTGTCCCGTAAACCTCGATATGGCATGAAGGCGGAGTGTGGTCGACAATAAAGCTCTTCCAGACCGGATCCGATTGATTGCCCGCCTTGTCCGTAACAATGACTGATACAGTATGCGTTACGTCCGGAAGTCCTGTCGTATCCAGCTCTTTGCTGAATGAAGCGTCTTTGCCGGAAAGGGTTTCTTCGGCTGTCCTGCTGCCATCGATCAGGTATTCAATTTTTGCAAGACCGATGTTGTCAGACGCGGTGCCTTCTGCCGTTACGGACTGATTGACGTACTCGCCGTCTTCAGGTTTTGAAAGGACGACTGCCGGCGGTTCCGAGTCAACTTTGAAGGTGATGATTCCCACATTCGGGTCATCTTTGGAGTCATAGACATTGCCCGCGTTGTCGGTCAGGACAAATGAGATCGTATGAGTCCCGTTGCCCAGAGCACCGAGTTCAACGGATACGCTTTTCCCCATAGCCGTGAACGGTGTGCTGTCGAGAAGGATCGATGCCGAATACATCCCGGAAAGGTCATCCGCGCCGGTCACGCTGAACAGGTCAGATCCCTTGTAAACCACAGCCGGATCCAGCCTGGTGTAATCGGTCGGATAAGGTTTCTCATTGTCCACTGTCACCGGATCCTGAGAAATGCATTCTGTAGAGTTGCCGACGTTATCGACCGCCCGGACACAGGCTGTCACGACACCGGAATATCCGGCAGCAACTGAATCGCTTTCCGGCTTTTCTCCGTTCCCGAGTCCGAGATCCACAAAAATGGATTTCACGCCCGCAACACTGTCTTCCGCTTCGCCGATAAAGGTCACCTTGCCTCGATAGGCGTCGCCCGGCCCCTTCTGTCCTTCCACCAGGAGGCCGACCGTTTCAGGAGGCGTTTTATCCGTTCGGAGGGTGAAGGTCACCACCTGGCTGACATTCCCCGCGACATCAGTGGTCCGCACAAAGAAGTTGTTGTACCCCTCGGCGACATCCTGAGCGATATTCTGGGACCAGGAACCGTCGAGTGTACCGGAAGAAGGCTGCCCGCTGACATTTTTCCAGGTGCCGTTCGCGCCGTATTTGATCTGTACGTTTTTGATCCCTGAGGCGTTGTCGGTCACGGTCCCGCTGATCGTAACCACCGGGCCGATGATATCGAAAGACTGGTTGGAATCCAGTTTGATGACCGGCAGAACCGTATCAAAGCCGAAACTGTAAGGCCCTGAAACGTCGGATTTGTTGGAAGCGAAATCCTCCAGCCGGTACGTCACCTCATGCATGCCCTGCGAACCGGTATAAGTCAGGGATGAAGTGTTTCCATTCACATCCATCGTCTTACCGTCGACAACGATATATCCTGTCCTGACCCCTGAATACTGGTCTGTCCCGCTGACGGAAAGCGGAACCGGGTAATTGAACCATTTGCCTTTCGGATCGCGAGGTCTACCGACTTGGACTTCGGGGTTACTGTTCCGGAAAAGGTTGCGCGGATCGTGTCAGCGTTTGCTTTCTGGCCGAAACCCGCGTCCACCCACTGCTTATCCAGGTATGTATCCTGTGCAGCGGATGTGATCGTGACCGGACCGTAGTACCAGCCACCTGAAATACTGCCGGTGATCTCAATATTATTCACAGGATAAGTATGATCGACGGTAAAAGTCTTTATAACCGGAGCTGATTCGTTGTCTGCTCTGTCAACGGCCACAACCGAGAGCGTATGTTTTCCTTCCGCCAGATTCGCAGTATTCAGGACCTTGCTGAAAGACGCTGAAGTACCGGATACGGATGTTTCTCCGGCAGATGTGCCGTCAATATAGTACACGACCTTTGACAGCCCGATATTGTCACCCGCGGAACCGGCAACGGAGATCTCGCCGTTTACGTATGAATTGTTATCCGGCTTTGACAGCGCGGCAGTCGGCGGAGTGATATCGGCAATAAAAGAGATCGTGCCGATACGCGGATCATTTCGGGAATCATATTCGTTCCCGGCGTTGTCTGTGAGCACGATGGCGATCGTATGGTTTCCGTCCCCAAGGGCGCCGAGTTCTACAGTATGGCTGCTTCCCAGGGATGTGAAAGGTGTGCTGTCGATGATAATGGAGACGGAATACATCCCGGAAAGATCATCCGCGCCGGTCACACTGAAT
>CACYHU010000003.1 GCA_902774215.1 uncultured Chloroflexota bacterium
CTGTCCGCTGTAACATATGAATCCATCCTTATCTGTTTAGAGTCTTTCAAAACTTAATTTATTCGTATTTAAATCATAAAAATCCCTATATTTACATTCTGCATGAAACATACCAGAAAAGATCAATTCTAACGTATTTATTCAAAAAAGTACACTTTTGCGGATGAAGAGATAAAGTCGGTTTCAAAATTCCGAAAAAATGGATAATTACTTTACGAATATATTCGAAAAAGGAATGACTTTTCCGAACAATAGGAGGTAATTATGGCCATTTTCGGATACGCTCGTGTAAGCCATCAGTCACAGAATCTTGACAGGCAGCTTGACCAACTAAGGAAGCTTGTTCCAGAAGAACGAAACATTATTATTGACAAACAGTCCGGAAAAAATTTTGACCGGATGGGATATAACATGCTTGTCGGTTCTGATCAAAACGCTCCGTTGCTGCGAGAAGGCGACTTACTGATTATTACCAGTTTGGATCGTCTTGGACGAAATTATACAGAAATCCATGAGCAATGGCGAAGGATCACGAAAGAAATCAAGGCAGACATTCAGATTCTTGATATGCCACTTCTTAATACTGCGTCTGGCCCGGATGATCTGGATCATAAATTTATTGCTGATTTAGTCCTTCAAATACTTTCCTATACATCTGAGAAAGAACGTCTTGCAATCAGATCCCGGCAGCAGCAAGGGATTGAATCAGCTAGAGCCCGAGGTAAAAAGTTTGGGCGTCCGTCTGTAAAAATAACTTCAGATGTAAAAGTCATATTGGAAAAATGGGAATCGGGAGAAATCAGCGCAGCAGAGGCCATGCGACAATCTGGTTTGAAAAGAACTTCATTTTACAAAATTGCCAAGTCAAGAATGCCTAAAGACTAATCAACAGCAAACTTTGCAAAAATCCATATGGTTAATGGTGAACATAAAGGTAAAAAAGGCTCGTATGGTAGAATTATTACAACTATACGATTGAATCAGATTAACCGAGGTTTATAAAAACAGAAGGGAGGAGTAATGGGCTTTTTGAAAAGATTGTTTGGAAAAAAAGATAATAATCACAATTCATCTGAGACTAATAAGGCAAATTCGATAAATCCACCTTCCTTCAATACGAATTCCTCAATACCAACGGGAATAATGCCTCCTGCCCCGTCTGTTACCAATGGAACATATCAGCTACAGGTTACGCCACCTCCATATAATATCCCTGTAAAGAAGTTTCGGTCTTTAGATAAAGTGTATCATTTCCAATATGGCGAAGGAACTGTACTGGAAAGTAATATCATTTCAGGAAGTGAAATTGTGACGGTGCAATTTATAAATTATGGCATGAGCCAGGTCCCTGCATCTTCACTAAATGCTGAGGGGCAATCCTCTCTACACAATGTGATGTCCTCAGGTAATTACGCAGGAAATATTGGGAATGCAGGTTACCAAACTGGCTCTTCCTCGGCTGTACCCAGTTTCCAACAAAATATGAAAGGACAGAATAAACAATCCGATTCTGGTCTTTCTCCGCATAAAGGCGTAACAGCATTCTCTGAAAAAGAAAACAAGACGAATGAGACCACAACAGATAAAGAGCCTGTTTCAACATTAGAAGAACTCTTTAAAGAGGATTTGGAAAATGTTGACTTTACGGGTGAATTTGCATCAGCATTTGATCTGATGGAAAACACTAATGAAAACATTATTATTACCGGAAAGGCCGGAACAGGTAAATCAACCCTTCTGAAATATTTCATTGTTCATACAGAAAAGAATGCGGTAGCTTTAGCTCCGACTGGTGTTTCAGCTATTAATATAAAAGGCGATACGATCCATTCATTTTTCCAATTTAAGCCGAAAATATTAGACGAAAGCGATATAAAGGTCCTTTATGATGACAAATATAAAAACATTGACACATTGATCATCGATGAGTTCTCAATGGTCAATGCAAATTTATTCGATGCTATGGATCTTCAAATGAGAGCTAACGGAAAAGATAGCTCTAAACCTTTCGGCGGTGCACAAATAATTATGTTCGGAGATTTTTTTCAATTACCGCCTGTCGTCACAAAAGAAGAAGTAGCAAAGTTTTTTTCAAAAGAATATGGCAGTCCCTGGTTTTTCAGTTCAAAAGCTTTTAAAAGTTCAGACCTTTCATTCAAGGTGATCGAACTTCAGCAAAACCATCGCCAGGGCAACAATGAATTCTCGCGAATTCTTGATAATATGCGTTTAGGCTTGCAAACCAATGATGAATTAGCAAAAATAAACAGTCGATTTAGAGCTCAAATTGCTGCCGAAGAGTATCCAATTATTTTGGTAACAACAAATAAAAAAGCAAATGAGATCAATGGATATTTTCTAAATCGACTTACTAGCGAAGCGGTAATGCTTGAAGGAACGGTTGATGGTACATTTCCACCCAAAAGCTATCCAACCCTATTACATCTTCAATTAAAGCCGGGGGCGCAGGTAATGACGCTGGTCAATGATTCTCGGCATAGATTTGTAAATGGGACGATTGCGAGGGTAGTCTCAATTACGGACGATGCTTTAGAGATTGAAGTAAAACAACGTGGAAATTTTTATAAATACAAAGTAGGCAAATATTCCTGGAAGAATTACGCATACCGATACTCGCCTGAAGATCATAAGGTCGTTCGTGAACAAATCGGTACTTTTACTCAGTTCCCAGTCCGGCTTGCATGGGCAATTACTGTTCACAAGAGTCAGGGGCTGACGTTTAATGCTGTAACATTAGATATAGGAAATCAAGCTTTTGACAGCGGTCAGACTTATGTCGCAGTAAGCCGGTGCCGTTCACTGGAAGGACTGAGTCTGAATTCAAAAATCAAAAAAGAAGATATTATGGTCGATCCCTATGCCCGGGAATTCTATGAAAAATTTGTTTCGAAATTTTGAAATATTGGCATATCCAGAATTATTATGAGGCATATACCAATAAAATAGCCGTATAAATATCGATTTTCACGGCTCAATTTGGAAGAAGCTATATGCAATTTTGTTGAGTTGATCTGCAATTATTTTAAAATTCACATTAAGATCAAGGGTTTTTGCCCCTATCATATTTCCTCCGATATTTACAAAACCATCTGGAGTTATTGGCTCGTCTGTTTTAGCATATAGCAGGAGACCGCCTACGTCGCCAGTTCTTTGGGAGTCTTGATTTTTTACATAGGAAAGAATCTGGTAGACATTGGCGGAATGCAGCGTATATTTATCGTACTGCTGTTGTAAAGTTTTTCCGTAATATTTTGCATCAATGATAAGAATTTTTTTATTTAGTCTTAGCATAATATCAGTCTGCATGACTGGCAGAAAACGGATCAGAGGAGCACTTTCATCTCCAATGATATCCCACTTGATCTGAGCAGCTTTAATTTCAGACAAGTATGTATGATGTTCTCGGTAAAATTCAAGAATAAATTTTTCATACAGCCGGGCCATATGATCATCCGAGAAAGACATCATTTTGTACTCTCCCTTCTCGGTTGTCTGGAGCATCCCTGCCAGGATAAAATAGCATATATTCAGAAGCAACTCATAATTCTTATTGTTTCGCTCATAAAGCAATTGTCCCCATTGAATTAGAGAAGGATCCAGTAAATCTATTTCATCAAAAAAAACGAGAAGTTTTTTCAATGCAAATTTTCGATCAGAATCTACTCCATCTGCCCTGAGAAGATAATGGATGGTAGTTTTCAGGATCTGATTGTACCGATTGTTGACCGAAAGCTCGTCAAATTCGCAGTCAAGTTTCTGTTTGCGCTGGATCTGATTGCGAATCGTACCGGGCATATTCAGTTTTCCACGCATTACAGAAAGAGTTTCGTTTTTCGTAACGTAGGTCCGAAAAAGCCCTTGCTTCAATTGTCTCGCAATTCCTTTAGCCAAAATAGCAGCAAACAGATCTTCTGCTTTGTCAAAATCTTCAGCTGCTATTTCATCATAGGTAGATTGCTTGAGCACCTGAAAAGCATAGGATAGCATATAGTAGATGTTTTTGATAAAGATAGATTTATCTTTAGTCATCGAAAACACCGCGAAGATTATTTTCCCATTTTGTGACTTTATCGGGCTCATCAAACCAATATTCGCCAAGAGTTGGGAGAATATCGAACTCAACGACAGCTCGTAACCATTCATCAGTATAGCCAAGATCTTCCCGGCCGCAGAAATAGCTATGCCCAATCTGGAATCCCCGTCCAAGAGATTTATCTTCAACAATTTCTTTGTTTAACCGCTTGATTTGAGAAATCAAGGCATCGAAGGTTTCATTGTCCAGATTGTTTTGATATTTCAAAAAGCCTTCTGAATTGAAGCCAGGATCCATGTAATAAAAGCTGAAACGGCGACGAAGTGCATAATCAATCATTGCAAGGCTGCGATCAGCAGTATTCATTAAGCCAATAATGTACAGATTTTTCGGAATAGAAAATGTCATTCCACTGTATGCAAGAGTAACTTTTGTCTCTCTATACGGAGCCTCAATCAGCATTAAAAGCTCTCCGAAAACTTTACTTAGATTTCCACGATTGATTTCATCTATGATAAAGAAATAATCCTGCTCCGGATGATTAGCTGCGGTTTGACAAAACCGATAAAAAATACCATCGGTTAATTTGAATTCAGCCCCGTCCGGCCGGTATCCCATAACGAAATCCTCATATGAATAATTCTGGTGAAATTGAACCATTTCAATTCTGGATTCATCAATTTCTCCCATCATCGCATATGCAAGCCTTTTTGCTGAGAATGTTTTTCCAACTCCCGGAGGGCCTTCGAGAATCAAGTTCTTTTTCGTTTTTAGAAGAGCCATAAGAATATCAAGACGACTGGCATCCATGTAAACACTGTTTAGAAATTCATCTTTTGTATATTTGGGCCGGACTATATCGACTTTTTGTACTGGATTCTCTTCACGGATAATATCCATTATGAAGTCATATTCCCCTTGCGTTAATTTGAACAGGCTGCCGTTGGATTGAACCATAAATTCCATCTTTTCCAGTTCTGGCGCTTCTTTTAGAACCGAATAATCAACCGGATTCACGAGTCCTTCCATTTTGGAAAAATGAATCTCTTTCCCATCATTTTCTCTTGTGATCTGTCCAATTGCGACAATCTTTTTTACAGGATTTGCCTCATACCCGATGACTATGTCTCCTGATTTTGCGTCAAGAAAATTCTGGAAAATCCGGCGTTTATTGCCATTTTCGTTGTAAAGTGTATAGCTCTGTTCTTCACCAATTCGAATATCAGACCAACTCCAGATTTTGGGATTGGCAGTCAACCACCAGTACCTTTGCAAATCAGAGGTTTGATCAGGAACAGCATAGAGTGGTACATTTGATAAATCAATCTGATCCAGAGCTGCGTTCAGTTCATCCCGGAGACGCCAAATGAATACACCGGCATCATCTTTTCCTGCTGGTTTTCCTGTATAGAGGATGGGCCATGTTTTAAATTCACCTGGTCTGATCTCAATTGTTGAGAGATTTTTCTTATCAGCGACTTTTTGAGCTAACGATGTGGATCCAGTATTATAAAAATTAGCGCTCTCACCATACTTTACTGAAAGCTGAGTGCAGGAAGCTTGGCCACCATAATCTTTCATGCGTTTCATTATTTGCAGGCTGGTCAGGGTAAATATGGATGGGTCTGTAAGTAATTCCTTCCAATCATCGACTGTGAGCGGAGAATCATAGTTTTTAGGAATCCAATCTTCTTCTGCCTTTTGAGCTTTATTCTCATACAAATAATAGCTCCCGAGATAATGGACAAAATCGACAGTAAGCGTTTTCAATTCAGGATCATGATAGCATTTGTCTGTCAAAACATTCCGAAGCAAAACGCGAATTTCATCGTCTGCACAGAGTTTTGCACATATCTCATCACACATCCGAAAGCCACCGATCATAACGTCAACAGAGCCATTTCCCTTTGGTTTATAATCTGATCCCAGTTCATTTGCAGCTGATCGAATATATTTATATTGGTAAATGTAATACTTATCCGGATATCTGAGCCATAAATATACGCTGATAGCATTCGTATTTTGAAAATGATTTTTCCAGCTGCCATCATCATATTTTGATCTCAATTCTTCACTTGAATTTCGAAAAGACTCTACCCGGAGTTCTAAATCTTGCGATTCATCAAACAGATTTCGAAACATTGATCTGGTAGCTTCTACATCTTTATTTGCAAACTCAATAATCATTCCCCGAGGGAAGGAATAACCGGATGCTAATAGATTTAGCGTTCTGGCTGTAGCTTTTTTAAACATTTCACCAAAATCTTCTGCATCAATATTCCAATTATCCCGGAAACATTTTACAGCTTCCCATTTATATGCTTCACCTTTCCAACAATTCTGAAAACTGTTTTTATATCGGGAGAGCAAGTAATTGAATTTTTCGTTATCGATCATATGAATCTCCTGTTTGTAAACAACTACAGGTTATCAGCATCAGCTAAAATTGTTGGATTTTTCCCTGTTGTTTTGACCGCTCTTTCCAGATTACCGCCAGAAGTAAGACTGCCAATGACGATGTTGTCGGTATTTTGCATGATCCAACAGTTTCGTTTATAACTGGTTTTGCTGTTTACGCGATAAACTCCGGCAGGAAAAGGGGAGAGTATCAACATATTTCCTTTATCAACAGCGGATTGATATTCCACCGGAATCTTCCTATAAATACTCCTGGCAAGAACCAAAATTACGGGTGAGTTTTCCCGAAGCAGTATTTCCAACACATCACTTTCAATACGACTTTGGAATCCGGAAATGACGCAGTGCTTTTCTGACCTCATTTGTTTTGCCCAGTCATAAGAGGCAAACACAGCACTAGGTTGAAATCGTTCTGAACAGAAATAAGCGGATTTTGGCAGCCCTAATAAAGCAGTATTGCCAACAGTTACGATATCATTCACCATCATCATCATTCGCATCCAACCCCATCCGGAATCTGATGTCATAATTGATAATGTAATCCAACTCTTCCTGTGTAAAGCCATAGTATTCCGCTAACACAGCATCAATTTTATCGATTATTGCTTTAGATTTTTTAGGATGATACTCTTCATACTCAACATATCCGGTGGTTTTCCGGTTAGTTCCCTTCATGGTCGCATTTTTCTTTAAATCTGTCATGAGTTCATTTGATAAACGTAATAATTTATCTCTAATTTCTTCCTCTGGGTAAGTGAAAGGGAATGCAGCTATAACATTTTTAGTAAAATTATGGCCATCGCTATAATTGACGTAATGCCAATAGAATAATGTCGAATTCATAATGGCAGAAAAAATTTCTCGTGCATAAGGAGGCATGAAATATAAATATTTATCTCCTGTAGAACGGGCACCAGTTTCACTTATAAAAGCAGATACATGATTGAGTATTTTCCCAAAATATCGAAACCCATAACCGTAATACACATAGTTATCATTTTTTAATGTCGAGAAATATGACCCAATATTTCGTTTATGACCCCATATTTTTTCAGAAATACTGTTACTGATAGGCGAATCAATTTTTAGGACGATCCCTTCATGTTTGGATGACGTACCCGGAAAATACGAAAGATTCGTGAACACATTTTCTCTTGCCTCAGTTTTAAACTTGTTATATCGAGTGGTGAATGTATTATTTATTGTCGTATTTCCTTTAGATGCAAGTAATATTGCGACTCGAATATCCTCGATATCAAACAATTTTCCGGGGCGATCATCGAAGAATGAAATGTAATTAAATGATGTTCGATTAAATAGATAGTTTTGATATGATTTCATTCGAGGCGTGCAATAACCTGACATCTGAGTAATCATGCCAATGGTTGAGTTCTCATGCATCAAGTTCAAACTGCGTTCGATGACATAGGCATAAAGATTACCGGATTCAATGGTTTCATAACCATAAAGTTGATACTCCTTTTTTACTTTGGAATATTCAACATATGGCGGATTACCAATAATTACATCAAAACCACTATTTCCGTTTTTTGTATCCAGAATTCGATAGAATTCCGCTATCCAGTGGAAGGGTTGCGCCTTTTTTAGCCATAAGTCGAATGGTTCTTTGTTATTTCCGTCCTGCCAAAGCGTATTGTCCAAAATATCATTGACTTCTTTCTGACGCCGGAATAATTCCTCTTTAATTGCAAGAAAATCACTGTGATTGGATTCTTCAAGTTGGTTTTGCTTAAAACGGAGCATCGCTTTAGAAAGATTTTGCAAGTTTTCCTGTACTTCGGCTTTTTTCAGGAGGCCTTCTACAGTGGTATTCAAAGCTATATCAACAGCTTCTTCCGTTGCATACCCAACAAGTGTATTCCCGCTTTTGATGTTGAAGTCTATATCCGGCAATGGTTCAATCCCAATGTTCTGTTTGTTATAGTCTGGTTCTGCTGTTGATACCAGCTTCAAGAACAAACGAAGTTTTGCAGTTTCCACGGCTTCTTTCATAATATCTACGCCGTATAGATTATTGAGTATTATCGACTTAAAGATAAAATACTGCTTATTCGGATGCGCGTTTTTCTTATCAATTGTCTCTTTGAATAGCTTTTTCGCATTATTGGGCAACCATTGCCCATTTTCCAGAAAATCCTCCATCCGGTTCAGACAGGAATCATAAAGTGGTTCCAATATATTCAGCGCAGCAAATAAAAACGCTCCGGAACCACACGTGGGGTCCAATACAGTTATTTCTGAGATAGCGGTATACATGGCACGGATAAATGCCGGATCATCCAGTGTTTCTATGGCATCCTGTGCAAATGAACATATATCAAGGTTCCAGGTGATGAAGTCCTGAATTTCATGAATCTCTCCAGCCTCTATTTTTGCTTTGATCGTCTTGTATCGCCGTCTTCTTTCAACTGTCTCCCGCCAGATTTCCGTTGGCAGGGCGTATTTTTCATCAGCTGGTTCATTCCAACAAGAACGACGATCCAGTAAATTTGGTTCTTCAGCATCTAGACCGATTTCGATATGATCCGGCAGCTTTTCTATTTCACAGCCCTTTTTTACTGCATCAAAAATATATTTATCTCCGCTTTCTTTCAACATTGTCCATAGTTCGCGATCTGGGTCAAAGAAATCAGCATATTTCTCCCGGACTTTATTGAAGAGGAAAGGTATGATGCAGTTACGGCTAATATATTCTGTAATATCCTCCTGAGTGTAATAAGCACCCATCTCCGCTCGATCATTAATGTACTTTTCAAAGATGTAACCGAGAACATCGGGGGAAATCTCGTTGCCAGAAGCGCATTCCCGGCTGTCCAGGTGCCATTCATATGCATCAAATAATGCAAAAACTGAATCAAAAGCACTGTCATCAATGGTGATCTTCGGATAAGTCTGTTCAAGTTTGTGGACATCAAACAAACCGCCATTCAAATAGGGAATACGACCAAGAAGTTCTGTTGTTTCCTTGTCATGCTCCGGTCGGGCGAGTCCTTTATGGAAAAGTGTCAGTAAAAAATTGCGATAGAATGAAAAGAATTTATTCTCGCCGTATTTATCCCGGCATTCCATTAGTTTGTTTTTCAAATAATCCCGATCCTGATTAAGAAAACCTCGCTTCTGCATAAAGTAACAGAACATCAAACGGTTAAGCATAATGGATGCATACCATTCACGATCGCCTTCTTCTGAAATACCATCCATGGCTTTCATGAACTTAGTATGCTCTTTCTTAAATCCATCATAAAATTTTTTCGTTACTTTTTCAGAATTGGTAGCGAAGTTAGATTGCATCCGCTGAATCACATCATATATTCGGATATTATCCTGTTCATTGATACCGAAAAACAGCCCGGAAGTTCGTTGATAGAGTCTTTCAGGATCCTGGTATTTATTCCAAGTGACTTCCGCTTTCCGTGATTTTCCCGCTGATTGGTAGCCATACAGCCAGACCTGAGTAGACCTTCTGCGATCAATGAATATCAAAAGATGTTCTTTGGTGAGTTTTCGTACCTCATTGTCAATCCTGGAGCGGACAGCATAATAGGGGATTTCTCCGCTTTGGGACTTCACAACGATAATCAAAAAACCGGATTGTTCGGCAACTGGTTCTAAGGTAAAGATTTCATCCTTGATCTGTATCGGCCGAATCTTGTGAGTCGGGTAATTCCACCCCAGTTCAATGAACAGGCCGCTGAAATCAAAATCCTTTACATATGATGCAAATTCCTGCCGAGTCATCTGTTTCATCGATACCTCCTGTTCTTTATTCCGCGACAAGTCCCATTGAGCAGATTATCTGCTGTACGGTATTTTGGGTTTCATCATTTTCAATAATGCACAATCGTTTTTCATTGCGCAGATTAATTACGATATCAGCAAATTCCAGATCTGATAGTTCTGATTTCAATTGTCTTGAAAGGATATCCCGTGCTCCTTCTTTCAAGGGATATTTATAGATCTCATCATGTGCCATTTTGACCTGTTCTTTATATTCTTCAGAAACTAATAGCTGCCCTTCTGTCTCTTCTAAAAAACGTTCCAGTTTTGTGTATGTACGGAACCGCACACCAGCTTTCCGACCAAGTGTTCCGGATGCAGATGTGTGTTCTTCTTCAGCTATTTTTTCGACCGCGATTTTCAGAATATTAAAATGTTCTTCCATTCTCGGAAGCGGTTTACAGTCATAATCGCAGGCAGCAGCACGAAGAATCTTGAATTGTGAGTTTGTGATGATATTGTTGTACTTATCCATCCAGGACAATACATCATTGTCGTTTCGTGTTCGTGTGTATACGATCACACTATTCTTGTCATTACTAAATGTATTGGCTTTTGTGCTATAGACTACATTGGGCAGTGCAGGCACGATACGTTTCAGCTCCGGACGCGCATCTGTTGCATTTTTCCATATCTGGTATGCGTAAGATGCTAGGTCTACTTCTGTATCATCCTCGTCGTCGTCAAACACACCAGCTTTTTCACTGTACAGATCGCTGATATTGATTGGATCCCCATCAAAGAATACTTCATCCGACCCTACAACTTCAGCATTATCCTGAATGCGTTTTTTCAGTCGTGCACGAAGGCGAAGAATATTTTCAACACCATCTTCCGGCAGGAAAGAATAACAAAGGATTTTATCCGATAACTGCCCTATACGGTCTACACGTCCGGCTCGCTGAACCAGACGGATAAGTGCCCAGGGCAAATCAAAATTGACAATAATATGGGAATCTTGCAGGTTTTGTCCCTCAGAAAGCACATCAGTTGTAACTAAAACACGGAGTTCATTGAATATTCTGTATTTTTCATTGTTACTTTTCGGGCTGAAGCGATGAACCAGACTGGTAACATCGCTGCTGTCACCGGTTGCTACTGCCACATCAGTCATTCCGCGTTTTTGCAGTTCTTTGAATAGATAATTTGCTGTATCGGCGAACTGAGTGAAAATCAAGACCTTTTCATCTTTATGAGTCTGGTTGAGTAGTTTATCAAGCGCTGCCAGTTTCCGATCCTGTTCAGCGTTCCAAGCTGGTACCTTATTGAAAATAGAAAGCAGGTTGCTATTATCCTCTTCGATATCTTTCAGAATCTTCTTGCCATCAAAAAGATTTGCCCGAACCCAGGTAAAGCGCTTTCTTTGGGTTTTACTAATTTCTTCATAAAGGGAGCCGGCTCTTCTCTTATATTCCTCCATGGAAAATCCAAAGAAATTCTCCGGCAGAAGATCCGCATCGAAGTCAGAATCTGAATAAGAATCACTGTCTGCAAAAACCGCATCATCAATTTCCGCCAAAGCTCCGCTGCCGCCGATAGGTATTTCAAGACCATTTTCAACTGCAAATGCAGTCAGGTAATTTCGAAGAATCAACCGACTGACCGAAAGCATGAAAGCATAGCCTGAGCTTTCCAGACGTTTATACAAATTTGTTCGGCAGAAGCCTCTTGTTCTATTCCCGGCCCGCGATAAATTAGCAATCACCGCTTTTTCAGATGCATTCGCTGTTTTTACCTTTGTTTTACTCAGATAAGAGAACATGGAATAACGGGGAAGATGTAAATTATCAATCATATTGACAATCACATCGTCATAGAGTTGGGCATACTGATCATTTTCATCATTCGTCTGCATATCGAACAAAGCTTTTTGGGGAATACGATCCGGAAAATAGGAACGAGTTCCGTCGCTGAATTCAAGATACAGTCTGCCATTTCCCGGGTCTTTCAAAGCGTAATTTTGCTTGATAAAAGAGCGGGTTCTTCGAACCATGTAATAGCGCATCAGCTCTCGCCAGTCATCCGGAGATGGGCTTTTTGCAAATGCATCTATGCTCCAGATAGGCGTGTTTTCATGCTTTGCGCTAAAACCAATTACGCCGCCTAGTTCCTTGATATAAGCTTCCGGACAGATGCCAAGATTATAGTCTTCAGGAATGAAGAGCTTGAGCTGATTGGCAAGATCAAGATAGGATTTGTTATATGGGGTAGCAGTCAAAAGTAGAACTTTACTGCTATTTTCTTCGAGATAGGTTTTCAGAGCTGTATAGCCCTTCGTCTCGCTGTTTCTGAAGTTATGGCTTTCGTCAATCACAACAAGACGATACCGTTTCAGTTCTGGTAGTTCCTGGGTGATCATGCTGTGAGAAACTACTTTCGCATGCAGCCCATACTGTTCCACATATCCCTGCCACATTTCAACAAGGTTTTTGGGACAGAGAACTAGTGTATTATATCCAAGATCATCTTCAAGAATTTTGGCAATTGCTGCTGCTGTAATTGTTTTGCCAAGTCCAACCACATCGCCTACGATTACACCATTGCGTTTATTTAAATGATGTGCAGCGATCAAAACAGCTTTTTGCTGAAAATCAAGCAGCTGGTCTTTAAATTCACGAGGAATTTTGAATTCACCAAGCCCGGAGCGAGCTTCTCGGGATAGATGGTAAGCCATCTTCAGGTAGATATAATATGGGTTAATCAGATCTTCACGTGCCCAGCTTTCCTCGATAGCTTGGATCAACTCTTTGGTAATATCAAAACACCAGCGGTCATTCCACATATTATCGTACCAAATCGAAAGTTTCTTTGCAGCATCCTGTTCCAGTACGTCGATGTTAAGTTCTCCCTGCCCACTCAGTCCAGAAAATGTAAAATTACTGCTGCCAAGCATTCCAAGACGCGGCATTACTGAATCTTCGGAATAAGAAAGATAAAGTTTGGCATGTAATGGATGTCTCAAGAATAACTTGATGACTACACGTCCTGCTTTTAGTTGTGCAAGAAGTTTTTGGATCGCTCTTTCACTTTGATTAGAGGGAAGGCCATGTTCAAGCTGCAGACGGAAATTTTCCGCCATTTGTTTTTTATATCCAAGCGCTTTGTTGCTGTCGATGTTATTTTTACCTGGAATGATTCCTTCCAGCAACATTTCTTGAGGAGCTTTTTCCATTCCGACGAGTACACGACAGTACCGCATCTTCGTTTCCCCGTCCTCGACCACTTCCATACCTTCAAGCTGCTCAACAACATTATTTACAATATTCCATCCAGCAATATTGAAATACCCAGAGCAGCAATCTATCCTTTTAGCTTTATTAAAATGGGTTAGCAAACCATCTTGAAATTTCTGATCAATGTTATCGTAAATTGTCGGCATAAGAAGAGCTCCCTTCTTGTTAATATTCAGTTAATTGTAATCTTTTTTCCTCTTTTTATTGCAAAAATCACAATAATACGCATTAAAAACACAAAAATAAGTATGCTAATAATTGTATCAAAGGATTTGCTTTATTGAGGTTGTTTTATTGGACATGATTTGACCAACAGTTTATTATTTATAAGCTGAAAAATAAGATGCCATTATAATAATTTTAAAGAAATTGAATGCGACAATAACTGTACTTTTCGTTACTGGTAATAATTTTTTATGAGAGAATATAGCTATGAAAAATAAGATGGAACAAATCAAAATAGAGAAGAATGCAGTCGACCAGCTTTCTGTATTTATTAATTCTGTCGATAACATTAATCCACAGCTTAAAGAAGACGATAAAAATGCTATTTGGGATGGGTATTTGGTTCTTTATGATAAAACGAAAGTAAAACCTGGTGAAAAAATCATAAAAAATGAAAATATTGATGGAAGAATACATACCCAAATAAAGGGGCACTTTGTTCAAAAGTATGATAAATCCCCAAAACAAAGAGTAAAAAGGACTAATTTACTGCATTACAGAAATGATGGCGGACTTTTCCTTTTAGTTGTGCATATGAAAGATTATTATGATTTCCATTTTTATTATGCAAACCTCTGGCCCATGACAATTGATGGATTGTTGGAAACATATAAATCAAAAGATGTAAATGTACAATTGACTGAATTTTCCAAGGATGATCCGGTCGAGTTTTATTGTCTATGCAAGAATTTTCTCGATAATTCCAGACTTCAATCTGGTAACACAGCAAAACTAATAAAAATAGGGATGGAAAGAAACAAAATCGATGGGGCTGATCTGATAGAAACCCGGGTAACACTTCCGACAAAAGATCCTGCCGGATATATGCTTCGGCACGTAATTCCCTTTTATAAAAAAGATCCCCATTACTTTATACCAGTGTATGTTGGCGAAGGAAAAGCTGTTGATGTAGGAGAATCTTTAGCTGAAGCGCACGTAATTATTAATGACAGAGTTTGGTACACAAAAATTGAGAAAAATCGAACCAATGACGGTGTTTCGCTGAAATTTGGAGATGAGTTTATTTTCCCATTAGATCAAAATCGATTTAGATATCATCCTTCCAAATGGTTTTCTCATTGCTTCAAAGATCAAAAAGCATTATTAGAAATGCTGGAAAATAAAAAAGTACGTATTGTAAAGAATGACAAAAAACTAATTGATTTTACGATTACTCCTGATGATGGATTTATTCAGAAGTTAAAAGACGATATCGAAAATCTCGAAAAAGTAGATGCCCTTCTAAAATTCATGGATATCAAACAAGATTTAGATATTTCAAAAATGGATAATCTATCGCACGAAAATCTGGCAAAACTGATTTCATCTATAATAGAGAACAAACCGTTAAAAGCATCATTATCTTCTCCCAGTATCGTCACTTTACAAGTGGGAAATCTATATATTTATGTACTTGCTATTCCTAATCCTGATGATGGTTCTTGGCGTGTTGAAAACTTCTTTGGCCCTAATAATTTGGAATGTAGAACGGATATTGGTGAAGGAGAAGGTCTTCAGCCAGTCAGCCGTTTTACATGGCTGCATGCAAATGATATTATTCAAGCCTCAAATATAAATTGGGAAGTAATCATGAAATCTGTCGAAGAAACTCCATGGTCTAAAACATATTCTAATGGCCTTGTCAATTTAGTTCTGCAGACGATTGGTGCTTATGATCTATGCCCTGAAAGTAATGAAAAATTACTTGACCATGCTCTTTCTTTGGTCGAAATCCAAATAAAAAATGAAGGATTAAATCCAATATCGATTATCAATAAATATCAAATCATTAAAAGATTGCGAGAATTCACCTATGATGAGCTCGCCTTTTTGCTCGAAAGGAAAAATATAGAAACAGAGCCCAGATTTATATGGGGGTATAACGTATTATTGGATTGTGGTTATGAAACCGATATTTCTTTCCAAATGATTGATGAGGAAGAAAGATCAAATCTTATTGACCTTCCAATATATCATTTATGGGAAAGATATAAGAAAAAATAAAACAAGGAGTAAACAATGGCTGAGTTTCAATATGAAATTAAGGAAGAGATCGGCGTTTTATCCGAGAGCAAAAGTGGCTGGCGCAAGGAAGTAAATCGTGTTTCGTGGAATGGGGCTGCGCCTAAACTTGATATCCGCGACTGGGCGCCCAACCATGAGAAAATGGGAAAAGGTATTACGTTAACTGCTGACGAAGTGGAAAAGCTGAAGAAACTTTTGGAAAAAGAATAAAATATTGAGACTGTCCTCAAAAATGTGACAGTCTCTGATTAATATATTACATAAAGTAAAAATGGAAAGCAGGAAAACGATGAGCAAAATTGAAATCATTAAAAAGGGAATTACAAAACTTGACGTTGATGTCATTGTAAACGCAGCAAATAAGCATCTTCAAGCCGGCGGCGGTGTCTGTGGAGCAGTTTTCAGGGATGCAGGGTATTCTGAACTTCAAAAAGCATGTGATAAAATCGGTTTCTGCCATACAGGCGGCGCAGTAATTACTCCAGGGTTCAACCTGAAAGCGAAATATATTATTCATGCCGTCGGACCAGTCTGGGAAGGCGGAAATGCCGATGAGCCGAAGAAACTTTACAGCTGCTATAAAAAATCTTTAGAACTGGCAAAGGAAAACAGCTGTCATTCCATTGCCTTTCCAGTAATCTCTTCTGGTATATTCGGTTACCCGAAAGATAAAGCCTGGCGAAAAGCCCTGCAGGCCTGTCTGGACTTTATCAGCGAAAATGAAGATTACGATATTGATATTTATTTCGCTGTTCTGGATGATTCCGCGAAAGCGTTGGGAGAAAAAACATTGTTGGAACTTACAAAAACAAATTCCAATAAACCTAAGTCTGAAAAAACTTCTGAAACAATCTTGGAAGAAAACCAGAAACTGTTCTGTCTGAGGTATGTCCAACTGCTTCAGACTATTGATTGGGATGATGATCTGAAAGACTGGTGCAGAAAATATTCGATTTATGAAAAGATAGTTACACATCAAGGTCTTGAAAGAATGCTGCATGAACTATTGTCGGAGGCATACGATTCAAACATCGTTATCCAGGATTACGGTCAAATCATTGAGGATTCTAAACTCGATCAGCAACTGATCAGCGATCCGAGCGGAGAATTCATAAGCTCACTGAACAAAAAACAGCTTCTTGCATGCATTGCATGGCATTTCCGTCGGGATCATTTCAGCGAGGGATCATTGATTGGTGAGTCAATCGCTGAGGGAATACTTTTGAAATATGTGAAAGCTCTCCTGAAAGGGGAATACACCCGTCCTGAGCCAGATGAACCGTAAAAAAAACTTGCATAACAACGAAAACTCTTGTGCCATGCTCGAATTGATACAGAAATGTCAGATGTGGATATCTGACATTTCTGTATCTTCAAGTGAAACAATATCATATAGCTGACGCTCATATGCAAGAACAGTATTGATTCTCCAACCTGTTTCAATGGACAATTCACCAATAGATGGGATTCTGCCCAATTTCAGAGCAAGATCCTTTTTTATTTTTCTGTACTTCTGAAGCTTTGCATTTGAATATGAATTTCTTTTCCCTGTTGCGTTGATTTCCCGGACACCCGAATAAACAGCTTTTCTGACACAGCTGTAGGCATAAGTGAGAAATTTTGTATTACAGGATGGGTCATATGTATGCAACGCTTTCAGCAGTCCTTGAAAACCATCCTGGATACGGTCATCACGATTTGCTGCATGACATAATGACGGAATATCGTATTGTGACGCAATTTTATGTACAAGAGGCGTATATGCTTCGCAAACTCTGGTTTCAATTGTCTTTTTTTCTTTATCCGAAGCTTCGGAATAGTGCAGAATGAGGCTATCGATATTATTCGCTTCTATCATCTGTCAACTTCCGAAAATCTTTGTGGAGATTGCTTTGACAACCGGGAGAAGAATAAAAACAAGAACAGCATAAATCAGTGTTCCCAGAACATTTGCTGCCTGGCTACTGGTTTTATCCCCTTCGCCAGTACGCTTCAAAATTTGATAATATGTTCCCCTCTTGAATAGATTTATTCCGAGAATAATTGCGAATACAAGATAGGCAGTTTCAACTGCTAAAACGCCAAGCCCGGTAACGACTCCGGAAATGGCATCTTTCTGGCGAACTGAATTTTTGATAAATAACAAATGATTCATGATATATCCTCGACTAAAAATTAACATATGCAAGGTCACATACGCCGAACAGATACAAGCACATACAGAGAAAAGCCCCTGTGAAAACAATCCCATAAATGACATCCGGCAATATAGAAATAATTCGTCTGATGTCAATAGCTTTCTTTTCCGGCAATGAGTTTCCCTTCATATTTTCAGTTTACAAAAGGGATCAAATAAGAATTTTTGATGTGGCATTGTTGAGGCATTCAAAAAAGGATTATGAAAGCGTAAAAGAACCTCTTATCTCCAGCGTTCTGAGACATACGATATTTGATGATAAAATTTGATGGCAGTAAAACGTATATCGGATAAAAATCGGAAAATCCCGGTAAATTATTACTTTGAGCGGTCATATCTTTATTGAATACAACCGTCAATAAAGAATAAAGCAGTGAAAAAAGGAGTAAACATGGCTGAAATTAAATGCCCGAATTGCGGTTCGGTATTCAATGTGGATGAATCAAATTACGCGTCAATTGTGAGCCAGATCAGAGATAAAGAGTTCGATGCAGAACTCAATCGGCGGCTCCAGGAAATCGAAAAGAGCAAGCAGCAGGAAATGCAGATCGCTTTGATGCAGAAAAATCAGGACATCAAAGATCTTCAGAGCAAGATTGACTCAGCTAATTTGGAAAAGGATCTGGCGGTCAGTGAAGTCATTTCCGAAAAGGATAAGGAACTGGCTGAAAAAGAGAAAAAAATCATCGAACTTGAAGGAAGCATTGATAATCAGGCTTCCCAATTTGAAATAAAAGAAAAATCAATCATTGATAATTATGAAAAGCAGCTAAAACTGAAAGATGAAAGTATTGAATTCTATAAGGATTTCAAAGCGCGTCAATCAACAAAGATGATTGGCGAAAGTCTGGAACAGCACTGTATGATAGAGTTTAACAATATCAGAATGGCTGCTTTTCCGAAAGCATATTTCGAAAAAGACAATGATGCCAAAACCGGCAGTAAAGGCGATTTCATATTTCGGGAATCGACAGATGACGGGGTCGAATTTATTTCAATCATGTTTGAAATGAAAAATGAAATGGACGAAACTGCCACAAAACATAAAAATGAAGATTTCTTCAAAGAGCTGGACAAAGACCGGAAAGAAAAAAACTGCGAATATGCGGTTCTGGTCTCCCTGTTGGAATCCGATAATGATTATTACAATAACGGCATTGTCGATGTGTCATACAGATATGAGAAAATGTATGTTATCCGGCCGCAGTTTTTCATTCCTCTGATCACGCTTCTTCGCAACGCGGCTTTGAATTCAGTCAGTTACCGTCAGGAATTACAGGTTCTAAAGAACCAGCAGGTCGATTTGACAAATTTTGAAGCAAACCTGTTAGCCTTCAAAGACAATTTTGCAAAAAACTATGACCGGGCATCGCAAAGGTTTAATTCCGCAATTGAAGGAATAGAAAAGGCTATCAATGTACTCAACAAGATCAGAGATGATTTGCTGGCGTCAGAAAACCAGCTGCGTCTTGCTAATGGAAAGATTGATGACATTACCATTAAAAAACTGACCAAAAATGCTCCCTCTATTAAAGCTCAGATCGATGAAATAAGAAAAAATGCTGAAACTAACGGATCTGAAATGGTTTCACTGGAATAACAGGCCGTAGTATTTCATTGACAGAAAAAGGAGCTGCTCAACAATTTGATGAGCAGCTCCTTTTTTATTCTTTTATATTATCCTGTAAATCAGAATTTCTCTTTTTCCTGAGCAATACAATGGTGCTGCCCCCTCCACATATTAGGAACAGCGAGAACAAACCGATCAGAACAGGCATGTTCGTATCGTCTCCTGTATTCGGCAGCAGCGTTGTATGAGTGTAAACACACTGCTGAGATCCTGTAACTGTATTGGATTCGATTCGGTACGATGCAGCTGAGCCGGCCGAGATCACATCCGCCGATGCATTGAATGATAAAGACTGACCGTTCCGTTTCTGCTCATTCCCTGCCGTCTTTGCTTCACAGATAAATCCGGCAACTCCTGCGCCATGCCCGAAGTTTTCAAATTCGTATGTAGTCCCACGTTCATTTTCAGGAAGAACCGTAAATTCTGTATTTACAGATTTTTTGACTGATACTATCTCACAATCATAAGCCGTACCGCCCCAATTGATTTTCCCTGTAGTTACACTGATTTTCCTTGCTGCAGAATGGCTGTCTACATCCATCAGGCCTTTGAATTTCAGTGTATCTCCGGCATCAATACATTCCGGATTCAGGTTTGCAACAGAGATGACCGGTTTGACATCGTCGCAAATCGGTTTGACAGCAATATCCGAAGTGGTAACAGCCGGCTGGCTGGAGCAGTCAGCGTTTCCAACCGAACCGTATGCAGACACTGTAATCTTTACAGAATAAGTACCGCCCGGTTGGATCTGAGAGATTTCTTCTGGAACAACAGTGTACGTTCCATTCAGACTTCCGTCCGATGGCAGAGTTTCCGGATCAATATCACGGCTTTCTGACTTGACGACATTACCATTGACAATCACATCAAATCTCACCCTGAGCAGGCAGTATCCGGTTGTTCCGGGATTCTCAATAACATAGTCAAAACGGTCAGGGGTATCTTCTCCATCATAGATATGGCATTCACCGGATGTGCTGATATCGGCGTTAACTTTTGTATCAACTGTACATACGGGCATCAATGCGTCGGCAGCAGCTGAGACGGCAGGTTCATCTGAACAGCTTTCCCTATCAGCAGTATATCCCTCAGCAGTAAAACTGACGCTGTAGAAGTCGATGCTGGGTTTATCCTTGTAATAGGCACTGATAATTGCCGACTGTCCCGGGATAAGTCCGTCAATAACAAGGGTATTCCCTTCTGTTGTTTCTCCGTTGAAATTGAAGAATGATCCTGCTGGTCCGGAAATAATGATTTTGCAGAACTCCTCTTCGCCTGTATTTCTTACGATTACGGTGAACTGATCCGGTTCATCAGAATTCGGGTCAGAACAATCTGATGGCATCTGAATATCAAGAGAAATATCCGGATTCGGAATTGGCGTTGAAGTCTCCGTAGATGTCGGGGTAAATGTGGCTGTTGCTGTCGGTGTAAATGTCGCGGTTGCTGTTGGGACAAATGTTGCCGTAGCTGTCGGTGTGTAAGTCGATGTCGGCGCGGGTGTACGAGTCGGAGTGGATGTCGGAATGTTTGTAGGCACCGGTGTGCGAGTAGGAGTAGATGAAGGAACATTCGTCGGAGTCGGGGAAGGCAAAGCACAGACATCAATTTGTCCGAATACATTCGATTGGGCAGAACCGCTGTTTGCATTGCAGGATTCAGCGGTGACTGAGAAATTTACCCGATGAGTTCCGCCGGGAGTGAGACCGGCTCCGGAAAGATCCTCCTCGAAGATCAGTGTAATATAGTCTTCTGTATAGATCGTTTGGTTGTACACAAACGGAGATGAGGAGGCTGAACTGTTTTTCAGATGGAATCTCCCGGGTTTATCGGCGGTAACAGTTGTTTTGCAGATATCTGAATTTCCTGTGTTGCTGATACGGATTTCGTATGAAGCACTGGATGCTGACGGAGAAATACATGATGTGCCTGTTTTTACTGATGCGCTGATTCCGGCTCCGCCGGCAGGTGAATAACATCCGTATTTATCCGCATATGCGGTGGTAGACTGAACCTGCTCCCCGTTATTCGCAGTAAGCTTGAATTCAAAACGTTTGTATTCTGTATGATCAGCCGGAGGATTATCAAATTCAGATTCAAACACGGCTGTTACACAGGTATGCACCGGAACAGGACCGTAGGAGAAAGATGCTGAAGGATTCTGAATCGCAGTTGTATTTGCACTGCCGAGAGAAGGAGTATCTCCGGAACTTACATAATAGCTGATGAATTTTCCGGTATGATTCACCGGCGTGAAATTTACGCTCTGATACTCACCGCCTCCGTCGTTACAAGCAGAAACGTACATCCCCGCGGATCTGTCGCTGAGTGCGATACAGCCGGAATTTACGCAGTCTACATTGAAATTCATATGCCATGAAACCGGCGAAGACAAGAGACGGAAATCCTTAGTTTGGTTCAGATCTTTTTCTTCCATTTCTGGAAGTTCAGTCAGCCCGATTGCTTCTTCAGATGTCTGATTCGGGATTATTTCATCTGTTTCAGGCAATTCATCCAATGAAGTCCTGCCGCACGTATCCTCGGTTCCACATGAGTTTCCGTTCTCATCGGGTAAAACGAGTGTGCCGGAAATATCAGAAGAGTTCGCATCATCTGCAGAATCATTACTGCTCTCATTTTTTTTATTCGATGAATTGATGCCAGTATCCTGAGATTCCGGAACAGCCATTTGATTCTCTGCATTGCCGGTAACCTGTGGAAGTGGCACAAGTGCAGTCAGCAACATTGACAGAGTGAATAGAAGTGACAAAATTAGTAATCTTTTTCTCATGTCTAAATCCTTTCCTGTTTGATAGGTCACAGGATACAAAGGCAAAGAGAAAAAAAATAGATATGAAGAAGTTTGTGAATAATCTAAATAGCAATACTTATTGTTGTTTTTGTCCGGAATAAAGCCGGCATCCAGAGATTTAATAGGCAAAAGGATATGAGTTTCAAAAAGAAAAAATATGTCAGAATCGTTTACAATATTGTCGCAGTAACTGTTGCGTTTATATCTTTTGTTCCGGCATATGCAGAAAGTCAGCTTGCGAATCAGGTTCTGAAAGCTGTATCAAAGGTGTCTGATTCAATCATAACAATTCTTCTCGGTTTGATCGTCCTGGTAACTGTCATATCTCTGGTTCGGAGCGGACTGTCTGCACAAATCAACACTCAGTTCCAGAAGAAATTCGGATTGTCACGGGAGATCATCATGGTCCTCGAAACAATTACGATTTTTGTGCTTGCAATGATTGCTCTTCCGCTGTTGAAAAAAATTATGAGTGCAGCAGTATCCAAGGTGGGTTCCCAATCCGAAATGCTTGGCGGAAATTTCCATCTGCCGAATTATTGATGTTTTCTAAATCATTTATAATTGAGCCATGAGATTTATGAGTATTATTAATGAAAGCATAAATAGACAACAACGGACTTTTATTTTAGCCGTTCTGGCTTTTTTGACTGATATTTCCCGTGTCAGCGCGAATCCAATATATGATCCTTCCATAGAACTGGATCATGCAGACAGTTTTATTCCATGGTTGCTATTCTTTATACTGGTCGGCATTATCTCTCTTATTCAGTTTGTCGCACGTGGGTTGATGTTGCAGAAGCGAACCGGTAAGGGATGGAGAATAATAATACCCCTTTATGGTCGTTATCTTGAGTATAAAAATTACTGGCGAACCAAATATTTCTGGATCAACATCGGATTTTCCTTGTATATGCTTATCTCAGCAATTGGGATCAATCATCTAGAGAATGAAACGGTATCCACACTTCTTGCCATACCGTTTCTCATTGCTTTGGCTGTTGTTGGAGTAAACAGGATACGACTTCGAATGAATACACTGGAATTGTTCGGTTTCAATCAGTATCTTGGCCTGTTGGGAATTATCGGGCTTGGTTTCATTACTGATTTCCTGTGTGGTTTTTCAAAAACGGGGAAAAAAGAAGAAAAAGAAAAGACTGACAGCAATCAGGAACAGCAAGAAAATATTGCCAAGTGGGAATAATTGTCTTCTTTATGCTGTCAGTTTAGGCATTTCACTATGTGTTCATCACAAACTTTTATGATAGCTAAAAATCAATCCAGTAATCCCACAACAGGTTATCCAATTCTCCAAAATCATCATACATTGTTTCTAATGTCTCATGCGATCTTAGAAATCTAAGAAGAGAACTGAGCCAGCTGAACTCTTCCAAATCTTCAATAATCGAATTTTCAGTAAAAGAATCTGGGAACAGATCACACCAGGCAGAATATCTTCCCAGTAAATTCATAACAAAGTATATTTGGTCATAATCTGTTGAACAATTTTCGTAATTAGATAAAAATAAGTTCTTTTGATATGGCCACTCTTCTTCCCGAATGAACTTCAATTGTTCTTCTGGAGAGCTGGAATTTTTTCTTGAAATGATAGCCATACGGAATTTATATCCAGTTTTCCTTGCATGGTATTCAGACCACAATCTGAAAACATTATATTTCTTATCGGTATCAATAATGTCATAATTTGCAAGATTTTCCCGTCTTGCCATTTGATAATAGTCAATTGCATGTGTCAGTTCATGGGCAATTGTTCCAAGCCATGTGAGGGAATCGAAATATTCAATTATTTTATATTCATTCATCAGAATATTCATCGGTTCATCCAGTAGGTGTGGCGCAACCAAACGACCATTAAAATCCTGTTGAGGGCGTTCTGATAACAGATATTCTTTACATTCCGGTCTAATTTCACTATGTGTGCGATTCAAATCATCAGTTACCAGGATTTTTACTGGTATTACTTCAGCATCAGGATAAAACCTGTAATAAGCGGAAACCACTTCCTGAAAATCTTCTCCTGTCATAAATCCTCCAATTTTCTTTTCGAGAACCTCTAAAAAACCATATTTTTCCGATATTGCGTAAATTTTTCTTTTTTTAAGTTCATTTCACATAATATCACAAAGACAGCCGATTTGAGGGTCTGAATGATTATTCAACAAGACTAAGTCTTATTTATGAGACTCTAAAAATCATGTCCTTCCGCTATAATGTTTCTTGAGCGGAGGTACTGGATATCATGTCTGCTAAAAAGAAACCTTTTATTACAAAAACCGAATTACTCAAAATGTTCCCATGGATGACAGACTATCTGTTCAGGACCTATCTTCCGCCGGTTCTTTTTTTCGCACGGGGAAAAAACAAAATGATTCCGGCATGGAACAGAGAAGAAGTCCTGGAAATATGCCGGAATGATAAAAATCTGCAAGAGGAAAGAGATAAAATCCGTCGGGACACACAGCTGAATCAAGACTTACAGATGGCATATCAGGCTTTTGTTTCGAGGTTCACACCCTTTGAAAAGTTTCATTACGCTGAAAAATTAGATCGGAATTTTATTCTCCATGTCGGACCCACGAATTCCGGAAAAACCTACACGGCACTGGAAGCTCTGAAGGGAGCTGATTCCGGTGTATATCTCGGGCCGCTCCGCCTTATGGCACTCGAAGTTTTTGACAAGCTGAATACCGTCGATATCCCTTGTTCCCTGCTGACAGGTGAAGAAAGCATTCCCATACCCTGCGCTGACTTCGTGGCGTCGACTGTTGAAATGGCCGACTTTCAGAAACTGTACGACGTAGCGGTAATTGACGAGGCTCAGATGATCCGTGATTCGAGACGAGGCGCACATTGGTTTGACGCCATCTGCCAGATAAATGCGAAAACGGTACATGTCTGTCTTGCTCCTGAAGCGGAAAACCTTATCGTTGAGCTCATGAAATCCATTGATGCTCCGTATGAAATCATTTATCATAAGAGGCTTGCTCCTCTGTTCGTTGGAAAACAGATGACCGGGTTTGACGACATATTACCCGGAGATGCTATAATTGCCTTTTCACGCCAGAAGGTGCTCGGTATTGCCGCAGCAATGAGAGTCAGAGGTTTTTCTCCTGCGGTTATTTACGGAGGGCTGCCACCAAGATCCCGCAGAATGGAAGTCGAGGATTATGCTGCCGGGCGTAAAAATATAATTGTAGCGACTGATGCAATCGGAATGGGTTTGTCTTTGCCGATCCGACGTATTGTATTTGCCGAAGTGAGAAAATTTGACGGACAGCAGCGGCGAGTACTTACGCCTTCTGAAATAAAGCAGATTGCAGGCCGTGCGGGAAGATTCGGAATCTATGACCACGGAGAAGTTACTTCTTTCAGACATAACGGATATATATCAGAAGCGCTTCGGCAAAAGGATCTTCCCATTGAGAAACTCCGTATTTCCTTTCCTGGAGATGAGGCAATTGCGTCCGGATATCCCATGACACAGCTGCTCGAAGAATGGCAGAGACTTCCCAAAGATGGATGGTTTGAAAGAGAAAATATGGGAAATGCATATAAATTGCTGAAGATCTTTCCGGGCAAGCAGAAAAGGACGGACAGGCAGATGATTTATAAGCTGATAACCTGTCCTGTTGATACAGACAGAGCATATATGGTGGCATACTGGAAACAATGTGCAGAGGCTGTCCTTGCCGATATGGATATACCGGTCCCTAATTTCGGGATGAACTCACTGGAAAACTGCGAAATGCAGTACAGAGCCCTGGATCTTTACAAAATCATGTGTCTGCGCTTTGACAAGAAGAATTACTGTGAGGATTTTCAGGATGAAGTAATTCAACGGATCTCTGTCTTATTGCAGAATGCCAAAAACAAATTACTTCTTGTTGAATCCCTGCAACAACCCGAAGAAGAATTAACTTAGCTTGATAAGAATGTAATCATTACCAAAATGCTTTTGTATCCTTTTGCTCGCGCCGGAGAACCGGCAGAACTTGCGAAAGGATTTTTTTATGAAGAGCAACAAAATTGTAATTGTGGCCGGCATTCTCCTGCTGGCCGTAACATTCTTCGGGATTCTGGCGTACGGTAAACTCATGAATCCTGATCCGGTTTATGTCCTGACAGCAAAATCGGATATCAACCAGGGAACCAGCCTCGTATCCCTCACCCAGGATAATTTCAACATAGTGGATATATCCTCCAGTGCTTCAATGGTGGGTACATTCGTCACTCCTTCGGATTTTGCAAAGATGCAGAGTGCGGGAGGTCAGTTCATCAACCTCGTTTCACGCAATGAGCCGGTCAAATATACAGATATCATGTCTTCCGCAAATCCGCTCTCATCCAGGATTGTTTCCCTTGGCCAGGATGATCCAAACAAGGTGGTCATGACCATCAATGTGGCCGGATATGCTCCGGTCGGGATCCATGAAGGAGACTATGTGGATATTATCGGCACGGTTTCCACTTATGACACCGCAGACGCCTACGGTAACGCGCTGGCTAATATTCTTACAGATGCCAGAAAGAAGGCGCTGGCTGAAATTGACGCGGAAGAACTTGGCGAAAAGATTTCCACTGCCGATTTCGGTTACGCAGACGGTGTTGAATTCGGATCGGATTATTACGATGCGGTTTCCGGCGGTTTCGGTTCAGCTTCCGCCGATACCAACGTTTTCTCGGTAACGCAGCCTTCCATTACAGATGAGATCATGGAAAAAGCAGATCTCCTTCAGGAAAAAACCGATGAACTCTCGGCTGTTCTTGACGAATGGAAGGAATTTGTGGATCTCTGGGGGAGTGCTGATCCAGTTGCACTTTCCGAGATGCTCGAAGCCGGTTACTATCTGTCACCGATTGCCAAGGTACTCGTAAACGGCGCGAAAGTCATCAATGTGAACCGCACCGAAGACAGTTATGCTGCTGGAGTGGATTCTCTGGATGTTCTTGTACCGCGTGATGCAATCGAATGGATCGCCATGGCAGAGGAAGGCGGAACACTGCGGATCGCTATTCTCTCCTCCAATGCGAACCCGAACGGCTCCGGTGCAACAGAAGGCGCGTCCATGCAGGACTTCATTGAGTCCTTCGTCCATGACCGCGGCGATAAAACCGAATATTCGGTGATTCCGTCCAGCCGCTGATACCAGATGATAAGTCACGGGGACAACGATCTGTCCCCGTGACATTGATAAGGAAAAACAGATGGAAGAAAAAGAAAACAAGAAACTCAATGTGCTGGTGTTCGCATCACCTTCTTTGTTCGGGAATATCTCGGAATATTTCCGCCCGTCTGACAGTTCGGTATTGAATCTTGTCATGCCGGTTGCCACCTTCGATCTGCGGACTGCGGCCAGCTATCTTGAAACAATGAGTATTGATGTCCTCATCGCCGAGCCGAATGTTAACCGTTTCAATCTTTCGGATTTTCAGTCATTGCGCCAGAAATCCGAGCGGCCGGTTCTCCTCGTCGGGCTTGCGTTTGCAGGTCCAGATATGGAACTGTTCTCTCACAGCGGACTGGATGCATGTTATATGCTGCCGTTGAACCAGACGGTTATGGAAAAAATGAATTCGGAACTTCCCCGTAAACTGGATGATATTTCCAGATCCTGGAAAAAAGGGGTGTGGGCATCGGTTTCAACGCAGGAAATCCGCGATATTGTTTCACAATCAGTGGACAGCAGGTGGCAGAGGTCCGTTATCTCCACGTGGTCCCCAAAGGGCGGTGTCGGGAAATCGACCGTAGCTGTTGAACTTGCCTCTACCCTGGCCTATCTGGGTGGTTTGAATGTCTGCATCCTGGACACCAATATGAACGGCGGTCATGTCCGTCTCCGTCTGAATATTGAATCGGAGCACAGCATTCTTTCTGTTGCGACCATGATCGACAGTGCGAAAAAGAATAACCGGGACTGGGCAGCCGCTCAAAAGGAGATCGGCGAGGAAATGAAAAAGTATCTGATCCCTGTTCCCGGACTGACCACGAACGGTCGGTACAACTTTTTCTGTATCCCGGGAATTACAAGCCAGGCCCAGGCCACCAGCCATTATCTGCGGAAAGCGGATGAATGCGCTGATTTTATGCGTACGCTCATTGATTATCTGAAGCAGCGTTTCGATTTTGTCATTATTGATGTCGGCTCTTCCGTCAATGTGAGCATGCACAGGGAATCATTCAGAAATTCGGATCACATTCTCGTCGTATGCGATGCCGATGCCGCCTGTATTGCCGATACCAAAAGAACACTGGCACAGGACCTTGCTCCGGAATTTCCCATGGAGAAATTTTCCCTTGTCCTCAACCGCTGGCAGGGAAATGTCGGGATCAAACTTGAAGAGGTCGCCGCAAAAATCGGCATTTCCCCGCGAAGAACGATCATCAACGACTTCCTTGGCGGGGTTACCAGGGCAGGCAACAGCGGCTGCTCCTATGTGGTGTCAAACTACGACAGAAAAGACAATTCGCCAGTCACGGAAGACTGTATGCGTCAGTTTGCCGAACTGGCTGCAACCTTTTTCCCGACGATCAGCAGCGTATGGAGCAAGCATGAGCTGGCTCTGAAGAAAACAAAGGATACTTCAAAGGGGCGGAAACGCGGACTGTTCGGCCTTTTCGGTAAAGGATAATCTGCTATGAACGATTACGATTATTTCGATGATATGGATGAGGGGTACGTCTCCTCATCCGGTCTAACTCTTGATAAAAGCAAAGAACAGTCGCCTTTTCTCGAAGGGCTTGCCCGCGTACGGAACGAACTTACGCGTCTTGGCTATGGCGCTCAGGATTTCACGAACGCCGGACCCAGAATTGAAATGGACGCGCGCAATGCCGCAGTCAGCGTCTTTTCAACATACAACACATCGGCAGGGAATAAAGGCTGCCTTACGATCGACATGCCTCGGGATGAGTTTGTCCAGAAAGTTGTGGATGAAATCCTCGGTATGGGGGAACTCACTCCGCTTCTTGAAGATCAATCCATTGAGGACATCGCTGTAAACGGACCGAATGAAATCATGACTTACAGTTCAGGCGGCTGGAACCATCAGGCCTTGAAGTTTGAGAGCAGCGAGCGTCTGCTGGAAATGATTAACCGCGGTATTTCAAAGAGCGGCAAAAAAGCAAATCCGGTCACGCCGATCGTTGACGGTATCCTTCCCGGCGGGGAGCGCGTCAGTATCGTTACCTATCCGGTAACGGATGCCTGGCCGACGATTTCCATCCGTGCACACCGTTCAAAAGATATTCAGCTTTCAGATTTCACCCGGAAGTATGAAGCGAAAAACAATGATTCGGAACGCTTCGATCTGACAAAATATCTGCCTGATTATACTCAGACAGATACAGGAGGAATGCTCACGGCAAAAGCCGCAACATACCTGCACGCTGCAGTCCTGACCGGTCTGAACATTGTCCTGGTCGGGCCTACCGGCTGTGGTAAAACCACGATGCTTACCGCTCTTGGGAAATGCATTCCGCCCGGTAAGCGTATCCTGATTATCGAGGATACGCCGGAGATCGATCTGTATCCTGATGCGGAAACACCGAACAATGTGATTTATCTTCGGACCCGTGCGGCCAGTCTGGACGGAAATGTCGCAGCTGTTGAACAGGCCGATCTGGTCAAGCTTGCGCTTCGTCAGCGCCCGGATGCTCTGACGCTCGGGGAAGCCCGCGGTAAAGAAGTGTTTGACCTGCTCAATGCGCTGAACACCGGTCATAAAAACGGGCTTACTTCGCTTCATGCGGAAGGACCGAATGAAGTCTTCGGACGTATCTACATGATGCTATCCCAGTCTGAACAGGGACGCCATCTGGACCGGTACCGTGCAGCCAATCTTGCTGCAGGAACGATGAACATCCTTGTTACGCTTCAGATCCACGGAAGCCGCAGGTCTGTTCATTCCATTGTCGAATACTCAGGCAGGCTGGTCAATGAGGATACCACGCCCGAGCCCGAGCTTGTCCCCGTTTTTCTGAATGCAGGCGGAAGGAACGGTGATCTCGGTCCGATGCTTCGTGATTCCTGCTTTGCTCAGAAGTTTGAAGATGCCGGTATGCCGGCGTACGCTTATACAACACAGCCGCTTCCGAACCATGCGGCTGAGAAAGGAACAGCGGATGAATAACGCTATTATCGATACCAACATTCTTTTTGCCATTGTCGGTGCACTCGGAGCTTTTCTGATCTGGACCGGACTGACTTACCGGGAAAAGAAGGCGGAACAGACGGATCTGGATCGTGTGTCAGCACTGCTCGAAACGGATAAGCTGGCATACAAGCAGCAGAACTTTATCAAAACAGTTCGGAAATACGGTCTGGAAACAGCAATCGGTCAGGCGAACCTGAATGTTACCAAAGCTGTGTTTATCCGTGACGGGATGATCATTATGGCTGTCCTGATGGCTGCCGGATGGATCGCATCAAACAACATCGTTGTCATGATCACCCTCGGAGGAATTTCATGGTTTGCCTATATCATGTGGCTGTTTGACCGCCGTGATAAACAGGGGCTTGAATATGAAGAAGCGCTTGCGGATATGGCGGACCGCATGGCTTCTGGTGCGGCTATCCATACCGTTATCCGCGATACACTGGATCACGCAATCCGCATGGCGCCGTGTATTGTAAAGACAGATTTCGAACTGATCCTGACAAATCTGAACCAGGGCGCGAAATTCGATGAAGCGGTCCTGGAGGTAAAGAAGAAACGCCATTCCACGTCTCTCAATCTGCTCTTAGATACGCTTGAAACCTGGGAATACAAGGGAAGCGCTGTCCCTCTTGCGGATGTTCTGCATCCTTTGACGGAAACGATCCGTTCCCGCATGCGTGCCAGACAGAAGGTTGCTGCGGATCTGCAGACGCAGAAAAGCACGCTGTATATCATTACAGCATCGCCTTTTGTATTTATGATCGCTATGCGTCTGTTCTTCCCGGATTCACGCGAAGCATATCAAACGCCGCTCGGTACCTTTTTTCTGATTCTTTCTATTGCTACCGCCTGTGTCGGCTATCTTGTCGGGAATAAAGTGCTGAACTCGGCGGGGAAGGTTCTTGAAATCGGCGGAGAATAAGGAGGCTGTATGGATTATTTTGTATTTGCGGTTGCTGCGGCTGCCGGTATTGCTTTGATCATGATCGGCATTCTGAGCAGAAAGACGGAAGGGCAGAGAGTACTTCGTGAAGACGAAAACGGATATCTTCGTCCGGTATCTGCAAATGAATCGACAGTCTTTACTTCCATGCTGGCTGATCTTTCCAATAAGATCCGTCCTGTGGATGGAAATCTTGAAACGCGTCTCCGGAAATCCGGATGGGTCTATCAGGGACCGATGGAATACCATGCAAAACGGATGACGCTTTCGATTCTCTTCTTTATGATTCCTGTTGCCGCCGGTCTGATTCTGAAGGGCAGTTTTCTGACCATTGCTCTGATTGCAACGGGTGCAGCTGTTGTGGGTTTTATTACTCCCGACAGAAAAATCGCTCAGGCGACAAATAACCGGAAAAAGACGATTCAGCGTGAAATGGGTTTCGGCCTTGAACAGATTTCACTGATGCTGACATCCGGTGAGCAGCTGGAAAGGGCCTTATCTTCAGCAAAAAAGACAGGAGAGTTCGGACAGATCTGCGAACATATTGCTGTCGGAAAGGCAACGAACCGTACAATCGGAGACATTATCAGAGAAATCAAGGAGGAGCTGCCGGATATTTCCGTGATGAATGAATTTCTTGAGCTGGTCCGGATGGAGAGCAAAGGACAGAATCTGGTTGAGCCTTTCCGGGTTATGGCACTGCTTCAACGCGACCGGCTTGAAAATGAGATTATTGAAGCAGGTGGTAAGGCTAAGGTTACGGTTACAATGCTGACTTCTGCTTTTGTAATGATGTCTTCGCTTTTCGTTCTGATCGGACCGATTTTCATCATTATGCAGAATACGGGATTCTAATATCTTCTTTATTCAAAAAAGTCACCTGTCCTGTCATCAATGACTGCAGGTGACTTTTTGCTGTCAGATATCAATCGTCTGACTCTTGGAAATAATTAATCTAAGCCGTAGATACTATTTTTATAACCTGCCAGAATTTGATCTCTGAAATAATCATATTTCAGGTAGAAGCCGTTTACAGCTATTGGCGGTTCAACATACACAATATCTTTCAGCCTGGAAACAAACCAGGTATATTCATCTGGTTCATCATACCAGGTAAATTCCTTTGATTCTATTTTCTTCATAGTTGTCATGGATTTGACAAAATCGGTTACACCCGGACCAATATAACTGATACGGAATCCAAATCCTTCGTCATCCAGAATAAAATGAACGTATTCCCAGCCTGCGCCTATTTCATCTATATGGAAGGAAAAAGTATGATCGGTTAATTCAGTCAGCTTTTCTTTGTCGGCCTCTCTGTATGGCTGCCATGCTCTCTGCACTTTTCTGTCCAGCATTTTCTGATGTTTATTCGTTCTGGTCATACCTTATCCTTTCAGTTCTTTATTCATTATAATTGAAGCTCCTGATTTCCAGATCATCGACCGATTGTTCTCTGTTTCTGATTCAGAATATTCACTTTCGTTAAATGCTGTTCGTTCTCGTCTGTCTGATCGGCATCATATAGAATAACGGATTTTGACATATTCTAAGGTTGATATAAGGTTTGCAGTATAAAATCGATAATAAAGGAATGGAAAACGTTCTTTGGAATAAATTATTTGAAAAGGAAATATTTACAGTGAAAAAATCATTGAGTATATTATTGGTTTTCAGTCTTTTGCTGACTTGCGTTTCTGTGTTTGCACAAGAGAGTAATCCTCCTGAACCTCCTTCTGGTGAGGCTCCGATGGGTACTCCTCCTGATGGATTCGGGGGTGGTCAGGGCAGTCCCGGCGGCGCTCCTATGGGTACCCCTCCGGACGGTTTTGGCGGCGGTCAGGGCGGTCCGGGAGGTATGCCCGGCGGCAGATCCAGTTTTTCCGGAGAGTATGATGCTGTTCTGACGATAGACAGCGACACTGTGCTGACTGATAACCTTGCTTCCACCGGAACGGATGAAAATGCTCTGCTGGTAACAGGAGGAAAAGTCAGCCTGAATGATGTGTCAGTGACACGTATCTCTTCCGATTCTACGGGCGGTGACAACAGCAGTTTTTATGGAGTCGGTGCGGCTCTGCTTGCAACCGGAGGAACTCTTACTGTTGACAATGTAAATATCACTACGGATTCAGCAGGTGGAGCAGGTGTCTTCTCTTATGGAGACGGCGTGGTTTATATCTCCAACAGCACCATCAATACGGAACAGAACACTTCCGGCGGGATCCATGTTGCAGGCGGAGGAAAGCTTTATGCCGCAAACCTGACAATCAACACAAACGGCGGATCTGCCGCAGCGATCCGCAGCGACCGCGGTTCGGGGACGATGATCGTTGACGGCGGCTCCTACACTTCCAACGGATCCGGCTCTCCCGCAGTCTATGTCACCGCGGATATTACTATTCATAACGCGGACCTGACCGCAACCGGGTCTGAAGCGCTGTGTCTCGAAGGGCTGAATACGGTCCGACTGTATGACAGTGTCCTGACTGGAAATATGCCTGACCTGGAACAGAATGACAACACCTGGACTGTGATCCTTTACCAGTCCATGAGCGGCGACAGCCAGGTAGGTCAGGGGACTTTTACAATGGATGGCGGAAAGCTCATCAGCAGGAATGGCGGTATTTTCTACACAACCAATACCGAAAGTGTCTTTGTGATCCGCAATGTCGAGATCGAACAGTCTGAAGATTCTGAATACTTCCTCCGTGTTACCGGAAATGCCAATAAGCGCGGCTGGGGAAAAAGTGGAGCGAACGGCGCTGACTGTGATTTCACTGCCGTTGCACAGCAGATGAAAGGCGACGTCATCTGGGACAGCATTTCGACATTGGATCTGTATCTCACTGAAGGCAGCGTTTTGACAGGTGCTGTTATCGATGATGAAAGCTGTGCCGGCGATAGCGGCAGCGGCTATGCCCGTGTCGTGATCGACGGGTCTTCTCCCTGGATCGTAACAGGAAACAGTTCTGTTATCGATTTGGAATGTGCCGGTACCATTACGGATGCGGCAGGCAACGCTGTTACGATTGCCGGAACAGACGGCACCGTTTATGTTCAGGGTAACAGTGAATACATGATCACGGTCTCATCCTTCACAACAGATGTTAACCTTGACGATGCCGGTGCAATTGATTCTTTCGAAGATCATAATACCCTTTAATTCTTTCAACACCACAATCCCCCTCCCCTATATGTCACCCGCCTTGTTTTTCAAGGCGGTGTGACTTTTAAAATCCGGACATGATCGTCGTGTGCGGGCTTGATTGCTTTTAAATTTACAGTGGTAAAATGGGAACAAAAGCTTAGCTCTGAAATGAACAAATATGGAGGAAAAAATGGAAGGATATTGTGTAAAATGTAAGGCGAAGCGTGAGATCCAGAATCCCGTCGCTGATTTCAACAAGCGCGGCAGCGCTGTCGTTTACGGAACCTGCCCTGAATGCGGCACCAAGATCTACCGCATCGGCCGCACTGAACTTCACGAGGGAATGGAAGCCCCCAAGAAATAACAGGCAGATCAAAGCTTATTTACTAAACCAAAAACAGGAACGCTGCGGTTCCTGTTTTTTTAAATTATGATTTGCATGTAATTCTAATCAGGCTTCGTCGTATTCTCCGTATTCACAGCCTACGTGAGTCGCACTGACTTCATCAACAAGGACAAGGTCTTCCCCTTTTTTGTCAAATAAGCGAATCGTTCCCCAGCCATTTCCGCCATTCCACAGACGGTTATGTCTTTTTGTTCCATCAGGAGCTTCATAATTGACCCACAGCATATCTTTTTTCAGACAATGGGTCTCCGTCTCCATGACCGCATGGATGTTTTCCTGCCTTACATGCCAGATCACCTCAGTTTCTTTTTCCTCAAATGAGAATTCCGTTTTCACCTGCAGCCATACGTGAGAGAAATTGAAGTCGTATTCCTTTCCTTCATAATAAAAAGCTCCCAGAAGACGCCGATCCAGCGGGACGAAATAAATTTTCGGACGTCCGCCGCCGATATCAAATGCACTGTTGAGCAGTTTCTTCCCTGTCAGCATACTGGTCAGGCAGTTAGAGGAAAGCCAGACCCAGGGGCTTGTGAAATCCCGTCCCCAGTTCTTGTCCGCATATCCATAGCTTTTCTCCGGTGTGACAGTATATTTCCGCCCGTTGAACACAACTGTCCCGCTGTAAGTGCTTTTCATTCCCTCAGCATGCCAGTACATGGCAAAAGCTTCCGCATCCCGCAGCGGTTTGCTTGCGCCGTAGCCGACATTGAAAGCAATCTGCTTGTCAATTGTCAGATCCCAGCACATTTCTCCTGAATCGCACATCCATTCCGGATGAGATTCTGCATCTTCTTTTGTAATGGAAACACTCCCTTTTAGAGCGGTTTCACATGCCAGGCAGTCTGCGGCACTGATACTGTAAGGCGCTTCTCCATGCAGTTCGACATCCTTCCAGGCAAAAAATCTGTGAAGCTGGCAGTGATCCTCTCCCCAGGTTCCGGCTTTGATCATCAGGTAGGATGGATGGGTTTTTGTATCCCGGTTCGCTGGAAGCTGTCCGAAAACAGGGGTGTCCTTCGCCAATATCGGGTTACAAACAAAAAACTCAATGAAAAACGGTTTATCCTCTCCGGTGATTGCGTCCTGTGCAGTAAAAGAGTGCCACCACCAGTCATAACCGTGATAAGCAAGCGGCCCATGCAGCATAAACGCGTTTCGGGTCAAATCATGATGATTGAACATCTCGTTCTCCCTTATCCTATATGTTGGTGTTTGGAATATTTCACCAAACGGCTCAATTATATATTCCTTTTCCAATCAGGGAATGCCTTTCGGTATAATATACCGAGGAGTGAAGATGATTTACATTACAGGCGACACACACGGATTTAACGATATTGATAAGCTCGTCCTCAACAAGACGCTGGCTTCGCTTTCAAAAGATGATTACCTGCTGATCACAGGTGATTTTGGCGGAATCTGGGATGGCGGAATGCATGATGAGGATATTCTGGATTATTATACAGAAAGGCCTTATATGACACTGTTCGTCGATGGAAATCATGAGAATTTTGATCTCCTGAACAGCTATCCCGTTGAGCAATGGAACGGCGGAAAAATCCACAGGATCACAGATAAAGTGATCCATCTTATGCGCGGGCAAATTTTCAATATCGAAAACATGAGCATCTTCACGTTTGGTGGAGCACTAAGTATCGATAAAGCTTACCGGACCTTTGGGACCAGCTGGTGGCCTGAAGAGGAACCTTCAGAAGAAGAATATTCTGAAGCGATAGAGAATCTTGAGAAAAAAGGGTTTCTTGTTGATTACATAGTGACTCACGCAGCGCCTGAATCGATTGTAAGAAATGAAATAAATACCGCGCACAAGCTTCTCTGCCTGGACTGTGAAACCGAGAAATTCCTGGATAAAGTCCTGAAAAGAGCTGTATACAGACGCTGGTACTGCGGCCATTATCATTTTGATATGGATATTCCGGAACACAGGCTGACGGTTTTGTATCAAAATGTGCTTGATATCAAGACTCAAAATCGAGTCAAATAATCTCTTTATATAGAATTATTTTTGTCACTGAAATGATATGACATTTATTTGTTGAAAGTAAGGTTATAATCAAAATCAAGGAATTGAAACGGTTCAATTATGGCAACGATAAGAGAAATCGCAAAAAGAGCAAACACATCCATTGGAACGGTATCTAATTATTTAAATGAACCGTCATTAGTTGCTGAATCAACACAAAAACGCATTGAAGAGGCAATTGAATTTTTCGATTATCATCCGAAAGCTGCGGCAAGAAGCCTGAAATCCAGATATACCCACAGGATAGGCTTAGTCCCACTGATTTCCTCTGAAGACAACCGGTCGGAAAATCCAGGAGACAATGCCTTTCTGGAACTGCTTGCGGGAATAAATACCGCAGCAGCAGAAAACAAATATGATATTCTTCTTTCCGGAGCAACCAATCATTCGGATGAAATGAAAACCTATCAAAGATTATTTGGTGAAGGGAATGTGGATGGCATAATCCTTCAGGGAATACAATCCGAAGATGAACGGATCCTTTTCCTCAAAAAGAAAAAAATTCCTTTTGTTACATATGGACAGTCCGATTTACCCATTCAGTACGCATACGTCGATGTTGACGGCGGGCAGGGCATCATCCAGGCGATTACTCATTTGAAATCCCTTGGTCATAAACGGATCGCATACATTACTCCATCAAAATCGTTGATGTGTACAAGACAGAGATGGGACGGGTTTGTAAAAGGAATGGATCAGAATAACATTCAAATCAAGGATGAATATGTCATTGAAGGAGATTTCAGTGAAAGATCGGGATATGAAAGTACAAAAGTGTTGATGAATCTGAAAACTCCTCCGACAGCTGTTCTTACTTCCAATGATGTATGTGCTTTCGGTGTTATAAGATGCCTGAAAGAGATGAACCTGATTCCGGGTAAAGATGTTTCTGTGGTCGGATTCGATAATGTCAGCATTTCAAAACATTGGCAGCCTGAGCTGACGACGATTGAGCAGCCATTCAGAAAAATCGGTTTCCTGTTGATGGAATCCCTATTGAATATGATCCAGGGGAAAGAAGAGTTCCCTCATAAATTGGTTCAACCCGAACTTATCATTCGTGAAAGTACTGGCCCAGTATAGTTTTATTTTTTTTATCATTGAATTGAACCGTTTCAATTCAGGAAGGAGGAAAAACCTGTAAATCAAAAATTGTGAATAAATGAAACATCGACATGCAGTCTGTTTAAAATTTATTTAGTAAGGAGAAAAAATGAAACAAAGATTATTATTCATTACGCTCAGCATATTAGTGCTGCTTTGCGCCTGCATTCCATCGTTTGCTGCAGATACCGTCAATATCACCTTCTGGCATGGGTATAACGAAGACAGTGGAGAAGCAGATTTACTGGTAAACACTTTGATCCCTCAGTTTGAAGCTGAGCATCCAAATATCAAAGTAACAGCTGTTTCAGTTCCATATGACTCATTCCTCACAAAACTGATTGCGGCGATTTCAGCCGGTTCAGCACCTGACCTTTTCCGCTCCGATATCATCTGGGTTCCTCAGCTTGCGGAACAGGGAGCACTTTTGAGCCTGGATGAAAATATGCCGGATTTTGAGGAATATAAAGCAGCGGTTTTCGAAGGACCCCTGAGCACAAATTACTGGAAGGGACATTACTATGGGCTTCCATTGGATACAAACACAAAAGTCTGGCTCTCGAATTCGGCCATGTATGAAAAAGCCGGAGTTCCTGTTCCGACAAAAATGGCTGAATTGGAAGACGCCTGTAAAGCTATCAAGGCAGCAGATCCTAATGCGTATCTGTTTTCAGCAGACGGGTTCTATGCCTGGAATCTGCTTCCGTTTATCTGGAGCTTTGGCGGCGGGATTACCGATGAAGAAGTAACCACAGCTGACGGGTATATCAACAGTCCTCAGACAGTGGCTGCTTATGAGTTCATCATGAAACTGTATGACGAAGGCTGCATTTCACCTCTGATCATGGGAGATGGAGTGGATAATTATTCAGGTTTTGCCGGCGGACTCTACGCTGACATCAGCGATGGTCCATGGGCATACTCAATCCTCAACGGGCAGTTTCCTGATTTCACCTTCGAAGCAAGTCTCTTTCCGGAAGGTGATGGCGGCTCAATTCAGGTGATCGGCGGAGAAGATATCAACATCATTGCACAGACCCAGCATAAAGATGAAGCTATGGAATTCATGCGCTTCCTTGTCTCAAAAGATTATCAGATTTCAATGATGTCAGTCGGTCAGATGCCCGTCAGGAACGACCTTGCGGAATCCGATGAAGTCAAAAATCATCCATACTTCGGAATCTTCCTGGAGCAGATCGCGACTTCAAAAGCACGTACAGCGCATCCGAACTGGGCACAGATCGATTCCGTGATCACTGATGCCGGACAACTGATCGCCAGAAAAGAAATGAGCGCACAGCAGGCGCTTGATGAGGCGGCGGCAAAAATCAATGATTTGATCAAATAAAGCTTATTTTGACAATACATGCCGGCAGTTCAATCTGTCGGCATGTATCCAAATCATAATAAAGGAGATGAGGAAAATGACTAAACTGAAAGATAAATTATTTCCTTATCTGTTCATTCTGCCCGGATTCCTGTTTCTCTTTATATGGCTGATTCTCCCAATGCTTTCCGCTCTAAATATCAGCCTGAGAAACTGGAATATCATGCCCAATACACCGAAACCATGGGCCGGATTATCAAATTACAGTCAGATTCTGGGTGATTCGTTGTTCTGGCTCTCTCTGAAGAACACATTTGTCTATGCTTTAGTCACGGTTATCGGGCAGATGATCTTAGGATTGCTTGTGGCGCTTATGATCGATAATCTCGTATTCGGAAAGGTATTTTTCCGGGCTCTTTACTACCTTCCGGTGGTTACCTCATGGGTCGTTGTTTCCCTTCTGTTCAAGTTCCTGTTCAATTCAAGTCCATCGGGGTTTATCAATTACCTTCTTTGCAATGTGTTTCATATTATCGATAAACCCGTTTCATGGCTGACAGAGGCAAACACAGCCTTTGCCGCAATTGATACATTGGGAATCTGGAAAGGAATCGGATTCGCGATGATCATCTTCCTTGCGGCACTTCAGTCGATTTCTCAGGATCTGTACGAATCAGCAGAAATTGACGGCGCCGGAACAATCGCTTTATTCAGATATATTACATTCCCTGCTCTTATTCCGACGATCGCGACCGTTTCTGTTATGCTTCTGATTGGTGCGTTTCAGACTTACGTTCCTGTGGCAATGATTACAAAGGGAGGACCGCTGCACAGAACTGAAATGGTCGTCAGCTATATTTACAATAACGCTTTCACAAATCTCAATTTTGGATACTCATCGGCATTGTCCTATGTATTCGCTCTGATTGTGTTCGGACTCAGCCGTCTTCAGCTCCGTGCTTTCGGAGGCCAGAAAGGATTGGATGAGAAATGAAAAGAAAGCGCATTATAAAACAAAGCATACTTACACTTCTGCTTCTGTTGGGGGCTTTGGAGATGATCCTGCCGTTTCTTTATATGATCTCGACAGCATTGAAAGGCCCTGTATTTGTATTTGAGTTTCCTCCAAAGCTGATACCGTCTGCGCCGACGCTGCAGAATTTCAGAACCGCCCTTACGAAAAACAATTTTGGACATTATTTCCTGAACAGTATGATCATTTCTGTGATCACCGTTCTTTTGATTCTTCTTCTGGGTTCGATGATGGCTTTTTCTCTTGCCAGGTTTAAGTTCCGCGGCAGGAATTTTATCTATGGTCTGGTTATCTTTTTTATGACCATGCCATCCATGAGTCTGATCGTGCCGCAGTTCGTTATGGCAGACCGTCTGAAACTGGTGGATACACTTTCCGGACTGATTTTCATGGATGTGGCCATGAATCTTCCTTTCTCCGTTTTTCTGCTGCAGGGTTTTCTGGCGGATATTCCCAGAGAAATTGAGGAGGCAGCAAAAATTGACGGAGCATCCAACACAACGGTGTTTCTTCAGATCATTCTCCCGATCTGCAAACCGGCTCTCGCCACTTCGGCAATCATCTCTTTTCTGGGAGTCTGGGATGAATATGTTTGGGCTACGACCATAACAAATTCACCGAAAAACTGGACGATACCTGTTGCGATCGCGTCTTTTCAGGGAGTTCACACTACAAACTGGGGACTGGTTTTTGCTGCTTCTCTGATCGCGATAATCCCGGTTTTGATTTTATTCATATCTCTGCAAAAATATATTATAAAGGGCATGACAGCTGGTGCTGTAAAAGGATAAAGAAATGGACTTAGTAAAGAAAAGCATTCAAATTCTAAAGGACGGACAGACTGCGGACGGATCTTTTATCGCCTGTGAAAATTTTGGAAACTACCGGTATTCCTGGTTCAGGGATGGATCGTATATCGCATCTGCGCTTCTTGAGTACGGTTATACTCGGGAAGCATATAAATTCATCGAATGGGGTGCGATGGTAGTAAACCGGTATCAGGAAAAAATGGAATCCTGTATTCTGACATTTCAGCATGGCGGTACCATTGCTGAAGAAGATTTCTTTCATACAAGATTCACGCTGGACGGATATGAAGTTCCCGGGCATTGGGGATTCAACCAATTTGACGGACTGGGAACCTGGCTTTGGTTCACCTGTAAAGTTTACATGCGGGATTCTCAGCTTATCCCTTCATCTGATGTAATCAATGCTCTGAATAAAACTGCGGAATACATCAGTATCGTTTGGCCGGCCGGTTGTTCCGACTGCTGGGAGGAAAATGAGGGCGGGCAGCATACTTATACGCTTGCGTCGATTGTTGCCGGGCTGAGAGAATACTGCAGTTGGAGCGGAAATATGGAATACAAAGAAAGAGCAGATTCAGTTCTGAAGTATCTCAAACAGAATTGTCTGACTTCAATCGGGTATATAAAAAGTGTCGGGCTGAATGTTTCCGATGCTAATCTGATCGGACTTTGTGAACCGTACAATATCGTTGCATGGGATGATCCTGATTTTCAGAAGACACTTCTCCGTATCGAGAATGAACTGATGACTCCAGGCCTACATCGCTTTCTGGCTGATACATATTACGGGGGCGGGGAATGGGTTCTTCTCACCGCATGGATCGGCTTGCTGTACACGAAGCATGGCAGAATCGATGATGCAAGAAAATTGAAAACCTGGATCGAATCTGTGGCTACACCTGAGGGTTTTCTTGCCGAGCAGGTTCCGCAGCATTTGTTTGCACCGGAAAAGTATGCTCAATGGGAAAAGGATGCCGGGAAAATTGCCACCCCGCTGCTCTGGTCACATGCTATGTACCTTCTCCTGGTAAAAGAAATAGACACAAGGAATTGATTTATGAAAACAGATCTGTTTTTTCAGACCCCCTCATGGATCAGCAATTCAATAGCTTACCAGATTTTCCCGGACAGATTCTTTCGTCCTGAAACTGCCGGATCATGTTCAGATCTTGATCGATGGGGCGGAATTCCCAACAGAGAGAATTTCTTCGGCGGAACTCTGAATGGAATTACAGAAAAACTGGACTATCTGCAGGAACTTGGGGTAAATTTGCTTTATTTGACACCGATTTTTCAAGCTGGAACAAATCACCGCTATGATACGGTAAATTACTATGAAATCGACTCCATGCTGGGAAACAAAGACGATTTTTCAAAACTGGTTGAGGCTCTTCACCAGCGAAATATGAGAATTATTCTTGATGGTGTTTTCAATCACTCCAGCTGTCAGTATCCTGCTTTCCTGGATATCTGCAGCAGAGGTTCGGATTCAATATACGCCGACTGGTATTTTGTAAACAATTATCCGGTAACGAATAAACCTGTGAATTATCAGACCTGCGGCGGATGTGAATACCTGCCGAAACTGAATACTGAGAATCCTGATGTCAGGAAGGAAATTTTCAGCATTGCAAAATACTGGATTCGGGAACTTCATATAGACGGATGGCGGCTGGACTGCGTTTCGAAAGTCTCAAAAGACTTCTGGAAAGAGTTTTATTCCGAAGTAAAAAAGGAAAATCCGGATGCATACGTTGTCGCTGAAATATGGCGGGAAACGGGAACATGGCTGAACTGCGGGCTTTTCGACGGAGCCATGAACTATCGTCTGCGGGATATTCTCTTGGAATTTATTGTTTCGAACCATTTGGATGCCGAGGATTTTGCTTATGAACTGTTATCGCTGAAAGAAGAGCATGGTGAAGCGGTACATGGCATGCTGAATCTGGTCGGAAGTCATGATGTGGAAAGAATCATGACATGCTGTGCAGGGGATTGGAATAAAGTGTATCTGCTTTATGCTCTCCTTTTGACGTTGCCCGGAATTCCAATGATTTACTATGGAGATGAGATCGGTCTTCCAGGCGGAAATGATCCGGATTGCAGAAGATGCATGATCTGGAATCAGAATGACTGGAATACAGCACTGTTCAGCCGAATTAAATATCTTATGGATCTTCGAAAAAAACATTCGGCACTTCGAAACGGAACATTCAGTGTAGTATATACTTTCAATGGACTGTTGGTATTTGAACGTAAAAATGCTGAGGAACAGATTTTGATCATCCTCAACTCAAGAAATGAGGAGAAAAACCTCAAAGTTCCAGTTGACAGAACCATGTGGATGGAACTTCTGACACAGCAAATTCAAGTTTCCCAAAACGGTTTTATGTATTTGGATAAGATTTCTGCCAACAGTATTCAAATCCTGTCTGCTCAACCGTAAGATTCAGGGTGTTTTTATTAGAAAAACTGCTGCCATTTGATTTTACGGCAGCAGTTTTTTTATGAGTAATTATTTGAAATCGATAATGTGTGCGCCTGTATGGTATCGCGTATTGCATAGAAGAAGATCCCGGCTATTACCAGCGCACCGATACTGATCAGCAGGTACTCGATCGAACCCTGCCCTGAGTCGTCACCAAATATTCCCTTACGAATTACCTCCATGTAATATCCCACTTTCCCAGGCGGGGAGAAAAAACTCCCCGCCTCCTGCATGTCTTCTTTATGAAGGCCATGCGCTGTTCAGGTCACCCTGGTGCCCCTGGACCACGTTCTTGATCAGGGTGAACACGAGGAACCCGAGTACGACCGCAGCGACCGCAAGGATCATATATTCAATAGACCCCTGACCATCCTGGTCGCCGAGAATTCCGTCACTATAAATTGATTCGAGCATAAGCATTCATTCCTTTCTGCGCAGAAATCAGGCTTTTCTGCCTTTTCGGAACAGTATACAAAACTTCACTTTGTAAACTTCAGGCAAAACAGAAAAAGAAAGGAACCGGATATGAAACGGAACAAAAAGAAAATCAAAGGGCAGGCCTCCATTGAATTTATGGCTCTTTTCCCCATGTTCATCCTGCTTGTGCTTGTGCTGATCTCTCTTGCTCTCCAGTGGCACGCATTTCACGTGACTGCCCAGGGCGCGCTGGAATCTGCGAGCGGAGGGCTGAAAAAAGGTGTTGCGGCGGCATCCGCAGAAGCACCATACGCAGACATTGAAGTCCATAAGACAGGAGACGCGAAGCCCGGAAAAAACGTGATTGAGTCGGCGTTTTCGAAATTCATCGGTTTTACTTCCAGTGGTACGGCGGTGCAGCTGATCTCCAATCCCGCCAAGATCGATCTCGGCAATCCGCCGACAAAAGGATATGTCCAGGCACCCGGTAACTGGGAATTTATTCCATGCGACTCGGCCTGCAAGTAAGGAGAAAAGTTATGAAAAGAAAAATGAAAGCACAGGGCTCCATTGAGCTGATGATCATCGCACCCGTGATGATCTTCTTTATCTATGTCCTGTATCTGAACGGAGTCAGGCTGCATGCTGTACTAACAGCCGCTAATACCAACTATTCGGACGGAATCGCGATCATCCGCTCCCAGACAGATCCGGAAGTGGATATCAACGCTTCGAATTATGTGCTTAATCGGAACAACAGCGCAGCGACCCAGACAGAAAGCTCTCTGGGTGTCTCTCTCGGCATCGCTGATAAAACCTGGGAGAAAGGATGGGGCGGACATCTCCTGACAAATCAGGTCGATCCTCACAATTCCCGCTGGACCAATTTAGGAGATATGGATTCGCTGAAGTATACCGTTGCTTATCCTGTATCTCCGTTCATCTCTGTGTTTGTGAAATAAAGAAAGGCGGACAAATGAAAAAACATTTGAAGGGCCAGTTTTACCTGGCATTCCTTACACTTGCCGTTCCGGTTTTCCTCCTGATGATGGTCGTTGTCGTGGATTTCGGTAATTTTCTGACAATGCGCAGCATGGTTAGGTCCCTTGCGGATTCTTCAGCCCTGGCGGCGGCAGGAGCGGTTGACATGGGCGGGAAAGACGGATCAAGCGGCGGAACCGAAAAAGGCAGCAATTATACTCTGAACACACGCTGGGCAAAGGCCAGAGCGGAAGAAGTTTTCCGGGAAACAGTCAACGGGAACCAGCCGAGATATATGAGCGCAGAAAGGACAGATTTTACACTGAGCATTTCCGTATCCGGAAAAAGGGCGACCGCGACTGTCACCGGAACATATCGGCCGTTATGGGCGAACCTCCTGGGTGCCAATCCGCTCCAGACGACAGCGACATCAACAGCTGAAGCCGCAACAGGCATCGGCGGACCGGTTTAGAAAAAACAAAACCGGTTTCAAATTTCTGCTGATACAGTATTCTCAAATCAGCAAAAGAATAAGGAGGAACCATGAAAAAAATTGCTTGTCTTTTTGTAATGTCAATTCTTGCGCTGATCAGTTCAACAGCGTACGCCGATGACGGGTATTTCACCTGCGGATCCGATGTTACCGGATTCACGGGGAAGGCTTTTGAGAACCTTGTTATTGATTTGCGGGATTGTCATAACAGTTTTGCCTTTGATGGCCTTACCGTATCGGATTCAGTGAAGATCACAGGTAATTCTTCGGTGAGCTTCAAAAACAGCGGCATAAACACGCTGTCGATTGAGTGCACGAATACACAAGGATGTGAAATCGGCCTGGATGAAAGCACATCCGTTGAAGTGCTGGAACTGCATACGCGAGAAAATAGTACGATCACTGTGAATGGGACGGCCGGGAAAGAAAATCTTCCAGCATACTACAGTGTCGGATACCTTTGCGAAGGGCAAAAGGAATTTTCCCTGTATGCAGACTCAGAGAGTGAGATCGATTTCCGGATGAAGGATCTGGAAGCGTTTTCAGATATGAGTTTCGTTGGAGAAACGATTGTTCACGCCGTTGATAATGCATCTGTCATTTTCGAAAATATGTGGCTTCACCGCGTAAAAATCGTGTCTGACCAGGATAAGGATCCGGGATATTTCAGGTTCAGTACGAAGGGAATGACCTATATCGACCTGCTTGACAGCGGACTTTCCTTTGAACTTCATAACCTGAATGACAGGCATTTCTCAGGAGATATTCCGTTATGCTCACCTGTTGCTTCTGACTACATGCGAATCGGACTCATGCTGCTCCATTCTGACCATGACCTTACGGTTGCAATGGACAACCAATACGCAGACAGCCTTGTCTTTTTCGGAGGAGGATGTGAGAACTCAACGCTCTTTTTGACTGATCTGAATGATTCCAGCCAGGTCTCCCTGATTGAACGCGCTCTGATCTATGACGCGAACGCTGAATTCTACGTGAAGAAGATCCCCCACGCAGAATTTCTGGTCGCTCCGGATGACTTTTCAATGGACGATTTTTATGGATATTTTGAATCGGTAAGAGGTGCCCTGATGGATCACTGTGCTGACTTTCTGGACCTGATCGATCAGCCGGGAATGTGCTGGGATATATCAGCTCTTCCGGAACCGTCTTCAGAATACTGGAACCGTATGGAATCCGCAAAAGTGTGGAGCAGACTATCCGGGTATGTTCATATTCCCTCACAGAATACGGAAGATCCAGACAGACCTTATGCATACACCAGAAGTGAATCGGATATTCCGTACTTCTATACCAGAGCCGCATTCATTGATACAGTCAAATACTCATCCGCGTACAGTGTTCCGGAAAACAGTGTCCCGGCGTATATTGCCGGGAAAGGCTGGACAAGCCTGAATCCTACGCTGAATACTGACAAAACTGTCGGGATCACCTGGAATGGAGGATGTTCCTATAACCATGACATGACGGTCGGCGGAATCATTTATCGGAACTGCCTCGAAAACCTTCCATTCACAGACAAATAACAGATTTCTGTCTGTCCACCTCTCTCCAGCCCCGTGGAATCTCCGCGGGGCATTTTTGTATCCTTCCCGGATGAAAGATATTGCGTGTGAAGGGAGAAACCATCATGAGGTATAAACTTACCGTTTTTCTGTCAGCGCTGCTGGCTGTTTTCATCATTTTCACCGGGATCTCCGCGCAGGGGACGGAAGTCCCTGAAGGAAGTGTTCCCTACGAACATGAGTCGGGAGCATGGCTCCGTGCAAGGAATACCTGCCTGACCAGGGCGGATGTAGTTGTATGTAAGAAATGCGTTGATGACGATAAATGCGGGATACCTGATATGCTCGGCGTTAATGGCGCTGCCCATTACCGGAAGCTTACCAGCGGGTGCCCCTGCGAAGGCATGACAGTTGAGGATTCCGGATGTACGAAAAAGATCACCTGCCATTTCGGGGATGACCTGGATTCCAGTGTTTCCGTGACTTTTCCCTGCCCGATCGTCTACGATCCCGAGCCAAAATATCCGCTTGTCAAAATGCTCACCGGGATCCTCATTGAGTGGAAGCAGGGAAGCATTGAAGTCAGCGGGAGCGTTCCCGGAACTCTGACCTACAAGGCACCTCTCGGTAAGAACGCTCCGACAGTGGTCGGGGCGGAAATCATCGAAGGACTGTCCTTTGAGATCACAATCTCTTCCGTGTATGTAGGCAGCATCTGGGATGAAGCCGCTGCCAATGCGATCACCCAGGGGAAGGACGCTCTTGACCGGGTCAACACCGCCTATAGACTGCTTGGCGGCAACAGCCATGTTGTTATGCTTACGCCGAAGGATATCTACAATTCGTATAAGGCCAATGGCAGGTTTACTCAGGCATATAAAGTCCTTGCAAACAGGAATTTCGGCGAACGGCCATGGCCAACCTATGATGAATTCGTCAAAGGTCAGTGCAAAAAAGCCCAGAACTATAGCGAATGTGTCGGACAGCTCAGGACTTCGGGAGAAGGACACAAAAATCCGTCCTCCAGTGAAACAATTTACTGGGGCAACGCTCAGACCACGCTGGTGGGATTGTATTCTGAGGTGTCCAGCCACAACTGCCACGGATCTTCGGTTATCGGGGATAACGGAGAACCTGCTTTCGGGATCATTATCAAATCCACCTGGTGCTTTTACGCTCATGCAAGCTTCAGCGAGGCCTGGCTCTGGAACGCCACGGTCGGCAAGGATGAAGTCGGCCAGTGCTGTGAAGACGGATCTGTTGTGAAGCGCAACTGTTCAACCTGTGGCGGCGGGTGCGATGTGGGGCCGGATGGACAGGAATACTGTTCGGAACCGTATGAATGCGGATGCGAGCGTTACTGCATCGTTCATGAATATGCCTGGGCTACCTATGAATGGGAGGAGATGAACGAGCTGGGGCACGAATCCAAAGGGGACTGCGGAACCTGCTACGACTTCTATAACTGGTACGACGGCGACGGAAATCTGCATTTCGGAGATGTTTCAAAGATATCCTTCTATCAGTCCCAGCCTCTGCTTGTTCAGCCGTAAGGGAAAAATGCCATGAAGAAACTGTTCCTGTTTCTCCTTTTTCTTCTGCTGATGCCAGTAATGTCGGCATCAGCGGAAACGTCCTATATGGATTTCGTAAATTATTCATACTCCTGGCTCGGAAATGATCCGGACAGCCTGTGGCGTATGACAAGGGATGATGTAAGAGCCCTGCTTCAGAATCAGAATGCTTTCAGCTGCAAAGTTTTGTACAGCACATCTGCAGGAAAAAGTTACTATCTCTGCCGGAGCAATGCAAAATTCTCGGGGAAATACAGAATGCGCTTCTATTTTTCCAATTCCGGTCTGCTGGAAGCGATAGAATTCCGGGCTGAAGATGACTATATACAGGAACTGGCCGAATGCTATGACGGGCAGATTCCGACGCTTCAGACTATGTGGAAGGACATTCAGGACAGATTCGGAGACACCGGGAGGCAATACGTCGTGGATAATGACATATTTACTGACAGCCCGGGACAGATTGCTGCTCATACCGGTATCGGAGCCGGTACTTATGCAGTGCTTGGGCAGAACATTCTGAAGTATTCCTTCGATCGTTATGCCGTCATGTATGTGTTCTGCTCAAACAGCTATGCACTATCCCATTCTGCCGCCAGGAAATAACTGCAGTATTCCGGTTTTGTATATTTTTCTGAAATAAAGAAATGATGTGAGGTGGAAGATGCTTGCTCTCGGAATAAATTCTCCGGTAAATCCGGAAAAGACAGAAAGTATTTACAGGAAGATGTTGATCTTCCTTGCGTTTGTGCTTGTGCTGCTGATGCTCTTTGGCGTCCATACCCAGCCGGCCTCAGCTGCTGAGGAAATCGCAGGTGAGGAGATCGGAAAAATGTTCGGCGTATTTAAAGGACTATCCAATCTTTTCATCAAGTTTGCCTACGGTGCCATGATCCTGATCTTTGCGGTCGGGCTGGTGAAATCCGGGCTGACGGCCCAGGCCGCGCAGCAGTTCGGTGCGGCAGGAAAGGTTTCCAACGAACTGATGAACGTTCTTGGTGGGGTCGTGATCTTCGTTTTCGGGGTCCTGTCTTATCCGATTGCGGAAAAAATCATTACGGCGGTGATCTCCGGCGCCGGCGCTTCCGGCGGGTTCACTACTGAAAGTCTGAATCTTCCCGGGATCGGAAAATAAAAACTTGAAGGTACTCCCGGCACTTGTCTGAAAGTGCCGGGAGCGGGGCCGGGAAAGGGAACCGGAATGTTCATCAGAAAAAAACAGCATTTGAAAACAGTACTTCTCACGGCTGTTCTGGTATTTACGGTTTTTCCGGAATCAGCATATGCCGCTGCCTGGGGATCCGGTGAAATCGGATCTATCTTCGATATTCTGAAAGATATGACGAATATCTATATCAGGATCGCGTACGGTATGATGGTGCTGGTTTTCGTTTTCGGTACTGTAAAATCAGGACTCGGAGCGCAGGCTGCAAAGACTTTCGGCCTGCCGAAAAAGGTTTCTGCGGAAATTGCAAATTTTCTCCTGGGTGCAGCGGTGTTTGTTTTCGGAATCCTTTCCTACCCGATCGCTGAGAGAATTATCAACCTGCTGACAGGATCAGCCGGGACTCAGGGAGTGACGGGTCTCCATCTGGATCTGTAAGAAAAGGCTTGTGTCATGAGAAAGAAACTCCTTCTGCTGTTTGTGCTGTTTATTGTTCCTGTTATTCACGGGGCTGTGTATGCTGTTTCCGGTTACAACCAGGATCGGGCGGAAAGGATACTGTCCAAAGTCAATGAAAACATTCCCGGTACAATGGCCGGTTCTGCTGAAGATGCCGCTGGTGATGAAGAGGCTGGTGAGGATCCTGGTGAAGAGACCGGGCTTCCCGGCGGCGGAACACTGTATGTTGAAGTGGATATCGATTTTCCCTGGAGAAATCTGAAAAGTGCTCTGATCCAGACTGCCAAATATCTTACCGCACAGGCCAAAGGAGAACCGGAAGGAACCGGCGGCGGAACAGATCCTGTGCCGCAGTATTCCGGAAAGAAGGTTGTGGTTTACAGCGGTAACCCTCTCTATACAGGCGGTGTGCCTGAAGATGAAGAGCAGGATAGCGCAGATCACAGCGGTTCAGAAGGAATACAGCCGGCTGAAGAATCCGGAGATCCTGAAGATGTGAATACTTCTCAGAGTATGCAGTCTGGCGGAAACGGCTCCTATGTTTCATGGGTGGATGCCATGATGGATACGTCAAAATATTTCACTGCACAGACGGTTTTCGGCAGCGAAGCGAATGAAAACGACTTCTACAGGCTTACTGGGGAATTTTCCGGACGAGGCGGAGAAACCGGCACGGACGGACTTCCTGAAAATACAGGAGGCGTAATCGAATATGATCCGGGTCATGGATACGGTTCAAATGATCTTATTTATTATCCCGGTGATATATATGATCTGTCTGATACCGGTGGCATTGATTTATCCGGAATGAGCCGGGATTACATCTGGCATATGAGTCTTTCAGATATTCGGGAAGGTGTCAATCTGGGTTATATCATCGAAACCGGAAATTCCTCAATGCCGTATGCCTGGCGTAAATATGAAACAGACTGGAGCGGCAATATCACCTACAAAGACTGGCCGGTTATTGAGCTCAGGAACGGAACCGGAAAAGATTTTCCTCCAAGGGAGTATTTCGGATTCGGAGCAGGAAAAACAGAAGAGGAAATCCAGGAGATCATCGATGAGTTGGACGATAAAATCGACGACGGTCACGCCGTCATTGGAATCCCGAAAGATGATTTTGCAAAAGGGCTGAGAGACGGAACCATCAAGTATGTCGGAGACAGCGGTTCCGGTTGTCTGTATATGAACACGACCAGCGGTGAATGCGTTGTCGATTCCCGTGATCCGGGGACCCTGGGCATCATCAGCATTGCCAATAATGCTCTTCTCGGTATTGTCGACAAACTGTATAAGCCGACTTCCGAGACCGTGAAAGTTATGGATCAGGGGTTCGGCATTACCAGTAAACTTGCTGTTGCACTGGTACCGCTTGTAATTCTGCTCACAATAGCCGCAGCTATGAGAGCAGGCGCAAGCTCGGTTACCGGTATCGCGGAAGCACGATCCTCTGCGATAAATCTTCTTTTCTGCATCGGGCTTGCCTTTTCCAGCCGCTGGCTGCTTGGGAAGATATCATCTGTTTCATACAGCATCGCGACTGAGATCGGAAAAGGTGCGATTCTGTTCAGCGACAGCATGCTGACATCTCTTACATTCGGTTCTGCTATTCTTATCATGCTTTTTACTTTTGTGTTTATATTCATCATCATTGCGCTTCTGATTGAATTCTATCTGGCAGCGATGTCCCTTCAGGTCATGTATGCCCTGCTTGCTTCACTGGGGCCGATTTTCATTGTCCTGTCTGCTTTCAAGCCGCTGGAATGGCTCCGGGGGCAGTGGCTGAAAATGCTGCTGCAGGCAGTTGTTCTCGCCCCGGCAAATGCGCTGATCATCAATCTTCTTAATCACATTTCCTGGGACGGAGGGGCATCCGGAGTTCTCCTTGCCTCGGCAATGTATATCGGATGTGCGTCCATCCTGATCGCTATCAACGGATCCGTTGCCAAACAGGTTTTCAGCAGTGCAGCTATGGTTGCTTCGAAGAGTGCAGACTTTATCAGAGGCGGGTTTACAGGAGCCGGAGGATTGAACCTGGCTGGATTTGCTGCTGCCGGCGGGTTCGGAGCTCTGGGAACTGCTGTTTCACACGGAGGTAATGAAAACGGAGCAGGGAGTTATCAGAATCCGGGAAATCCAATTCCTTCAGGGATAAAAGCATCCCCGTCCGCTTCATCTCCGGCTGTTAATCCGTCAGGTATTCCTGCCGGAGGTTCTGCATCGGGTACAGGAAAAACAGCCTGGGCAGCTTCATCTTCCGGAGGAAACCGGGCCGCAGGCCAGCCGAATCTGTTTTCAACACTTCTGGCGGGTACAAAACTCGGAGGCGGTGTCGCCGCAGCAAACAGGCTGAAATACTATAATGAGCGGAAAGGATATGTCAAATCATCCGTCACGAGTGAAACAAATGATGAAAATAAGATGGAAAGGTCTTTCTTCAGAAAGTACAACAATTCGGTGGATGTATCGGATGTTCATGCTATCGAAGAACGGATCCGGAAACTCGATACCAATCATACGCTTACTGATCAGGAAGTCCGCAATGCCGCAGACAGCACCTCGAAGATGCTTGCAGTAGCCTACCAGGGGGCAAGGAATGCCGGGCTTGATCCGATGAACGGCTACCAGGGGGACAGCATGGAACAGGGAGCGGGAAATATCCTTGATTTTGGTATTGCCCGCGGTGTACAAATGCATGCCGAATACAGCGGACATGCGAAAGATTTTCTGGAGGGAATACCTGAAGGACAGCGGCCCGGAATCGATGCTTTCCGCAGAAATGAAGGGGCCTCCTACTATGAACAGGGGATCATTATTGCCGGTGAATTCATGGAAAATCATTCGGGAGAAGACCGGAATTTCGGCGATGCTGCTGCGGAAGTCACGGACAGGCTGAGTCAGTCTGATCTGATGAAAAATATCAGATGGTGATTTTATTGTCTGCTTTTCTTGACCGCTGCACTTTTCCGATTTTATATTAAAACTCGCCCTGAATTTTCCGAATTTTTTATTAAACTCGCTCCGAATTTTCCGAAATGTTGTTATAATTTGATTGAGGGACTAAAAATGGAATTACAAAGACATATAGATAAATGGTTATTGGAATGGAAAAATAACACAAACCACAAGCCGGCTCTGATTAAAGGTGTAAGACAATCAGGAAAAACGCATTCCATCAGGAAATTTGCCGAAAATAATTATCAGGTCGTTATTTATCTCAGCTTTTGGGACGACCCTGCTTTGATTGATGTTTTTGATGGTGAATTGGATGTAAATACTATTATCAAAGAATTGTCGGTTAAAATGCCGTTTCCTGATTTAATAGAAGGATCAACTGTTTTTATTTATGATGAAATTCAGGAATGTCCAAGAGCGTTGTTGTCATTGAAATCTGTTATGTCAGATAAACGGTTCGATTTTATAGCTTCCGGTTCCTATCTGGGCGTCAATGGCTACGTTGTATCGGATGATACGCCGAAACCTGTTGGATGTACTGATGAATTTGACATGAGAACTCTGGACTTCGAAGAATTCTTATGGGCTAAGGGGTATAAGGATAAAGAATTATCATATATCCGGGATGCTTTTGATAGGCGAATACCGCTTTCTCAATCAATGCATAACTCCTTTACATCTTTATTCAGAGAATATCTTTGTCTTGGCGGATTTCCCGAAGCAGTCTGCAATTATATTGAGACGAACAATCTGTATTCCGCATTACAGATCACCAGGAAAATCACAAAGGACCTGCAGGATGATTTTGGCAGAAGACGCGCAAAAGATAAGAAACCGCTGTTCAATGCAAATGAAGTAGCCAGGATTAGAAGTGCTTTTTCATTGATCCCGTCATTTCTCGGCAAAGAAAATAAACGATATGTAGTTTCAAAAATCAGCGGAAAAGGAGCGAAGGATGCTGGGAAAGACGCCTTGGATTATCTAAAAGATACGGGAGTTGTTGTTAAAGTACATAATTTATATACTCCGGAAACACCCCTGTCTGTAAATGTAATTCAAAACCAATACAAAGTTTTCACGACAGATATTGGTATGCTGGTAGGAATGTTGGAAGATGGAACAACAAGCGCAATATTATCCGGAAATTTGGGGATGGGGAAAGGCATGTTATATGAAGCTCTGATTGCGGATGCTCTATATAAACGTGGCGGGAGAATGTTCTATTTCTCGAAGGAAAGCGGTCTTGAATTGGATTTTGTGATCAATTATAGCGGAAGTTCAACAATTCTTGAAGTCAAGGCGAAGGATGGTAATACTAAAAGCGCGAAAACAGTTATGTCTCATCCGGAACATTATGGAAAAACTGAATTGATCCGAATCAAGGATTCTAATTTGAGTGCTGCTAATAATATATTGACAATTCCTCACTACATGGCGTATCTTTTGTTTGAATGGCAAGCTGTGTTACCGATTATGTAAAAACAGAATTTAAATGGATTATATCCGGCAGATCGTTTTTACAAGTCCAATATAAAAGACTCATTTGTAGATGCCGCTCCATTTTCACAATTTTTCTGGTAATATAGGATCAGACAAAAATCTTATTACTCGTTCCGGTTTTCTCAGCAAAATTCATTGTTTTTTGATCTGATTGCCGGGATTCAGCAGTGGTGAACCATGCTATACTAATCGCAGCAAAACAGTTATCGGAGGAGGAAATCTTGACAGTAAAACTTCTTCTTTCACAACCCGCAGGAGGAAAAACAACTGCCTGCATAAAAGAAATTATCGACAAACGGAAAAACGATCCCATGGCGCCGGTGAAAGTGATCGTCCCGGACAAAATGCAGATGGCATACTGGAAACAGTCACTTTCACGGAAATCCTGGTCAGTCGGTCATTTTTTGCGGACAGTTCAATACATGCCCTTCGGTTCCTCTCCCTACTCCTGCGTTTGCTCTCGTTTGATTTCTCCCTCTGTATCCTCTTAGCACAAGCGGGACAATACTTTGATATTCCAGAGCTGGGGACGTATTCAACACCGCACACCGTACAATTTTTAGGCTTTAACGCCGTCCACCGCTTTGTGGGTGTGATATGTAATTCACCGACAAAGCCGATGAATTTATAGTAAATCTTGATTTCCTGCCTTACTGTCCCGTCCGCAAGTTTCTCACGTTCCGAAACAAGTATCTTGTCTATGAGTGCGTTTATGATGGTTGCGTCCAACTCTTTCAGCCCCTGATAGTTGCGGATTAGGGATAGAAAGTCCCTCACGCCCTGCGATTTCTCATAGCTGTCATTGAGCGTTTCCGTTACCTCTTTCAGCCGTGCTTCAATTTCAAGCTGCTCTTTCTGGTATTTCCCCGACATCATCTCAAAATTCCGCTCCGTGATACGCTCCATTACCTTGTCCTCATAGAGAGAGGAAAACAGCCTGTCAAGCTCCGCAAGGCGTTTGTTCAGCTTCTTCTTTTCTTTCTCTAATGATTTCGCCCTGCTCTGGTCTGTTTCCGTGAGCCGCCTTTCTATGGCTCTGACCGCCTTTTCATCATTGACCGCCATATCCGCAAAGCGGTTGATGTCGGCAAGGACGGCATTGAATAAGTCCCTCGCTTCAATGCTGTGTGCGGTACACATAACATTGCCATATCTGCCATAATTATTGCAGGTGTATTGTACGCAGTCGATGATGTCGGGGCGTTTCCTCCTGTTGGCACTCGCCGCCCGCATCGCATAGCCGCAGTCCGCACACTTGATAACGCCCGAAAAGATATTCTCAAATCCCCCTGCGTTCTGCTCCCGCCTGCGGCTCGTCATAAGCTGCTGTACGGTGTCAAATTCCTCCTGCGTGACTATCCCCTCATGGGTGTCTGGTATCACTTCCCATTCTTCGGGCAGCTTAGAGGGGCGTTTCTTGCTTTTCATGTTGGCTGCAATCCGCTTGTAGCCTGCAAGGTTGCCCGCATATATCGGGCTTCTTAAAATGCCCCTCACGCTGTTCTCGCTCCAAATATAACGGTTTTCCTCGTTATCCTCAAAGTACCGCTCATAGCCTGTTGCCCCTTGCTCCACCGCATAAGCGGCAGGGCGTAGGATATGCTGTTTGTTGATGTGCTTGCGGATTTTGGCGATGCCGTTGCCCGCTAACGCAAGGTCGAATATCTCCCTTACCACATGGGCAACTTTGTCATCTATCAGCAGATGGTTGTGGTCGGCAGGGTCTTTGACATAGCCATAAGGGGCTGTTGTTCCCATGAATTTCCCCTGCTGAAACCTCGCACGGTACGCCGATTTTATCTTGACTGACACATCGGCAGAATACATTTCGTTTAGGATGTTGCGGAAAGGCGTGATGTCCATAGCGGATTTGTTTAAGGTGTCCACGCCGTCATTGACCGCTATATACCTCACGTTATGCTCTGGGAAAAAGACTTCCAGATATAACCCACAATCAAGATAGTTCCTCCCCAGACGGGATAAATCTTTTGTAATCACGCAGTTTATCAGCCCGTTTTCAATGTCCTTAATCATATTCTGGAAACTTGGTCTTTGGAAATTTGTTCCAGAGTAGCCATCGTCAACATACGTTTTTGCTAAATGCCATCCCTGCCTTTTCACATAATCCGTGAGGATGGATTTTTGTGTCGCAATGCTCGCACTCTCGTTATCCGTGCCATCGTCCTTTGATAAGCGGCAGTAAATGCCGACTTCATAAATCTTGTTCTCCGTTCTTATTCCTGCCATACTGTAAAACCTCCATATCTGTCCTAACGTTTTCATGTTCCATTGCGTACATTCTAAGCGGACAGCCCCTCATTGTCGAAGGTGTCGCCCTCGGCAATCTTCTTCCGAATATCCTCGGAGATAATCGGGACAAACGCTTTCTCGACTGATAATCATTTGTACTTGCCCTTTTGGCACAATACGCTTTCTTCTTCCAGTTGTTTTCCTATCCTCGCCCATACTTAAATCTTCCTTTCCAGACAGGGCAGGAGAACGTCTGGAAACGCCCCGCCCTGTCAATCAGATACCATCAATCCCCGCTGTTTACTTCTTTCTGTAATGCTTCAAGGAGTGCCGCTGCTTCATCAGCGTTCAACGTGATACCCTTTCCGCACTTCTCACGGTTCGGGGAAAAGCTGCGGATGTCATATTTCGGCTCTCTCCCGTTCCATGAAATAAGATTGATTTCCTTTGTGTAGCCGCTGTCACTCGCAGACAATACGGCGATTTCCTTTACAATCTCATACTGGATTTCTTTCATTCCTTACCTCATTCTCCTTAAAATTCTGTCTTTCTTCTGTTCCAAATTCCTGCATTTACTTCCCGAAAAAAGAAGGTTAGCGGCTGTCCCTGCTCCGTTTTCTCTGCAACTCACGTTCCAGAAGTCGGATGATGGTTTCCTCCATCTGCTTCGGCGTTGTGTCCTTCGGAAAGTATTTTTTCAGTTTGCTTGTGTTGATTTTCAAGGTTTCTTTCTGGTTTCCCTTGACCTCCTTAAAAATAGATTTACTCCCACGAAAAAAGTGAGAGTATGCCTAACCTCGCCCCGACTTCACGCTCGGAAAGTCCGTCAAAAAAGATTGCCTGTATCAACTCCTGCTCACTATCCGACAACAAAGGCAGGGCGGCTTTCAGCCTGTCCACCATAACAGCATTGACAACGGTTTCCGCAATGTCCGCCGCTTCATCAGCGATAAAGTCCAGAGGATTCCCCTCGCTGTCCGTAAATCCGTCCAGAGATAGCAGGCTGTTCCTCGCATCTAATTTTTGCAGGTAACGCCACCGCTCCCTGTCACGGTAGAAGTCCGCATATTGCTCCCTTACGACTTCAAGCAGACAACCTTGGACGGGGATAAACAGCTTGTCCATATATCCCTTGTCGGCTTGCCTGCGGCGGCAGAAATCCGTATAGGACAGTTCCACATAGCCGCCGCTTTCTTTGATATATACTTTTCTTGGTGCGTATTTCACCGCTAATACCTCCAATCTGAATTTTTGAAATGTAAAAATCCAGATGGAGAGGCGGGGAGCGGCAACGCACACCAGAAACAGCCCTGCGGCACTTTCCAACAAAAAACGACAAAAGAAAAACCGCAAAGGCTCTGTGACCTTCACGGTTATGGGAAATACAAATTCTGTTGTATGGAGATTGTACTTCCACTTTCAAGGTGAGAAGTACCGCTGCACTGGCAGAAATTTTTTTAACTGGTTTCCTGCCATTCTCTGATATGCT
>CACYHU010000004.1 GCA_902774215.1 uncultured Chloroflexota bacterium
GGGATTATAGTTTTTGAGTTCTTCAGAAATTCAGGGGATAATCGGGTAAAAAATGCCGGGATATGGCAGATGGTTATTAATAGCAGAGGAGAGAACCGCATATTTACAATTCTCTCCTCCAATAAAACTAAACTTATGCCGCCGGTTCGAGTCTCTGCCGCATACCAGAAATTGCTTCAGGATTGTTATCGATCAGAATACAATTTCTTCCGAGTTTCTGACAAACGGAGCCGGTTGTACCTGATCCTGCAAAGAAATCTAAAACCAGATCTCCTGGATTTGAGGATGTTTTAATAATCCTCCTTAGGATGTTTTCAGGTTTTTGATTGGGATAGCCTGTTTTCTCTTTACTGTTTGTTCCCACGATTGTATTCCACCAGACATCGGTTTCTTTCTTCCCTCTTTTGAGCTTCTCTTTGCCCGCTATTTCCGATCTATAGGGAATAAAGTCTATGGCATCATAGTGGAAAGTGTATTTTTTAGGATTTTTTGCATAAAAGAGAATATTGTTATGCTTGGGTGCCCATCTTTTTCTGGATCTGCCGCCAAAATCAAAAGCCCAAATGATTTCATTGATAAATGAGTCACGCCCGAATATTCTGTCCAACAGAATTTTGCAATAGTGTACCTCACGAAAATCATTATGAAAAAAAAGTGAACCATCCGGTTTTAAGATGCGATAGGCTTCACGAAGCCGGGGTTCCAGAAAACCAATATAATCATCAAAAGAATCGTTATAGCCTTTGGTTTCAATTATTTCAGTTGAGTAACGTTTACCATGAAATCCTACGCGATCACCATTCTCGTCCGATGAGGTTCGAATCGTTTTCCTCTTTTGGACTTTACCGGTATTGAATGGCGGATCAATATAAATTAAATTAACAGATTCGCTTCCGATTTTCTTCAACAATTCAAGGTTGTCGCCTTCACGAATATCTATCATTTATCATCCTTTCCTTTACAAATCAGTGAAACGGGGACAAGAATGTCAACAAAATAACCGGTGATAATAATAGAAAAGACACCCGGAGATGTTCCTGAGTGCCTTTTTCCTCAATATTTTGATGACTATACCGATTTTGTCGATCGGTTGCTATTTTCTTTTCAGATAATACAGAATATCCTTCAAAAAGTAATTCCCGTTTTTCTCGGTACATTGTAATCTGCCGCTATTGTAATACGGACATCCCGTACATCCCGCACTCCTTATACACTTTGACAAGGCTTTAATAGTTTCAAAAATATCATGTGCCGGATAATAATTATTATCGCTCATTAATCAGGTCCTTTCTTCTTTTCAATACCTGTAAAATATGTTTTGCAGGGAACAATCCGTCCGCATTTTTACTTCACTCAGACAGGGTAATCAATGGAATCAGTTTTTCATAATGCATCTCCTTTGCAATATATGGTTACATTTGATATTATTCCCGGGTCTGCAGGATTTTGGAAAATGAAATCCTGAAAATGGCAGTTTTGCCTATGACAGACATCATTTGACACAGAAATGAACCGATGTCCTGGACATCCCGGCATGTGTTATGCACATTTGTGAACCGATTCATCCTATTCCATACATAAGAATCAGGTCGCCAAAGCAAACTGTAAATCAGCAAATTGTGTCAATAAAATTACTTCTAAAAATGCTCCTATTCTTTGAACTTCTCTCCACATATGAAGCGAAGTTACCGATGGCAGAATGACGGAGCATCTTTTTTTATCAGCATTATCAGTTATACTTTTTCAATCCCTGCGTTTATTCCCCGCTGGGTTATCTGTCAGTTTTTCCATACCTGTCGACCACGGGGATGAAAATCCCCGGAGGGTTTCGGCGTTCGGCGCCATCATCGGGACAGGGAGTTTATTCTGCTGACTCCTCGAGCGCAGGGAGCCCCGCATACTTGGCTTTTTCCTCAGCTTCTTTTTGTTCAAGATAGCAATCGGGACAGAGCATAACATTATCCCCCCACCATGCCGACTTATTGTCCGCCTTGCTGCGGTTGCGACCATACACAAACTTTTCATAGTACACCCCGCATATTTCACACTTGTAAATTTCTTTAGTTTTTCTCATTTTGTTTTTTCTCCTGCGTATCCCCGCCGGGTATTTTGATATATGTTTTATACAAACTTCAGTAATCCACAATGTAATTTTTTTGCAAGGAAAACCACTTATAAGAGATAACAGGAAATAAACAAATTGCAAAATTCAATCTCCTGTTATAATAGATTCATATTTACTAATAATCGCTGCAGGATTCGAATGATAATGAAAACACCGCAGTCAAATCAAGATTGAAGATCAATCAAAAACTTCCGGATCAGTATCACTTGAAAAGAAACGGATATGTGAAATGAAAAACCGATATTCCTTACTGCCAGGAACCAGAAACAGAAAACTTGCACTAGAGTTCCCCAGAACCTGCTTCAATTGGGCATATCTAAAAACGGAATACGCTTATCATGGATTAAAATCCATAGCACAAAAAAATGGTTTTGTCTTACTTCCATTCAGTGACAAAACCATTTATTTTCGTCATTTCTCCAATGAGAGATATCGTTTTTATTCGGGGAAAAAAGTACGATTACGAAAATACTCAAGTTCTCTAAAGGATGAAAACTATGAGATTCGAGGGTGTGCAGAAAACAGCAACCTCTCATTAACCGCAAGGATGGTTCTGCTATGGCTGGAATACTTTTCCATCATCAGTCTGGAAAATATAAAAGAAAAAAAGGTTATATATGAGACAACCAGATATTGGAGATATTATATTTCAAATGAGACTGGCTCCCGATTCATGTCATTCGATGAGCTAAAACAGACAGTTGGTTTTCCAAATCGAAAAAACGATTATTATTTCAAAAAAAAAGTTTTGCAGAGTGTGATAGAGCTCGCATCAGTTTCATTCAGATACCTTAATTCGCCAAAAACTTCCGGTCGTGAACCGTACTGGTCCATGTGGTATCCAATATTGAGCAATCAGACTTCCGCAATTAGTTCCGGAATCAATAAACAGAATTTTCTGGAGGTAAAACCGTCATATGCCTATAAATTTGATCAAAATTATGGAAAAGTGATGATTTTCCCCGAATATGGATTAAGAATTTATGAAGAAAAGGATGCCATCCTGTTTTTTCTTGTCAGTTATATATCCTACAGGTTTTCAATGAGTCAGCGAACAGATAAAGAAAAGATGAAAATCGGTTCCAAAGCACTGCTTGAACATATCCCATCATTTCACAGTTTGAAAGACATCAGGGAAAACCATAATTCGCGTTACAAGGAAATGCTGATAAAACCTTTATGGGACAATATCAAACGTTTGCCGAATGGTGCTGAAGCAAGGTTCTGTCCAAAGGATGACTTACCGTCAAAAATCGGTGACGAAGAATATCCGAATTACAAAGATTTGCTGCAAGGATATTTTCTTTTTGACGTTTCGGATTATTGTGATACCATAAAAAAAATGATACAATACTATTCTGCTGAATATTAAAATCAGAATCGTGAATTTATGTGAAATAATTCGATTGGATATAAAGGTTACAATTCACAATCTGATATAAAAAGATCAAATCGTTATCAGTACCCCGTCAATCTCTTTTTTCACATTGATTCTGGCTTTACGGTACCGGTCTGCAGTCTCGAACATTTTCCGCATCATCAATATTCTTTCCGAATCATCACAATAGTTTTTTATTTTTAATGAAATTTGATCTTCAGGTACACCATATGAAGTACGGCTGATAAAACGAAACAGGGACTGATAAAAATCGCTGTCAGGATCTTCCGAATATGAGGAAAATGAAACTGAGTTGTACAAAACACTGCTTTCCTGATCCTGAACGGGAACAACAGCTGCAAAATTCACGGTAAACAGCATTGGATATGCCTCGGACAGAGATTTATAAACGTCATAGCAACTTTCGAAATTGTTAAAATATTTACCGGCTGATTTCGGAAATCTGTCATCCTGCCACAGACGATCCAAGATCAGAAGATTATCCGGGTCTATTAGGATCATCTGATCGCGGCATAACAGATAGAAAAATTTCAGAACATGTTTTGAAATTTTCTTCGTTTTTGTTTTGGAAGCCTTTGCATCGGCTTCTTTCCGTGCCATAGTCTCCTTGTAGATGTTCTGGAACAAAGCAATACCGTCTCTGCTGAATCCGTACATGGGGGTAAAACTGTCCCTGCCTTCTTCATCGCCCGGAAGCAAAGGAGTAAGAATATCTTCAGGCGCGACAGAATATTCAGGTAAAGGACGATCCTTTCCGGCTGCAACGGCATCAAAGTCAGATTTGATATATCCGATAATTCGATCCCTTACAGGTATGTCTTCCCGCGACTTGACCGCATTTTTCAGACGTTCCACACCGTCGTCTTTGTTTGCGATAAGATAATCTGTCAAAATTTTCTGATCATCAGGAGGCAGCTGCTTATAAAGACTTGCTGCGAGATTGACAATTCCCTGATGCACTTTTTCCTCCTGATATGCTTCACCGAGAGAAGGGTATTTCCGGGCGGTCTTGTAGGCACTGTCAAGGCTTCGGAGTGTGTGATACGGAAGTCCTGTCTCCAATGCCAGCACTTCGAATTTTTTCCTGGTGATCGTCAGGATATCGGAAAAGAGTTTTCCTTTATCGTAGGAGTTTCTGCTAGCAAAATCGTTTTCGTACAAATATTTCACAGCATCCCAGTCCAATGTCAGATCTTCTGGCAAAATGTTAACGATAACTGAAGAAAAACCGGATTTTATAGCTGCGTAGAGCCGTTTCTGTCCGTATATCAGCTGATAACGGTGGCCGTCAGAAACAGGAACGACATAAATCGCGAACTGTTTTCCACGCCCCAGATCTTTCATAACCATGGAAAGAAATGCCGGATCTTCCTTTTCTTCTGCCGATGAGAAATACACCCGGGAAAGAGCATCATCCAGGTTTACGATATCTGTAAGTGAAATCGTAGTCTGGACAAATTTTTTGAGCTTATTCTGATCCGGGTTTCGCTTTCTCATAATGTATCTCCTGTTCTCATGTCACTATTTATTATAAGTCATGAATTGGGATAAAGGAAAAACAGAATAAAAAAACGCAGCCCCGAAAATTTTAATTAAACAGCTTGGATAACGAATATGAAGGTCAGTGGGATGCCCGCTAAGATTATCCACGAACAATTGAAAAGCACTTTGAGACATGTTATAGCTTTATTCTTCTGATGTATTATTGTCAATCATTGTTATAAATGCCTATTTAATGAAGCCAATTATTTATAAATCCATCAAGCTGTTTTCTAATAACCGGAAAAGAACAATTCAAATCCAACGTTTTTACACCAATTTTGTTCCCGTCCATCATATAGTCTACATTGGGATTCTGCCCATCAACATTTGCATATAAAAGCATTCCGCTGACACTTTTGTCAGAAAACCGATCTTTGTTTTTCACATATGTATATATTTGATACAAGTTGTGTGAATGTATTGTTTTGTTCCTATATAGAGAATTAAGAGAATTAATTTGCAATTATGATTCATAATATTTTGCATCAATAATTAGTGTTTTTTCCAAAGTATTCAATCATGATATCCGATTTCATTCTTGGAAGCAGTCCCCTAATATCATCATCCAGATTCCAATCTATTTCTCCGAGTTTATCAATATCAAGTGTGTGAACGTCTTCACAGTACACAGTTTCTGGAAAATCTTTGCATATATTTCTTGTATATGTTTTACAGGTATCTGAATCATAATCATTTGCCCACTTATGAACGGGATATTTTTCTTCAATTCTTGTCATTTCCAGTAACAGATGTACGTCACATACCACATAGCTGATGTTTTTGTGTTTTCAAATAAAATGCCGCATCAGTCGTGTACAGCGGCTCCATAAAAATCAGATATAAAACGGGCTATGAATACTCTGTCAATTTTCCCCTTGCCGCGTTTCATACGCACTGGATACAGCATTTTGATATACACTGACATCTTCCAGGAAACATTCCGACAAGATTTTTGTTTCCAATCGGGCACTGATTTGTTTTCGTGGTCTGATGTTCCGTTACTATAGTTATGACAACAATGTCTACAACATATCGTTTCTTTTCACAACGAAATACATTCCCGTTCGCCAGACACTCAGAAATTAACCTGGTACCCTTGTATACCTGCGGTACATAATTCTGAACTTATCGTAACGAGCAATTATGATCATTATTATTCTTTGAAGAATACTGTTATACTTTTATCCAAAGTTGACGCTCAATCCGGAGGGTTCATATGGCAGAAAATGTTACGATTACTTTCAGTAAACACTATTTCAGTAGTTTAAATAAACTTCCTTCTGATGTTCAAGAAGAATTTACCAAGTCAACGTTAGTTTTCATGATGAACCCAAATCACAACAGTTTGTATGTGAAGCCTTGGAAAAGCAACGGAAAAAAGACTGTTGTTTTTGAATTTCGGGTATCTATAAAATACAGATGTCTTTTTCTTGATTTAGGATGTAAACACTATATGTTCATTTTGGCATGTCACCATAATGAAACGAATAATGGAAACAAAATAAAAGGATTCCTTGGCGGTACTTTTGATTATGAAACAGGACAAGTAATTCCAGATGAATCAAAGATAGATGAACTTGTTTCTGAAATAGAAGCAACAGCAGCACCAAAAGAGAAGAAGGAGAAGATGCTGTTTGATGACCTTTCAGAAAGACAACTACGTCAAATGAGAATTCCGGCAGAACTGTTCCCGGTTATCCACAAAATTCCGGATATCGAAACACTGAAAGCTCTTGAAGAAAAACTTACTGAAGATACATATAACGCCTTGCTCTGGTATGCAGAAGGCGATTCAATAGACGATATCGTCCAAACGATTTACGGAGAAAACGCAATCCGTAACGATAGCGACCAGGATTCTGTCCAAGTCAAACCTTTTATATCAAGCAGCTTTATCACGATTGACAGTATTTCTGAATATGAGAAAATTTTGTCGGGCTCACTTGAAGCTTGGCGGATTTTTCTGCATCCGGAACAACGCTATCTTTCAGAGAAAAATTTCAAAGGTTCCGCAAAAGTTACTGGCGGAGCAGGAACCGGAAAAACGGTAACAGCAATGCACCGGGCAAAGTGGATCGCAGAGCATCTAAAAAATGGACAGAAAGTTTTCTTTACTACCTTTACCAAAAATCTGACAGAGGATATCCGAGTTAATTTGCGAAAGTTATGTCCCGATTCAACGGTTTTCAACCGTATAGAGATCGACAACATTGATAACTGGGCGGTTCTTTATTTTCAGCAATTTAACAAAGAAGATACCGTTGAATATAACCTCAACGATGTATGGAAAAAGGCTTATAAAAAAAACCCGGATCCGGAACTTCAACAGACATTTTTTGTGGAAGAGTGGGAACGTGTACTAGTGCCAAATGAGGCATTTGATCTTGAAAGCTATCTGGCATCTCCAAGACGTGGACGGCGGCAGCTGCCTGGTGGAAAAAAGAAGAAGGAAGCGATATGGCCAGTATTTCAGGCTTTCATGGACATCTGCAAGGAAAGACATATTCTGGATATTCAAAGGATCATGATTGCCTGTATAAAACATCTTCAGACACGAACAACACCTCTATATGAGTCTGTCATCGTTGATGAAGGACAGGATTTCAGTCCGACAGCTTATAAGCTTCTCCGTGCCATGACATCGCCGGATCATCCGAATGATTTATTTATCGTTGGGGATTCCAGACAGCGAATCTATAATCATAAGCAGTCGCTTTCTTCAAATAACATCAAGGTTCGCGGCCGCAGTTACAGACTTCGATTGAATTATCGAACAACAGATGAAATCCGTTCTTCAGCGCTTCATATTCTTGACGGAATTCGATTTGATGATATGGATGGAAATGAAGATCCTGTCAGCGGTTATCGTTCGATGATTCATGGAAATGATCCTGTCTTCAAAACGTTTCCAGATGAAATCCAGGAAGTGAAATTTATCCATTCGCAGATAGAGCAGTATCGTGAACAGGGCGTTCAATTGAAGGATATCTGCCTGGTGAGTGCTTCCAAGCGACAATGCGATAAATATAAGGGAATGCTTGAAAACCAGGGAATCCCATGTATAACATTAGAGAGAGAAAGGGATGACCGCTCCATCGATGGGGTTCGCATCAGTACTATGTACCGAGTCAAAGGACTGGAGTTTAATCACATTCTGATCGCTGGTGTTGATTCGCGGCATTTTCCACAGAAGTATCTGCTTACACCGGAAATGAGTGATGAACAGCGTGAAGAAGTACTGAAGACGAATCGCTGTCTTCTTTATGTCTCCATGACCCGTGCCAAGATGACCGTTGTCGTCACTGCTCCTGGCGAGATGACAGAACTGATTCCAACTGATCTTGTCAAATAATTTAAGCTATTGTGATTACTGCGTGGTTATATTTTCTCAAAATTTTATAGAATTCTCTTCTCACATACGCATTTCAGGAGTAGCATTTTACTGGAATGCTTGTAAAAGCATGTCATTTGTCATATTGCTAAAATAGCAGTTTTGGTGTAAAGTAATAGATACCTATGAAGAGTGTGTGAGAGACAAGCTCGATGACCGCACAACAACCTGCCGAGAGGTAAGGTGCTAAAGCTTGACCGATAGGATACATTCGATTATAAGATCCTGTCGGTGCCGATAGGATCTTTTATTTACGTCTCTTCATGGAAATTTATTATAGGAGACGTATATGTTGAAAAATAAACGTACGATCAGGGACCTGACCGAACTTCAGGGACGTATATATCTTTATTTCCCGAACAGTATCATTCGGGATCAGTTTATAACGGATGCCGCGGAAGAAGGTGTCACTTATGGTGACGGCGTATCTCTTACAGAGCGGGAACCGGATTCCATCATGGCCCTGAATGTAAACATGACCGTAAATTTTGTCGGTTTTGCAGGGCGTATGCACTTTATCCAGCCTTCTTCAGAATCAGAAATTCGGTCAAATCCACTCATCCGTGTTGATTACGGACGTTATGCTGCGGGAGATGAGTATTACATTCTCGAATACCGGATGGTCAAACAGCAGTATCTCCTGAGCGACATTGATTTTCGTTGATATTTCTGAAATGCTGGGTGATGCGATTTTTAGAACATTCCTTTGTTTTTGTTTTTCCGCATCAAATTGTTTTGTACATCCGGATTACTAGTCCCAGATATACAAATCCGACTTTTTTCCTAACAATAGTCATTTTTTTTTTATGACATGTCGCTGGTGGAAATATGATATTTTCAAATTACATTCTTTTTTATGACAAAATACCATAGGAAAGAGGGTGACATTTAGCAGAGGTGAATTTTGTACTCAGAACAACTTGGGCTGAAAGTTCATTATAATAAAAGAACCGTTGAGATAAGCAAAATCAGATAAAGTGATTTTCGAAAGGGTCTGAATCATGGAATATCAATTGAATGACAAAGGTTTCGCAAAATGGATGTTGGATAATCTGCCGGATCCAATGTTCATCGAGTACTACAATGTATATCAAAATGATGTAAAGTCCGCATTAATCCAACGGAAGAAAATCTGGTACGGGGATGGAATGGAAATAATCACCCCGGCAATTCTCCATGATTTGAAGTCCGAACTGTCTGATGAATTGAAAATTCAAACGATAATAATGATCGCTGTCATCAGTTTTATGGAACTATTTCTGAGCCAGGTCTCAACACCTACAGAGAAATCTGATTATAATGAATATCCCAGGAAAGAAGCTTCCCTTGATAATCAGCCAAAACCTGAAGAAAGCTCATATGAACTAATTTCAGAACAACTGGAAATCCAGGATTCCTTTATCAATTCACCAGTATCAGTATCTAATATAGCTCCAGTTCATATTCCTGAAAAAAAGGCAGAAGTTCAGAAAAAAAAGGAAAGTTTCCCAAAAAAAGAAAGTCACAAAAACGCAGAATTAGCAGCTGTTGATGAAAAAAATGACGGTGCTAAGCTTCGTAAAGATTTGTCATTTACAGATTACAAATTTACACAGCCAGATTCATTTACATATAAAGGAGAAACTTACTCAACTAAAGAATTTTCGAAACTTTACATCAAGGTTCTGGAACTTTTGATTCGCGATTATCCAGAAAAAATGTCTCAATTAGCAGAAAAGTATCCCCGCTGGTTCAAATATGAGCCTTTCGGTTCTGTTACGAGCCAGCAACTTTCTAACGGAATTTATGCAGGAACGAATTATCATCGTTATGATTATGCAAAATTCCTGCAAAAAATATTTGATGATCTTGGACTGTCCAGAGACACCTTGATCATCGACAGTCATCGTGATTATAAAGGGCATTCATATAGGCAAAACAAAGTAAGCCAATCTATGAAAACGGAGGAAACAGTTCTAAATTTCAATGATGACTGGAGTTTTACAGTACCGGTATCATATACACTGAGAGGAAAGAAGACGGAAATTAATACAAGAAAATGGGTTGATATGTATATCTCGGTATTGGAGGATCTAATTGCAATTAATCCATATCGCATGAAATATTTACCGTCTATTGATCATAAGAGCTTCTCCAATAATGATTTTTCAACAATTCGTTTCAAGGTTTTATCTAATGGCATACGTGTAGCAAGATTCAAAGCAAATGAGATTAAGGAGATGCTTATACAAATTTTTTCTTACCTCAACCTTTCATCAGCTGATTTTGAAATGCATGCAGAAAAAGAGGCTGAGTAAAGATAATTATTCGCCGCACATTTATTCAATAACTAAGAGATATGAATAAAAATGATAGCAGAAATAAAACTTTTAATTAAGGTATAAAAAATGTACTCCGAGGATTATGAATTAGCTAAACCAAATGCAGCATCGTTGATGCAGTCCCTGCGCGCATTTGGATATGATACCGCTACTGCTGTAGCAGATCTTATTGACAACAGTATTACGGCACAAGCTTCTAGGATTTTTATCCAGTTCGAATGGAACGATGGGAATCCTTGGATATCAATTGCTGATGATGGGTTCGGAATGTCAGAAAGTGAACTCTTTGAAGCAATGAAAACTGGAAGCAAAAATCCGTTAGATGTAAGAAATGCTGATGATTTAGGACGTTTTGGTCTTGGTCTTAAAACGGCTTCATTCTCTCAATGCAAACGATTAACAGTTGCTTCAAAGAAAAAAGATGATCAACTATATGTCAGATGCTGGGATCTTGATGTTGTTTCTGTTAAAAATGATTGGATTTTGCTGAAAAAAGCTTCGGATTGTGCTCTAAAAATAATTCAAGATTATTTTGCGGCTGAAAGTTCCGGAACGCTCGTTATTTGGGAAAAAATCGATCGAATAATTCCTGGTACGCATGTAGATGATGAGGAATACCAAAATGCCTTTTTATCATTTGCAAAAGCTGTAAAAGATCATATCTCTTTAGTTTTTTCTTCATATATGTATGGAACAAGAAAAATACAGTTTTATCTAAATGGAATGTTGGTTCAAATGTGGGATCCATTTATGTCCGACAACACATATACCACAAGAATGCCTGGAGAGATTCTGTATGTAAATGGGAGAGAGGTGCGAATAAAGTCGTTTATCCTACCTCATCAGAGTAAGATTTCTCCTGAGGAGTATGATCAAGGGGCAGGTCTTCATGGTTGGACTGCTCAGCAAGGATTTTATGTTTATAGAAATAACCGGTTGATTGTGGCTGGAGATTGGCTGATTCCCGGATTGGAAAAACAGGAGCAATATCGATTAGCAAGAATTCGAGTTGATATTGGGAATGAAACAGACAGTGAATGGAATATAGATGTGAGAAAATCAGTTGCTGTTCCGCCAATATCAATTCAAAAAGAATTAAAACGAATTGCTGTTGCAGCGCAAAGAGAGTCATCAAAGATTTACAGACACAGAGGGAAAAAACTTGCCCGATCAGTAAAGAAAGAGCAACAATTTGTCTGGCATCAAAATGTGAGGAATGGAAAGCTCGGATATGAAATCAATCGCAATCATCCAATTATTAGGAGTTTACTCCAAACTGATACAAAGGGGGAAATTAAACAGCTCCTTTCATTAATAGAGGAAACGATTCCTGTTCCGATGATTATTTCTGATTACTCCGAAAAATCAAAAGAAATGCTGAATCCATTCGAAGGTAAAACTACAGATGCTTTTGATGGGATGATTAAAGTTCTATATGATATGTATCGTTCTAATGGATGTTCTCCAAATGAAGCAATCGAAAACATTGCCAATACTGAGCCATATATCTATTCTCCTGAAAAAGTTTCTTTATTCTGTGAAAGAGAGGGTATAAACAATGGGTGACACTCTATATTCTGTAATTTATGATAACGTAATGAAACTACTCGTTCAGCAAAGAATCACACCTGATGGGCTTCAATCAGAGATAATGAAAATGCAAATGATGTTTGGGCCATACTACCAAGATGAAATGATTAATACTGAAGATCTTTTGCGGCAGGTATTATTTGATTATGGCGTTTTTGAAGGAAATGCAAAAATTTTGGAGGATAACAAGGATCACAAAGAATGGCTCGCAGATGAAAGAGCTTCCATTCAATGGAATTTTTGGAATAGATACAAAAAATATTTAGAGGTAGATGAGAAACTTCCGCCTGCTGTTGTTGACAGCATAGACCAAACAACTGAAGAAATATTAAAGAGATTGGAAAGTCCCTCAAGAAAAGGATCTTGGGATCGACGAGGAATGGTAGTTGGTAATGTTCAATCGGGTAAAACCAGTAATTACACCGGTTTGATCTCTAAAGCTGTTGATGCTGGTTATAAAATAGTTATTATTCTTGCCGGATTAAACAATGATCTTCGCAGCCAAACTCAGAAAAGAATTGACTTGGGTTTTATTGGGCGCGACACAAGAAAAAAAGACTCTTATAATCAAACCTCGTCGAAAATAGGTGCAGGACTGCTTCCTGGTTTTAATGAGTCTCATGTAATCGCCGTAACCAGCGCAGATGCAAATGGGGATTTCAAGAAAAGTGTTCATCACTCGGTCACTATAACTCCCGGTGGGGATCCTATTATTGCGGTTATCAAAAAAAATGTTACACCGCTCAATAATCTTTTGAATTGGTTTACCGGAACAAATAATTCTGGAAAGATCGTCAATGTTCCATTGCTATTAATTGATGATGAAGCAGACAATGCGTCGGTAGATACAAAAGCAGCAAAACGTACTGGAATAACAGATGTTGATCCGGATGCTGCTGAACAGGATCCAACAAAGATTAATGGATTGATACGTCAAATACTTAACTGTTTTTCGCAAAGCGCTTATGTTGGTTATACTGCCACCCCGTTTGCAAACATCTTTATTTATCCAACTGATGAAAATAATATCGGTGAAAAATATGGAGAAGATTTATATCCCAGAAGCTTTATAGTTAACCTTCACGCACCTTCGAACTATATTGGTCCTGAAAAGGTTTTTGGATTATATAGAGATCGAACTGCGAATATTGATGAAGTTATGCCGCTGCCTTTAACGAGAACAGCAGATGATTATTTGTTGTATTTTCCGGAAAAGCATAAAAAAGATCTAATTGTTACTGGTATACCGGATTCTTTACGTCTCGCGATTTATTCATTTATTCTATCAGCTGCAGCAAGAGATGTAAGAGGACAAGGGAAAAAGCATCACTCTATGCTTGTCCATGTTACCCGTTATGTTGACGTTCAGTCTCAGATTACCGACATACTAAAAGACGTTGTCAAACAGATCGTCCTTCAGTTAGAGATGAAAACAGGTCCTCAATACTATTCATTAATAGCTGATTTGGAAGAATTATGGGAAAGGGATTTCGTTCCAACTACAAAATCCGTTCAAGCATCATTGAACGATAACAACATATCTGAAATAACTTGGGCAGAAATAAAAGATCGCCTGTACACTTGCACATCTAAAATTGAGGTTAAATCTGTAAATGGAAAAGCGGCAGATGGCGGTTTGGAATATGATTCTTATCCCAATGGCTGCACAGTTATTGCTGTGGGAGGTGACAAACTTTCAAGAGGTTTAACCTTAGAAGGTCTAACCGTAAGCTATTATGCACGTCTTACAAAAATGTATGATACGCTTCTGCAAATGGGACGCTGGTTTGGATACAGGAACGGTTATGCTGATTTATGCAGACTTTACACCAGCAGTCAGTTAATCGAGTGGTATCGCCATATAGCCGTTGCTAATGAAGAACTTAGGCGTGAACTTGATGATATGGCTGATATGAAGGCTACGCCGGAATCGTATGGGCTTAAGGTTAGAACACATCCTGATGGTATGCTGATTACGGCAATGAATAAAATGAGAAATTCGGAAGTCCGCTCAGTAGCATTTGCAGGAGAATTGGTGCAGATCACTCGTTTTTACAAAGATAACCCATGTAACCAGAAAAATATTAAATATGCAGGTGAATGGTTGGAAAGCTTGGGCGCCCCCAGTATGCGTCCTTGTACAGAAACGAGAAATAATTATTTATGGAAAGGTGTTAAACCCGAGTCTATTATAGATTTTTTGCAAAACATCAGAATTCATCATTCTTGTTTTAATGCTTCGCCAAAAATTGTAAGCAAATATATTCAGAACCAAAATGAAGACAATGAGCTTGTTGATTGGACTGTAGCATTAATATCAACTAATTCGGGAGAACCGGACATAATTGCTGAGTTGCCTTTTGGATTAACCTGGCGTACTGATGATACAAAGAATCATGGTAACAGTAATGATACTGTTTATTTGATTAGGAACAATCTGATAACTGAAACAGATCAGGATGTTGACTTAACAGATGATGAAAAAAGAATTGCAATGCAACTTACTATTGATAATTGGAAGCCAATTGGAAGATCCCAAAATCCACCGACTAAAATGTCGCCAAAACAAGTAAGAAATGCTAGGAGTGCGAAAAAAGGTCTGTTGTTGATATATATTTTCCTATCAGGTGAAATTGTGGGACAGCCTTACTCGAACAAATACCTTGGATACGCTATAAGTTTTCCCGGAAGCAAAAATATAAGACCTGTTGAATATCGAGTCGATGAAGTATATTTAAGGAATGATTTTGATGAAGAATGATAATCTAAATACGATATGGATGGAGATTGAATCTAACAGGGATCATTCTAAAAATATTTTGCAACGAATGATATATGTTCATCTGCTTTGGCGAGCATACATCGGATGCAGCGGAATACCTTCACGAAGATTTCTCACTTTAGAGATTCCATATGACAAAAAAAATGAATTCAGCTCCTTTATTGTTCCTCAGGGGTTCACTTTATCCATTGGAAAACCAAGCGTTGATCACAATGGATATGCTGCATGTATTTTGCAGGCTGCTTCTTCAGATCAAAATGATGTATTCACTGTAGTTGCACAAGATATTCTTGAAGAATTAAGTAAACAAAGCGATGTTGGTAAATACATTTCTGTACTGAAAAATCGAATAATTAAATGGAGAGATTTCTTTAGAAATCCATCTGGGAACAAATTATCTAATAAAGCAGTCATTGGTCTAATCGGAGAATTGACATTTATTAGAAAAATGCATGAAGCCGGGATGGATATAATATCAGAATTATGGAATGGCCCTATAAAAGCAGCACAAGATTTCCAGGGTATTCATACAGCTTTTGAAATAAAAACATCTGGTATGCACAGTTTGGATTATGTTCATATTTCCAGCGAAGAACAATTAGATGAGGGCAATTGGAATGCTCTTTTTCTCATAGTTTACAGAGTTGAACGAAATGATGCGGTTGAGAATATGCTTCCTGTATTAATTGAAAATGTTGCAAAATTGCTGTCTGAGCAGCAAAGACTAAATTATTATGCTAAGTTAACATGTCTGGGGTACTCAAGAAAAGACAAAGCATTATACAACAAAGGATATATTATCAAAGAACAGAAAGCATATTTAATTAAAAAGGGTTTTCCGAGAGTGTTGAAGACTGATCTTCCGCAAGGTATTACCAATATAAGTTATCAACTGTCATTGCAAAATTGTGAGAAATATATATCAGGTCAGGATGATATCGTAGCTGCAATTAAGGAGTATGAAAATGGCGAAAACTGAAGAACTTACCAAATTCTATGAGGATTTAAGTCAGGAAATAATCAACAAAGCCGCAATTGATGAGACTGAAGACTATAGAGAAAATATATTCACACAAATATATATAGATTTTTTGTGTGAAGCAGCAGAAATTGAAGATGGCAATGTCTGTTATCATGAAGGGCGTGGAGTTAAAGTAAATGGATATAGTATTGATGAAGATGAAAACAATTTAGTACTCTTTGTATCAATTTATAAAAACAGCCCTCAGATTTTTTCAGTTGCTCCGTCAGACGCTGTTGCTATGATAAATAGAGCCAAACAGTTTTACATCAAATCGATGAAAAACTACCAGACAGATTTAGAGGAAGCTTATGGTGCTTTTGATCTTGCCCGCAGCATTTATGAGTATCGCGACAAAATAACAGAAGTAAAAATAATCCTGTTCACTAATGGAACTATTCGCTCAACTATGCTTGAAACTGAGAAAATTGAAGGCGTTACGTTCATTCCATCTATCTGGGATCTTGAACGTATATACCGTGTCAGTACATCAGGAACTGCCAGAGAAAAAATTGAATTTGATTTGCTCGAACTTTCAGGTAAAACTCTTGAAGCAATAAAAGTAACGATTCCGGAGGAAGAGCATATTTCAAGAAATGGTGATAAAACTGTAAGCGGTGGGTATACGTCATACTTTACAGTTTTTCCGGGAGATGTCCTTTACAAGATTTATGAACGTTATGATGCTAGACTCCTTGAAAAAAACGTTCGAGCATTTTTGCAGGCTAAAGGCGGAGTCAATAAAGGGATTAGGGCCACAATTTTGGAAACTCCGGAAATGTTTCTGGCTTATAATAATGGCATTTCCGCAACTGCTGAACAGATATCAGTGACAAATGAAAGAAATGATACTTGTACTATTACTGGACTAAGCGATTTCCAGATAGTTAACGGCGGCCAAACAACGGCCTCAATTTTTAATGCTTGTATTAAAGATAAAACACCATTAGATAAAATATATGTTCAGGCAAAAATAACTGTTTTGGCAGATCAGTCTCAAATGGATCGGGTTGTTCCTCAAATCTCTGCTTGTGCAAATACCCAAAACAAAGTCCAGCTTGCTGATTTTTCTGCAAATGATGAGTTTCATCAAAAAATTGAAAGTCTTTCCAGAACAGTTTGGGCTCCCGCAAAAACCGGCGGTGAGCAACAGACAAAATGGTTTTATGAACGTGCAAGAGGCCAATATGCAGATACGAGATCCAGAGAAAAAAATGTCAAATTCTTTGATTCAATTTATCCTAAAGAACAATACTTTGATAAATTGGAACTTGCAAGGTATGAAAATGCATGGGACCAGCTTCCGTATATAACAAGCAAAGGCGGACAAGCAAGTTTCAGAGATTTTACTATAAGGCTGAAAAAAAGAGGAAAATTTGTTCCTGATCAGAATTACTATCAAGAATTGATAGCAAAAGCAATTTTATATCGAAGAGTCAGACAGATTGTTAAATCACAAAAATTCCAGGGCTTTTGGGCTAATATTGCAGATTATACAATGGCATATATTAGTTTTAAAACAGCTCAAAGAATCGACCTAAATAAAATTTGGCGTCAACAGGCAGCCACCGAAGCTCTTGATCGAACGGCAGAAAATGTTTCTAATGCTATATATAAATATTTGACAGAAACATGCTCCGGAATTAATGTCACACAATGGTGTAAAAAAGAACAATGCTGGTTAGATATTAAAGATAAATTGAGTATTACCATTAATCCTGATCTTGTATCAGAGCTTCTTCCCATCAGTAAAACAAAACAAACAGGAATTTCTTCATTGAATGATCCTGAAAAAGATCTAATCAACGATATAAAAAGTGTCAGCGCTGATATTTGGTTTGCTGTTTCATCTTGGGGAAAAGAAACAGGCAATCTGCAGGGATTCCAGTGTGGTATTGCAAGGACTCTGGCAAATTATGTCGGATGGTATAAAACGCCATCAATTAAGCAAGCAAAACAGGGAATAAAAATTCTTAATACTGCATATCAAGCAGGATTTATTTCAGATAATTCGATAAAAGAACTATTGCTTAGAAACATTGATTATACAGACATTTGATTAAACTGTTGGCAGACAAATAGAAATTAAAAATTCTGTTATTGACTTGTTCTCAGGAACTGATGGATTAAGTTTGGGTTTTATGCACACTCAGACATGAAATTAAATTTGTCTTTGAAAATAATCTGCATTCTGCGGAGGTGAACAGCCACTGGAGCATTCCCCGGCCTTACTCAATATCAGCGGCCAACAGTTACTAAACCACTTTCCGTTCAATGATCTCAGATGACCTGAAAGCTGTAGATTGTCAAGTAAAATTAACCCAGGGTCAATTTGTAGATTCCGACAGGATAGAGCGTTTGTACGGAGTTTTAGAGCCACCCTTCCGGAGAAATAGAGCCATTTTTCCGAATCAAGAGAGCCACCCATATAATTTGATATGGCACACGGTTTGCGTGTGACTATCAATTATCAGGAGGTGGTCTAATGATTGACTGCCGTGAAATTCTGAGATTGCAGGATCTCGGAAACAGTCAACGAAGTATAGCATTGGAAGTACAAAGTTCCAGAAATAAATACTGTCGCTGAAGTAATAGCTGCCGCAAATTCGGCAGGAATAACGTGGCCGTTGGATGATTCTGTATCCAATAATGATCTTCATGACATATTATTTCCGGGAAAATATGCTGATTCACAAGTGTACGTTATGCCCGATTTCCAATGGGTGCATGACAGAACTGGAAAAACCAGGAGTTACTTTGGGACTACTCTGGAGTGAGTACAGCACAAAGGTCCGCAATGAGGGAGGAATGCCTTATATGCACACCCAGTTCTAAGGTGCTTTTTTCAAAACCCAGATAAGATAACGATACGGATCAAGACCATTTTTTTTGCAGTCTGAATCATACTGAAGAGGATCGCACTGCTTCGGGTTGCGCTCGGTGTATTAGCAAACAGAAAGTTTTTCCAGCCGATCACATTATCCGAGATCTCGGATAATGTGATCGGAAGAAAAAATTGCCTGTTTTTCGATACCATGAAATCCTGAGGTTGAAAATTCCTCGGATTCAATAATACACAGATTTCCAAATCTGTGAACTGTTCAAGAACAACCGTAATCAATGTCATTCGTTTGGCAGAGGAGAATGGACTGCAATATCCACCGTCAGAAATGTTTCAGATAAGGCTTTGTTTGAAACACTATAGTGTATGCTCTTTTCTCTACTTTTTTCAATATGTTCTATATTTGACGCTTACTCCTTTTTGAACCTGCCAGTAGATTCGTGACCTCTCCCACAAGGCGTCCAGGTCAGGGAAACCAGTGAGTGCCGCCCTGCCAATGGACTGCTTTGGGAGCGGATCGATGGCGGATACTGGATCGCCAGGACTGATGCGGACGGAACCGTTATGCTGAAAGATGTGGAATAAAGATACCGCCGATGGAGATTCCTGTCGGTGTTTTTTTAAATAAAAGGTTTCGATATACTTGAGATATTGTTATACGTTATCATTTGTTAGAAATCTGATAGGTCTAACAAAAATTTCCAATTCACTCACGTCATAAAATGTATATTTATTTTTTGGATCGAAAAAATCTTCTTGTCCATAAACATCTAATATTATTTTCAAAAGGAATGATTGGTAATCATAAGTTTCATATTTTTTAGAAATAAACACTATAGAATCATCAAATTTATCATCTTGAAAATTATCTAAGTGAAAATATCTTACAACATTATTATTCAATACCATCTCTTTAAATAAATACTGGCTCCAGTGGATGTTAATTTTCGGGAACAGGTTATATTCATGAATGTTCTTCGGAAGGATATACCCTTTCTCTTCAACTATTTCATATATAGATGACAGTGTCTTCTTGATTATACTTTCGTTCAATCCAGTAAGATCTGTTTTCATAAGCGTATTTTTATTTACACGTATATAGTCGGGATAAACAAGGTGTAAAATATTTCTGAATGAGATGGGATCATATCCTTTCACTTTAATAATATCAGATAGCTGGCTAATATTGATTTTTTCATATGGCTCAAGAATTGAAATAATAAGGTCACGGGTAATAACTCTTCCACTATCCTTTTTTGCAATGAATGGCCAATTAAAATCAAAATTCTCATTGAACATGTACTTGAGAATTGCAAACAATTTGTACGATTCTGTAATATTGTTTTGCTCCATAAAATCAATCATATAGTGCTGACAATGTGTATATACAGTATTGATATTCAATGGAGATTTAATTGTTGTCTCTTCCAGATATTGTTTAAGAAACAGACGATCCTTTTCGCAAAGAGAGAGTGTGGAAGTATGTAAATAATATCCGTTTTCTGTGCTGATTACATTATGGCAGTGTTTCATTGCTTCTGGCAATGTATATTTTCCATACTCTGGATAATTTTGAAATATTGTCGATTTGTAGACAGGAGAGTTCTGCAGAACGAACCGTTCAAGTATATCTGAAGAAATGTTGATAAATAGTTTTTTTTGTTCCTCTGAATAATTGTCGGTAAGGAAATCACAATCTGAGTCAATGTCGAATAAAGTGTACAGATCAATCTCATCAGGTAATTCCCCTTCCTCCTTGAGGAAGATAACGGCATCATATTTCTTTGAATAATAATATTCATCGGAACACAGTCTTTGGTTCTGCAGGCAATTCCAGATCCATATAGCAATCATTTTATCAGTAAACAAGGAAATATCAGATCTAATCAGCAACTTTTTTCTACCGGATAAAATATGAATTAATGTGATGTATCCTTCGATGAATATTTTCGACATTTTTTTTGAAAAATCAACTATCGCGTTATAATAATTTCTGCGCACTGTCCCACTTGAAATAGCCAATATTATACCTATAGTGTCAAAAGTGTTACCCTCATCCCTTAGTTCGACAATCTTTTCTTTGTTTTTGTGTTTATCACAATTATTTATATCTTCCCTGATTTTTTGCATTTGATTTTTTATATCTGAACTAAGAAACTCAAGAAATGCAATAATATGTTCTGCATACGAATTTTTCTGGTTAATGGAAATTTCATCATTCCCGATCAAAATTCTTGGAATATCCGTAAGAATATCTTTTGTTGTGAAGATTTCCGGAAGATCTTCTCTAAAAGTTAATCTCCATAAGCCTTCAAACGATTTTATTGAAATTTTATTCCCAGATTGGTATTTTTTCAAAAATACGGTCGTTTTCTGTTCGATTAAATTTAGTAACGAATAAAATTTTGAAGATTCAGCAATTTGATTAAGAACACTTACAGTATAATTGTTTGCATTTGAATATGTATAAATGCATTTGAACAACTCTTCACCAAGATCAGAATAAATATTATCTATTATTTGAATGGAAAACAGATATTCTGTATCCACAGTAGCTAAATCAAAATATTCGTTATTCACAATTGAATTTGTATATTTTTTTGTAATTTCCACAGTTTTTTTTATGCTCACATTTTTCCCATATCTGTATGGTTCAGTATATCCATTTGTTTGAAGAAATTGTTTGCAGACAGAAAGTAAATCTATGATAGATGTAGTACGAATGCCGTAAATTTTGCATAAAACATAGATAGTTTTTGAAAACAAATCACTTAATGATTTAATATTATATTTTTGTAATTTTTTACCTACCATGATGGGGCACTGTAATACCGCAATAGGAACATTGACAAAATCATATTTCTTGCTTACATCCAAAATTTCATATAAAGTTTTCATAGAAGATTCTTTATCCAGAATATTTGTTTTTTTTGTTTGGGTTTGGCTTTTTTTTGTCCCATGATTTTTTTGTTCTGTTTTTCTCATAGCTACTTTTCCTTATTTAGGCAACGGTCTGTGTATATATTAGATACTTAATCGGACTATTTTTTTAAAATATAAATATTTTAATCTATTCTCCGAAGAGTGATGGATATCACCTTTTAGTAACAAAAAAAGTGTCCCGTCTACCATCACCTTTGCAAATGATAGTTTTTTACGATCCTCACCCTAAAGTTCCTCCGCAGAAAAAAGCTGGCTTATTTTCGGGGCGTACTCAACTGTTTTTTATGGGACAGAATTGAGGAGCCAAGACCGTTTGCAGATTTGTACCCGCATCCGTATTCTACTTGACGCTCACTTTCAATCCGCTATTTTATTGATTTCTAACAATCAATCGTTGAGAAGATCATCACGTACTCTCCCCAACTTCCTATACACTTTGATATTTCTCCATTATATTAGTGCACATTTTCCCGATACAGGTGAAGCAGACTATCATCATCTTTCGGCTCAAAAAGATAAGTCGTTTTACGGGAAGCCGCTACAGCATGTCTGAAAAGCATTATTTTATAAGACAGACGCTCCATCCAGTCAAAATACCAGTACCTGTCAGGAATTTCCAGCCCAGAGTCAATATTCGCATCAAATATATCTTCATATGTGTTCGGAATTATTACGTTTTCAAAAACAAGGCAACCCAGACGGAGAAAAGTACAGATACGGATCCCGTCATCCAGGAGATAATCAAAATATGACTGGGAATCATCCACAATTACTGTTCTGATACCGTTTTTTTCAAGGATTTCACTGTAAGTTTCCGCCTCATCATCATCCATAGCCACAATTACATTGTTTTTCGGATCAGACAACCCACAGACAAGTTCACACAACTTCTGCTCGAATTCACTGTTGTTTTCCGGATCGCAGCTATCGACCTGTATAATCTCAATTCCTTTTATATTTGTCTGGAGTTTTATCAATGAGGAAGGAAGCTGAGGACAGGCAAGCTTCATTTTTTCCGAGTTCAGTCGCAGATTCCTGATCCCGTAGAAGATTTTCCCCTCATAGCACCTCGGATTTGTCAGATCCCTCATACAATGAACATAATCGTCCTGCTCAATATCAATTGAATAGGAACTGAGAGAAGATTTCTGAAGAACAGTCAGAAAATCAACCTTCAGATAATTCAGAAACTGAATATCATCGGCAAGAATCAAACCATAAGGTTTATAGCTTTTTTTCTTGATCAACGGCATCAGTTTAGAAATGGCATATCCAATGGTAAAGAGTTTTTCCTCCTCCATGAGGGAAATAAATTTATCAAAAACCTCCCATATCTTTTCCCTCTGTTTCTTCGTAATATTTTCACATTCCAGTCTTGGTGCCTTCATATACTCTTCTTTTGAAAAAGTCCCGTAGTTTTCTGTCACATACTCCCAATCATGCATAAGATCCCAGGGCTCAAGATCGAGATCTTCCACCGAAATTATGGCTTCGTTAAACATATGGAACAGATCGTCATCATCGTTTATCTCAGCGACTCTGAAATCAATTCCCCAGCGTTTTCCGCAGTCTTCCATCAATTGTTTCATAAGACCTGAATAATCCAGAATATCAACCCTTTTCATCTGCTTCGCGTCGGCAACAATCTGTAAATAGGATCTCATATCAGCAAGATAATCCGGATTTGAAACCAGAAAAAGAATGCGGTCGCGTTTGGATACATATTCATCCGCATGGTTGATCAATCCGATCAGTTCTGCTATCTTTCCTGAACCGAACATACTGGCCAGAAGACAGTATTTTCCCTGAACTCCGGAAATATGAGGAAAATTGCTGTTGATATATATGCTGTTATAGTTCCTGCGGATATTACTCATTTCCCGCTCAAAGTTTTCATGTTCTTCATGATTCTGTTTCATAAGAATTAATTCATGAAGTGCTTCGTCTATTGGCATTCCGCTGCAGAGATGATGGAGAAAAAAAGAACTGCTTTGTGAAATGGTGTCTTTCTGTGCTTCAAAGTCTTCCATGGTGTTCCAGTTTCGAACTGTAATGAGTTCCTCCTGACCGGTCAGGCCTTTTATCAGATGGCGGTCACTGAATTTGCCAAACAACCCTTTCCTTTTCGGTTCTGTTCCAATAACTGACTGATTTTTTTCCTGCTGCGAAGTCTCCTGTGCAGGAAACCATTCCGGCATGACATCTTCCAGCAGGATGTAATCGGATGGATCTGTGCTCATGGATGCTACGGATTTTTTGTTTTTTTCAGCCCAGTCGTAGGTAACATCATGAGGTCCCACCAACAGAAGCACATAGTTGGCTCCCGCGATCTTGTTCATCAGTATCCGGTACCGGTGGTCAACGCGCAGCGAATACATGCCTGCATAGGCAGGAAGTTTCTCAGGACGCCTGCTTTTCATGAGTTTCGAATTGCGAAATTCAATCAATGCGTCACGGACATTTCCCCGAAACATTTCAGGAAGATCGTTATAGGCATCTATGAAGCTGTCACGGACATATACTTTATTCATGATCAGTCTCCATTTTTCTGAAACAGTCCACAAGCTCACGGGGATTATCCACTATCACATAATTGAAACCCCGTTCGAAAAAGTAACCTCTGCTGTATTTCTGCAAGCCATGAAGATAAGCCACACCTTCATCCATCCAGACAAAAAGAGCTTCCCCGCCGATTTTGTTATGCTCTATGATTCCCCGGAAATTCATTATCGGAGCTTTTATTCCTTCTTTTTTCATAAGCTTCGCCGCATTATAAGCCTGACGGTCATTTTTCAGGTTATCCAGGATACTGTCCCAATCCGGATGCCCGGTCATAATTTCATGTTCAGCATCATATGTTGTTACCTGTATCCGGTCAGATGGCTTTGTTTCCTCTTCCCTGCTCAGAAACAGTTTCATCCATTTTTCCTCCGAGTTGCTTATATGATCATATCTGCCATGATTTGATTCGATCTGAATGTCATTTGTAAGGTTCTTTTCAAATCCGTCAGAATAGTTTTTTATTTCTTTTTCATCTGTCGGATTTTCTTCAATGAAAGCAGCAGTTTTTTCCTTCAGTTCTGTCGCAGGTATTTTTTTCGGAGAAGGTTCATCAGGCGGAATATTTATCTCGGTAGATTCTGCAAAGGTGATATTCATTTCACATGGTGTGATATTATATATGATGCAGATAATTCGACAGGCCAGCGCATATTCCTGTTCAGAGTAATCCCAGGGCAGCTGCAAGCCATTGGACAGAACAATGAATTTTCCCGGGCAGTCAGTCCTGTAAATAATTTTCTTGTCAGTTTCCGGAATGAAAGCATCCGTAATTCTTGCTCCATCTCTGTCAAGTGTCATAAACATATCTTCAAGAAGTTCATGAACCAGTTCCTTCCAGGAAGATACACTGTGCATCCGTCTGTTCAGCGTAAAAGTAATCGGTAATTGTTGTGTAAAAGTCCGGGACAAGGGTTTTTACCTCCTGATACCATTTTCTCTTTCATTTTGTTTGTATGAATATTTTAGCATATCCTTCCACCATTGATTGTCACACTTTTATCACCAAAAAGGCTCTCGTCTTTTGTTGATCATGATACCAATTCGGTTTACGATTCACGCTTTTTATCCATACTGCTGTTTTTGTTCTTTAAATATTTCCTATAATCCTCTTTAATTAGTCTGTAGAAAGATGTTCTTTTCAACCCAGTTCTTTCCATAGCTTCTTTTGCAGAAATCTTCCCGTCATGCCATTCCCGCATAATTTCATCATAATTATCGGGTATTTGTATTTTCGGCCGTCCAAATCTTCTGCCACGTAATCTGGCGGCATCAATACCCTGTCTCTGACGTGCTCTGATAGACTGTCGTTCTTTTTCCGACACATACGCCAGGATCTGAAGAACCAGGTCAGCAATAAAACGGTGATCCAGACTTCCGTCTCCGGCTGAAGTATCCAGCATCGGCATATCCAGTACACGGATATCCGCACCGATTTCTTTCGTGATTCGGGCCCATTGAGCATGTATTTCCGTATAATTCCGTCCCAGCCGGTCAAGGCTTGTTATAACCAGCAGATCGCCGCTGCGCAGCAGAGGAGAATTCTGTTCTGACCCAACCAGCGTGTTATAGCCTTTACGATCAAAATCTTTCCCGGACTGCATGTCGGTGATGATGTTTCTTTCATCAGGTACAACCTGTCTTAGCTGGTCCATCTGACGATCAAGATTCTGATCACGTGATGAAACTCTCGCATAACCGAAAATAACCATTCCAACCTCCCACTTTTTGTTTAAAAATGCCGGTTTTCTTACTGAACATGTTCGTTTGCTATTTTAGGAGTTTTGGGACAACTGGAACTGCACTTTACAGGCTGAAATTTCAATTCGGAAAAGTAAACTTTTTCAAACAGCGCTACAGTTTCCGGTTTAAGGTAAAATAGGTTTATGTACAGGACTATAGATCTTTGCGCAGGAATCGGCGGCATCCGCCGCGGCTTTGAAATGACAGGACGATTTGAAACAGTCCTTTCAGCTGAAATAGACAAATACGCCTGTGCAACCTACGAGCACCTTTTCGGTGAAAACCCGTTTAACGACCTGTCATCAAGAGAATTTCTCGAAAAAACAAAAAAAGTCGGTTATGATGTGCTTTTGGCGGGGTTTCCGTGTCAGCCTTTCTCACGTGCCGGATTGCAAAAAGGTCTGAAAGATGAAAAAAGCGGTTCCATATTTACCCATATTGCAGAAATTATCCGTCTGACGCGTCCGAAAGCGGTTTTTCTGGAAAACGTTGACAATTTAGCTTACATTGACAAGGGAGAAACTTTCCGCGAAATCATAAGGCTCCTGGAACTTGAGCTTGGCTATAAGGTGATTGGTACTAAATCTTCCCTGGGTCAGCTTGAATTCGAGCCGAAATCCTTCATCCGGAATTCAAAAGATTTCGGAATTCCTCAAAACAGAAACCGAATTTATATTATCGCATTCGACAAATATCTATACGAAAATCGAATTGATATGCTGCCTTCGCACATTCCTTATCATGGAGATGAGATAATATACAAAGATCTCGAAGATCTCCTCGAATATGGAGCGGATGAAAAATACTATCTTTCCTCAGGCTATCTGGACACTCTGAAAGCGCACAGAATAAGAGAAAAAGAAAAAGATCATGGTTTTGGCTATCAGATTGTCAATATACCACCCGGAGAGAAACACATAGCCAACACCATCATGGCGACAGGCGGCTCTGGGAAGGAAAGAAACCTTGTGATTGATGTGCAGCCAGATATCGCGGGAAAACAGCTTCCGGCAAAAAAAAGTCCTCTTAACGACGAATGTATCCGAATGATGACTCCCCGCGAATGGGGAAAACTTCAGGGCTTCATCAACTATGCCTTCGTTGACGAGTACGGAAACGATAAATTTTCATTTCCTCCTGAGATTTCTGCTGCGCAGCAGTATAAGCAGTTTGGAAATTCCGTCACCATTCCCGTGATTAAAACAATGGCGGAATTTATGTGCCACTGTTTCCAGCTTCTCGAAACGGAAAATAACACTATGAGTAAAGAAATTCAGAAAAAAACGTCTGTCGAATTGTCAGCATCACTTGAAAAGGAAGTTAAACGGATACAGGTCGGGCGGGAAGTCCTTAACGCCCTCAGGTCCGAAATACGGGCAATTGATAAAATAGGTGATGCTAATAACGAAAGGGTGGAAAAACTGCAGATAGCGCAGAATGTTGCTGAAGATCTTCTTGATGCTGAAGTGAATCTGGGAAAAATAATATCCGAACTGCCGGAAGCTCGGGGGAAAAGAACGGATCTCAAACCTGCCTCCACACCTGATGAGAAGTTGTCCAAAAGGGAAGCAATTGCAAAGATAGGACTATCAGGCTCAACTGCGCAACGCTTTATGGAAATGGCGGCTCATCCTGAGGTAATCGAAAAGCTCAAAATCGAAACCAGAGAATCAGATGAAATAATCAGCCGGTCTTCTGTCCTGCGGGCAATATCGGCCGCAAAAAAACCTTATATTGTTAATAACACGCATGACGCTGAATGGTATACACCATCCTGCTACATCGAATCCGCCCGTAAGGTTATGGGGGACATTGATCTTGACCCTGCTTCCTGCTCAGCTGCGAATGAAACCGTAAAGGCCTCAAAATATTATTCTGCCCGGGAGGATGGACTTTTACAGGAATGGTATGGGAAAATCTGGCTGAATCCGCCTTACAGTCTGGTTCAAAAATTTACTTTAAAGCTTCTAACAAGCGAAATCGAACAGGCTATTATTCTTGTAAACAATGCAACAGAAACCCGATGGTTCCGTGATCTTGCGGAACACGCAGCGGCAATGGTGTTCCATACCGGACGACTTGCGTTCGAAAAGACTGGCGGTGAAAAATCCAAACCGATGCAAGGTCAGGTTTTTATCTATATCGGCAATGAGCCGGATGTTTTCCTCGAAGAATTCCGGCAATATGGCTGGGGAACCAAAATCGATCGGCAAAATTAATGCAATTATCATACTAAAGAAAGTTACTATTCAGAACACACTGGGAAACCATAGAACTTGAACCTTGACCAATAATAGGAGAAACTTTTTCCTGCATATTTTGTAAAGGAGACGATAGTTTCAAGTCGCTCCACCATCGCGAGTCTAGTTGGAACCCGATCAAGCTTAGAATATTCTTTATAATCCATAAGCCATTTCCCGACCAAGAATTTCTGATAACAATTTCTAGACTGGATAAGTATGTATTTGGGGTGTTCAGAAAATGACATCATTACGGTAAATATATGACATTTCAATTTTGTCAAGGTATATTACTAAAAACTAAGTGAAAAATAGTATGACATTTGACATGGTCAATTTATCTACTCAGATTTATTCTCCCAAAAAACCTGTATAATTGAAAAATCAAACCTGATATAAACGAATTATCGGAGGCTGTTATGATCCTTTATTATGTCGATTTACCTGGTGGTGAGCGACTTTTTGTTGACCCGATTGAAGAAAAACTTACAGTAGTTAAAGAATTCAAAGATTCATTTTCTTTTGATAATCCAGGGACAAATCAGGAATGGTTGGATAATTTTCTCGAAGAACAGGATATTTTTTTAAATTGGGCCAAAGAAAAAACTGTTGACTTTCCATACGAATCTGGGGAATGTGGCTGCTATTCATTTGATGATTGTGACTTCCACCTAATCAAAGATACTTTCACAGTACAAGGAGACCATCATTCCTGTATTGTTTTCAATAATAAGGAATTATCTGGTCCCATCAATGGCATTGGCACTATGGAGGAATGGGATGAGGATGGAAAATTAACGGTTCGCCGGACGGGTTTTATTATAAATGGGAAACTTCAAGGTTGGGGAGAAAAAATTGATTTTGACACCGAATCTCAAATGGCCGATATTTATCGCGGTGAGTTCATAGGAGATCAGCTTAATGGCGAAGGACGTCTCATGACAGGTTACTGGATGCCAAAGAAAGATGAAAAACAGCTTTACTGTTTTTCAAACTGGGTCGAATTCTGCATGGATCCAAACACAACATATTATCAAATCATGGACCCTCTCAAAGGTGGTGAACTTTCATTTTCAACAATACAGATCGGGACTTTTAAAAATGACAAATTGAATGGAGATGGTTTCTATTATTGGGGATCGCCAGATGATGAATATGAAATCTTTATCGGGCTTTTTGTGGATGGTAAGCTGAATGGTTTGGGAATGAATATTAGTGCGTCATTTTTCCGTTCAGATGCCCAAATCTATATCAAAGAAGGCAATTTTGTCAAAGATGAATTGTGTGGAAAAGGTTGTTTCGCCATGATAGAACCCGATGAAGATAAATTCAACCTTGATGATCTATTCCCTTTTATGAGACGAGAAGAAAGTATTCGAGAATGTATGTTAAATAATGAGCATTTTGTTCCCAAAAATTATAAAGAAGGAAATCTAACAAATGATGAATTGATTGGTCATGGTATTGAAGTGAATTATAAACTGTCGTATATTCGAAGTGGGTCTGCTCTTGAAACAAACATGTATGAAGGAGATTTCCTATATGATATGCAACATGGCTATGGAGTGTATGATGGCGAGAATCTCAAATACAAAGGATATTTCTTTGGAAATAAGTTTCATGGGATTGGCAGACAAATTATCCATTACGCTATTTCTGATGAAAAAGGTTTCCGCCCCGAGAAATCATTGTATACTGGTGAATTTGTATGTGATCTTTTCCACGGTATTGGTCAAAGGGTGCTATTTTTTGGAGATGGTAGCGCAAAAGTTTATGAAGGAAACTTTGTCGCGGGAAGACTGGAAGATGGCAGCCACATGGTCAAAATCTACCGCGGATTCAGTAAAGAAGAAATTACAGCAATTCTGGAGTCCGAGGATACTGATCCAATTTCTTTGCCTGAAGAAAAATTTATCGAATCATTGCAAGTCCAATATTTGCATGGTGAAGAAGTAAAAGAATAAATTTTATCTAAAGATAACCTGGTATATATCTTGTTTTCATTCATGTCATACTCCTCGAGATATCTGTGGAAATCTCGAGATTTCTATTGATATCTATAGACTTCTCTTAGAGTATGACTAATTTTCATAGCCATTTCAAGACGCGTATTGTTTGACGCTTATGATTTTTCCGAAGTGATATTCATTTTCTGTAAGCATCAAATAGAAGACGGCTTGAAAAAGGGGGAGAAAAAGACCATGCCTTTGCTTTTACTTGTGTGCAGGATACCAATGAGGAACATAGTGATTCTTTATGGTATTTTTTTGCCATATTTATATTGAGCTTGACCAAACTGTCCTTGTCAGCTGATGGATATCAGGTGATAACATATTAGCAGGGTGTGGTAATTCCAAATATAAAAAGGTTTTATATTGAAATTTTACCCACCTCAGCGACTAAGCTTAGGTGGGTAAATTCTAAACATTCAAAGTGGATCAATTTTACTTGACACTCTATACCAATTTGTCTAAATGTCTGGTACAAAGGAGTAGCCAACTTCTCACCACACCTGAAGAGAAGTTCCTAATACGGTTCATCGAAAGAAGAAGTCGGATATTGTTTCCCAGAAGCTTTTACCTTCGCGCTCTGATACACCCCATAGTTCATCCATTTGATCTTTTTCCCTGCTTCCTCCGAAGCCCCACCCCTGATCATCATCCGAACCGAAGTTCCGGAAATCCCATGGGTTATCGTGTTTTTTATTATTTCCAAAACCAAACATTTTCACCTCCGAACTAAATTGGTTTATAATTACATTACTTCTTAACCACTATTGCTGCAACCGCAGCAGACGCACCAATTCTGAAAAATCAAAAAGGGATATCATCCGGAACACCCTGACCTATCGGTTCTGCTGCGTTGTTTCGCCGGTTTTTGCTGCTTAGCAGCTGAACTTTTTCACCTACAATATCATAGGTTGAACTATAAGAGCCATTCTTTTTCTGGAAAATCTTCGGTGCTCCTGTAGCCGGATCCGGACTTAAACGCCCTTCAATCAGAACCAAATCACCCTTCTTAACATGTTCGCGGACAAAATCCGCAGCCGCGTCAAAGACTGTGATTTTCGGCCAGACCGTTACCTTCTGGTCTTTGGTTTTACCGTGGATATCAACGGCAATTGAAAATGAGGACAGGTGTAAACCACCCTTTACAGTTTTGATTTCAGGATCACGGCCAACACGACCAATCATCGATAATTTATGATACATATAAACCTCCGGGATTAAAACCACCACATGTCATCGTCCAGATTAGCATCATCCGGAATTGGATCAAGAACAAGCTCAGGCCCATAGGCAAATTTTATGTCCTGAAAAATCGGAAAATCTTCTTCAGAGAGAATATCAGATATATCAAATTCGTCCATGTTATTTGTTCCTTTCTGAAAATAATTGTAGGAGAAATAAACCAATTTGAACCGAACTTGAAAGAACAGATAGAAAAGTGAAAGATCCATTCAAAAAACCGAGAATTATTTCTCTGGAACTCATTCTCTGAAAGAATGGATCCGAAGCTGAGACTTATTACAAAGCCAGAACTACATCAAAGCAGAGATTCTCTAAACCGGGAATCATCAAAAGCTAATACACTCAACAACTGAGACATAATTTACCAATAATTTAAATAAATACAGTAATTAGTCGAGATTTTCGAATCAGCGTTTTTACTCGTATAACCGTACAAAAAAAGTTATTTCAGCGATCGAATTTTTTCGGCCTTTTCCGGCAAAATCGGCTTTCCTCGTAAGCATTGATAAAATTAGAAGGCTGGCTCAGGAGTAAATTTCGGTCTTTTACGAGTAAAAAAACCGGAAAGGCAGGGAACAGACAGCGGCCACGCTTATACGCAATGGCTGCTGTTTTCCTGATGACTGATATCCATGAGAATCTCATTTTTGATTAATCATCTGCCGGATCATTTTATCAATTCTGACGGCTATCTGCTTTATCTTTGATTCGGAACAGCCCAGATGGACGGCGATCATTTTGTAGGGGAAATATTCACTCTCACATTTCTCCAAAAAAACAGCTCTTTCCTTTCCTGAAAGCCCGGCATTCTTACGGATAAACCTAATTTCCTCTTTTGTAAGTCGGGTATACCTGTCATGAGACAACGGTTTGCGGAAAAGCTTGTATTTGATACTGTCCTTCAGTTCAGTTTCCGTATGAGGTTTATCCGGCAGATAAAGCTGTCCATGGGTTCCCCGTTCCTGCTGCGAACCATGTTTTTTTTCCAGTTCGTCATTCCAAATCACATCAGGATCATCTTCAAAGGATGAAAAAGTTACTGTTGGTTTCTTACGGTTCACATCAGCAGTCCGTGTTGCTTTATTCCGGTTTTCCAAAACTGAACCGGAAGATTTCTTTGGTTCGCCATGGTTCAAACCATCCGACACGTCGTCTTTTTCAGGAATTTCATCCAGAAGTTTTCTGCGATCCGCCTCCCGGCCTATAAAAAATATTGCCCAGTGCTGAAAATACCAGGAATCCCTGTGAGTAAGCGAAAAGGAGAGAACATCTCTGGCAAAAGATTCTGGATCCTCTCTGGCATAATCATCATAAGTCAGGCGGCCGTGACAATACCTGTCAACAAATTCTTTGGAAAAATTATATGTAAGCTTTTCCAGAAAAGATTTACAGTTCTCAGTCAGTGTTTCCATTTTACACATCCTGATGATCTTTATGATGAATTCTACTGATAAGAGCAAGTTTTATGGATTCAATTATTGCCGCTGACCCGCGCTTAACAGATGATAAATTGCAACCAAGCTTATTTGAGACTTCCTTCAATGAATCTGACTCGCAGCAGGCTTCGAATATTTTACGGTTTGGTTCAGGCAAATTGACATGATCATATATCCAGACAATGTTCTCTTTGCTCAAAGTACCATAACGATATTTCGCAACCGGTGATACGAAAAGTTTATTGTATATTTCTGCCGCAATCGTGTCTTCCAACGAAAATTCGTCCATAGACCGTTGAACCATACCATCTCCCAGTTCGACAGTTTGTTCTGACGGTTCAACGGTTCGCTCTGATTGGTCAGCGGTTTGTTGTGCCAGTTCATTGCAGTTTTCTGCCGGTTCATTATTACTGTTAAGTTCAACAATGATATCAGTCAGTTCATCGATTTTACGCTTGAGCTTCCTGTTTGCTTCCATCAGATCCAAATTCTCCAGTTCCAGTCTTTGTATGTATGCATACTTCAGAATCTCCCGTGTACGGGAACTTTCAATCTGTGATTCGGTTATCAGGTCGGGATGAGGAACATTACGTACATCTGGATAAATCTCACACAAGCGGCGAATTGCAGGATTATCTCCGAAAAATTCGATAAACTGCTCCATATACTGTTCAATCTCATGCTTCGGTTCATAATCAAGCTCGCAGGGAGGAAGATTGTACATCTCCCTGAATTTTTTTCTCATATCGTGATCAAGACCATTATAAATAAGTTCCAATCTGTTATATATCATATATAAACTCCTGTTTCCATTCCAAAAATATGGTTCAGCACCAGGCTCGAACCGTTTCAGTCTGGTTCACCGTACAGATGAACCGACTGTTTAGTACAAATAAAGTATACAAATCCTGGAAATAATGGTTTTCAGCAGTTTTTTCAAAGATATATCTGATCAATTTAAGTTCAATAATAAGAACAGGCGATATTTACCTTAAAGAATTGTGGAAATGAATTCTATATGCTTTATTTTCAGCTGGTAAAGGGATTTGATGATTCGTTTCCAATTTCCTCGTAAATCGCATATTAAAAAATGTTTTTAAGATGGGTTTTTTAACAGAGGAGCAACATTTTTTTATTACACTCAGAAGAACCTTAAATTTTTTCAAAAATAATCCAACCGAGATTCTGACAGTATTCCCGGGCAAAAATAAACAAACAAAACTGACTATTCCAGTGAAAGAGCCTGTACACTGAAGCACGTTCAGCACAAGGGAAACGGAGTTCAGCTCCGGATGAACGCAGCAGGATGTTTATTCTCAGTCCGTCTCTGGTATGTGTTATGGAGTTCCGGTTTTTGTTTTGAGTCCATGAATCACCTTCGAGTTTCATTGTTGCTCAACTGTGTTTCACCCGGGCTCATCTGCGGATATGATCACAAAAGAGCATGTTTTTCGGGGAATGGAAAGCAGGATTAGCTGTCATGACTGAAGACAAGTCGAAAATGATAAAAGTGATATCTGTCAGGTTACTGTATGTGTTGTTACGAAAGAATAAAATAAAATCGTGATATTACTCATAAAATTTTAATTGAATATAAAGAACAGTAATTCAGAAATTTTTACCGGATTATTATCGGCAATCTTCATTTCCCGATTGATTGAATAGTCTGTTTTGATTATACGGGATCCGTAATATCAATCGTTCAATACATATCAAGAGAATATCATAAAAAACCTAATGGGATAAAAAAAAACGCAGCACAGGAGAAATCCCTATGCTGCAGTTCCCAGTTTGAAAACCAGTCAGGATTGTAGTTCTGTTATGCCTAACTCTGTGAAGATTTTATTTCAACAGACCCGTCAGCACGCAGGATTTTACCATCAACAAGCATTCCGTTTTTGAAAGTACCTGATATAACTGTGCCATCCGGTCCTGAAAGATGACCTTCGCCGTGGGGAATTCCATACTGAAACGATCCGGAATATTCCCAACCTTCGCCTATATCATCAAAATTCCAGGAATTAGAATTATAGATTATGTCCGATGTACCATTAATGAATTTCATTGTGCCATTTCCGTTCGGGAACCCCTCGTCGATCTCTCCATCATATATGAAGTCACTATAAAGTTCCCACTTTATAAAAGCAGATGGATCATAATCACTGGTCCATGGAACCATATAATGGCCTTCTGCATGATTTTCGGAGACTGTGTTAACAATACAATGAATCTGACGGACAAAATTATAACCATTTTCGGATATGATCATCTGAGCAAAGCCAAACGTTTCGGAATAACTTTCTGGGCAGATGGACATATCGGCATCTGTCAAAAAGGGGCGAATATCGGCATTTTTATTCATGACAGCAGACGTTTCCACTACATCACTTATATTTTTTTCTGCGTTTTGCATTTTTTACTACTTTCTCCCCGTCTTTCCGAGGTGTCGTAAATTATTTTTATTTCCAGGAACACGGAAGTTTATTTTCCCGATGTGATATTGAGAGTTTATTTAGTACCTCCTTTCTCTTCCATGTTGTTCAGTATAGAGGTTATACAAAATTTTGAAACAGACTTTATCCGGAAAGATCTGCAAACTTTTGGAACACAAATCTGCGAAATTCAAATTCTGAAAAATCTCCGGAAATTCCTGAACAGTTTTATTGCGGTTATAATTATTGAAGCCATTATGGAAAACTGCAGATTTATTGATCTGTTTGTTGGTATAGGCAGAATTCGTTTGGAGCTTGAAACCAAAAAAACCGAATGTGTGTTTTCTTCCAAATGGAATAAATACGCACAACAGACTTATTAAGCCAACTTTCATGAAACTTCCTGCCTTTATAAAAACTCTGAAGTTGGAATAATATTGAAGTTATGAAAGGGTGTAAAATGACTCAGGAACTTCAGAATCAATCGACAGAATTAGCAACTCCTCTTGCTGATGCCGTAAAACAGGTTCAGTTCAATCAGGAAGTATTGGTTGCCAGGCGGGCAGAACTGAACGCAATGAAAAAAGTCAGTCTCCCAAACGAAGAATTCAAACTAAAATTACTGGAAACTCAAAAAATGGCGGAAGATCTTTTGGATGCCGAGATCAAACTGGGAATAATGCTTTCCGAGCTGCCGGAATCCCAGGGAAAAAGGACCGATCTTGGACCTGGTACCACGACCGATAACAGGTTGTCCAAAAAGGAATCAATAGCCAAACTCGGTCTTTCTCCGTCTACCGCACAGCGATTTATCACACTTGCAGCTCACCAGGAAATTACAGATCAATTAAAAAAAGATATAAGAAATTCCGGAAAAATAATCAGCATGACCGCTGTTCTAAGAGCGATTTCAGCTTTGAAGAAACCTTCCGATGACAATAGCGAAGGGATAACTCCTTCCTGTTATATTGAATCAGCAAGGCTTATCTTGGGAGAAATTGATCTTGATCCGGCTTCCAGTGAAGAAGCAAATAAAATCGTACAGGCAACAACGTATTACACTAAAGAGCAGGATGGATTGAGACAAAAATGGTATGGTCGGGTCTGGCTCAATCCACCTGATTCCATGACGGAAAAATTTGTTAATAAACTGCTTTCAAGTTATATCGAATCCCAATATTATGATGAAAATGATGATAATGGTGAAGATGATGATATGTTTGTAGACAGTGCAATCGTATTGGTTAGAAATGCAAAAGAAACAGAATGGTTTAATCGTCTTGTCAGAAATTCATCCGCTATTGTATTCATCTCCGGAAAGATAAAGTTTGATAAACCTGACGGGAATTCAGGCACATCTTTGAATGGATATGCTTTTGTATATTTGGGAAATAAAGAGTGTGACTTTATAGCGGAGTTCAGTAAATATGGATGGCCGGCTTTATTATTTTCTGAATCAGATTTACAAGAATTAAAAATTAATCTGCATAAAAAATATATAGAGAGTCATCCTGAGGAATTCAGGAATTCACGTGAAAAAAAAGAAGCTTTACAAAAGTTTATAAGTAATTTAAACTCCAATAATTAGAACAGCAGTGTTACTCCTTTATCTCGTCTTCTTACTGACAGTAAGAAGATACCGGATGTATTTAGCTGGAAAGACTTTTCTGTTTTCTGATTTTTACACATGATGACAATTAATGTCATATACAAAAGTCTTCAGGCTGCCTGTTGGAATTGGTAGTTTAAAATTCCATGAAGGTGTCACTCCCGTTGATGATTTCGCAGCATATCCTGTCAATGATTTTTTTATCTTTAGCGGCTTTTTTTGCCGTACATTCCCAAATAACAATCACCCGGATGTCCTGATTGATCAGTGTCGTACGGACCTTCATATCACGGTCTGTATTTGTCTGAAATTTATTCAGCCAGAATTCGACATTCGTTTTGGGAAACGTAGCATTTTTACATCCCTCGTGCCGATGCCAGAAACAACCATGTACGAATACCGCAGTTCTGTATTTCGAGATGTAGATATCAGGTCTGCCATATATATCATTCGGGTTTTTTCTGTATCTCAGTCCTCTATGCCAAAGCTCATGACGGATAAACAATTCCGGTTCCGTATTTTTGCTTTTGATACGGGACATGTTCCATGATCGTTTTTCCTTTGTCAATCTATCCATAATCAGGTCCATTATACACCCGGAAAATAATTGTACTTATCAAAGTAAAAACTGCATGTACCACCCTTATCTGCCGACAGACTAAAAATAAACTGGAATTACAATTTCAGGTAAAGGCAGGGAAGCCCACCACTGCATTCACCTGTTTTCTCCGTCCGAATTTTTCAATCAGACTACGAAAGAGCATTTCTGAGTCACAAAACAAACTCTTAATCCAACATTCTTTATAATTTTATTCCCGCATTTATGAGGATATTCGTATGGTATACCAATGACGCGGATCGGTTTCCGGGAATCGATTTTCACGCACTTTTTTATCGCCACCCAGATATGCTCGATCGTCAGGATTGTATCCACAGACAGCGGATCATCTCCGATACTGATTACCTTACCATGTCGCAGACAGGCTTTATCCTTATCCTCTTTGTACGGCTTAAACTCGTAGTAGGGGACATCCATCACGATTTTCTTTCCAAGATGCTGCGCAAGTTCCTCCCGATAAAAATCGCTTTTCGGAATTTCCAGCATTTCCTGTTCTGTAAACCATTTCTTTTCTGTTGCGTGCTGACCTTCCATCTGCCATCTCCTTCCTGTTCAAAGTGTAGCAGTATGGAATCGATTGGAAACAGATATTTCTGATTTCAGACTTGTTTTCATATATGATGAGTTTCCCGGCTGTCCCGCAGAATTATTTTTCACATTAGTTAAACTTCTCTCCACATGTGGATTGAAGTTACATATTACCAAACCACTTTATCAAAAACCCCTGAAATTTTTTTTCAGGGGTTTTTTCAATATTCGTACTGTTGCTATAGGCTGAAGCCTGCCGTCATAGTCCCAGGTCCCGTAGCCAATTATTCAAGTACTCATTGGCGTCAACGTCTTCATCTATATCTTCCAATCCTGGGTCTGGGGGAATATAAACCCGTTGCCACTCGCCGTCGATCAGCTCTTCTACAACCCGCCCGCCGTGCTCGTCCGTCTCTGGGATGCGGATCGCGTGAAAGACCAGTTCCTTCCGGCACGGCTCATCGTAAATTCCATGCCGGAAAAGCTCCGGCTTTATCCACGCCACCGCGCAGCCCTGGGCAGTTCCAACGCCAGGGATGATCATTTGGAACATGAAATCCTGCTTTATGTCCCCGTCTTCGTCCACACACGCTATCGTTGGGATCACTTCAAAAAGCAACCGGTCCTTCACTCCCAGCAAGAAGTCCCTATAATCGTCCAAAATATCCCGTTCCATAAATATCTTATCCTTTCCTTTCCTTATTCATCCTTTTCCAGAGTACTTCAACTTTTCGTTTCGCAACCCGTTCCCGTTCATTCTGTCCTTCATCCCGTGGAAAACCACGGGACAGCTTTATCCAGCCGCTGCGCGTCCCGGGTATCTGGTGGACTTCGATTTCTATGTCTTCATTCTCTTCATTCATTCATTCGTTCCTTTCTTCCTCGTCTATTTTTCGCTTTGCCATCTCAATGACTTCTTCCGGGGAAAACCCTTCGAAAAATCCACTGTCACTGGTTGCAACCCATTCGCCGAGACCATCTACATAGCCGACCTGGATCTTTTGCTGGCGGTATTCGACCTCAAGATATCCTTCTGTCATTTCATCACTCATTCATTGATTTATTCCTTTCGTTTTGTTTTTTACTGTCCATATTGTCCGTCTTTTTTGATGATTTGAAGGGGAGTTATCTTTCCAGGGAAAAATCTGCAAATAATAATATATAGTAGTATTCGATCAATCTCATCTCGTAATCAGGAATTCCGCAACCGTCGGAAGGGATTTATCGCACCCGCCTGGGCGTCCGCTGCGTGAGTGCCACCGGCTATTACGCCACACCTCCCGCTGTGGTGTCCGCTGCGCAACGGTTTCACGAGGGAATAGGGGGATGCTTCGAGGGTATGGGATAGGAGAGGTTTAGTGGTAGGGAATATGAGGTTTTTTCTGGATAAGGAGAAAATGGGGTTTTTCAGTATGTCAGGAGCAGGCAGATAGGGGGTTTTCATCTTTCGTAGGGGAAAAGCACATACTTTTTCGGAATCAAATACTCTGTAAAAACGAAATCTATGATATCTATAATTTGAAAAATCAAAATTGTAGATTTCTATTTTTAAGATACAGGGTTTTTACGAGTAATTTTTCAGTAAACTTTTGAAATCTATAAATCTATAAATCTATAATATAATATTATAGATAATAATAAAGAAAAACATGTCTGGAGGACAGGGAAGCCCAGGGAAAGTTACGAAATTTTCCCGAAAAATAATATGAAAAATTGTTGTAGATTTCATAGATTATAGATTTCAGAAAAGTTTCTTTAATGTTACGAGTAATTAAGGCTACATCTCTTCAATCTTAAAGAAATGTATATCATAGATTTCAGAAAAGGGGTTATAGATTTGTAGATTTCAGTTTCTGAAAGTTGTAGGTTTCAACAAAAACGGTGAAATCTATGGATTTCAGATTACCAGATTACGAGAAAAAGGCAGTTCAGGCAGGTATTCCAAGAACGGAGCTTTTCCATAAAAAAAGGGGTTCCTTACGCTGCGGGGGCTTCCGCGAGAATGGATGCCGCTGACATAGGAGAGAGTATTGCTGGTCACAGCGAGCATCTGTATGATGGATACTGCGAAATGCGAAATTATTTTCTGCTATGATGAAATGCTGTTAGTGACACAGCGTAAACGTAGGGGGATGAAGAGGGGCTTCGGTGATAAGGGAGTGCTCCTCTCGCAGCGGCGGCTCCGCCGATTGGGGGTGGTTCTGCGTGATGAAGCGGGTTTTCTGGTGGAATGCCAGCTTCCGCGTGGAATAGAGAAGTAAGAAGGAATGAAAGGAATGGAATGAATTTGCCTTCGGGGATTGATGGCCACCGCGTAGCGGTCTTGCGGGATAAAGGGAAATTGCACAGAATCAGGCGTTTGTGTTGAAGGTATGTAGACCGCCCTGTGTTTTCGGGGTGTTTTGCAATAAAGGGGGATGGGATGATCACCCCAATGATGACTTGCCTTTACGAACTGCTTCAGGGAGTCCGTTGCGCGGGGGCGTGAGTGATGAGAGTGAATAACGTTGGTTGAACAGCAGATTTTCCTCACCGATACACAACTGATGCCACAGCCATGAAATATTGACAGCTTCGTCAGCCTAGCCAATAGGATTTTGAACTGGCACAAATCAAGAGCCAGCAAATCGCTTTGAACATGTATTTCTTTCATGTTTTTCAAGAACCGTCAGAGAACTGATCATCCTGGTAATAATGCTTGTATCTGGTTTCGGCGTTTATATCGGCAGGTTCGCCCGTCTGAATTCATAGGATGTCATCCGTCCAGAATTCCTGCTGGAAAGAACTGCTTCCCTATCTGACAAAAGACAGCATCGTCTTCATTCTCCTTTTTGCCTACATCTCCTGGATCCTGTTTGTTCTGCTGCGCAGAGTCTGAAGACTTTTCGCAACTCACTCCGCCGAACCTGAAACCAATGAATAATATTACTTATCATGCTGCTTCTATGCAGCTAATTGTAATATTACGCTGCATTATTGCAGCGTATATTGTATAATATATACAAGGATCAAATAAAAACATGAATGAACTTTCATCAATAATATTGAACAAAAGGCTGGAAGCCGGACTTTCACAAAGTGAACTTGGCAATGCATGCGGAATGAGTGATTCATCAATCAACCGGCTTGAAAAAGGGCTTACTAAAAATCCTGACTGGCAGAATCTCTGTGAAATTGCGAAAGCTCTGCATATTCACCCTTTCGATATTATGCTGACTGCCGGCTATATTACTCAAGAAGATATTTGTCCGTCTTCAAGGCTGAACGGGCTGTCCGACTTGACTGACGAGGAGATTACTGAGGTTCAAAATTATATTAATTTCCTTCACTTCAAAAAGAAGAATGGAGATGACAAAAAATGATTTACAGACTTGGAGAACTGTTCTGTGGTCCTGGCGGAATAGCCTGGGGAGCAATGAATGCTGATATAGGCATTCCTGATTATAAGATTGTGCATGAATGGGCAAACGATTACGACGAAAATACCTGCAGAACATACTGCAGGAACATTTGTCCCGACAATCCTGGATCTGTTTACCATGCAGATGTGCGTAAATTTGATTTGGAAAAACTGTCTCCAATCGATGCGCTTGCTTTTGGTTTTCCATGCAATGACTACAGTGTAGTTGGGGAACAGAAAGGCATGAACGGGGTATACGGACCTCTTTACTCTTACGGAGTCAAAGTATTGAACCTATATAAACCACAGTGGTTTTTGGCAGAAAATGTCGGCGGGCTCCGAAATGCTAATGAGGGAACTGCATTCGTAAAAATTCTTGATGAGATGAGAGCAGCAGGATACCGTTTGTACCCCAATCTGTATAAGTTTGAAGAATACGGTATTCCTCAGTCTCGGCACAGAATCATTATAGTGGGAATTCGTGACGACTTGGATTATGAATTCAAAATCCCGTCAACTGCGCCGTATAAGAACAAAGACAACACATGCAAAACGGCTATTGAGGTTCCACCGATCCCGGCAGATGCTCCAAACAATGAGCCGACAAAACAGTCCCCAACCGTTGTTGAGCGTTTGAAGTATATCAAACCCGGGCAGAATGCTTTTACAGCAGACCTTCCAGAGGAGCTTCAGCTTCACATCAGCGGTGCCAAAATCAGCCAGATCTACAAGCGTCTTGATCCCTCGAAACCAGCATATACAGTTACAGGAAGCGGCGGCGGTGGAACTCATATTTATCACTGGGAAGAGCCTCGGGCTCTGACAAACCGTGAGCGTGCAAGACTTCAGACTTTTAAAGACGATTTCGTTTTTGAAGGAAATAAAGAAAGCGTACGAAAGCAGATTGGAATGGCGGTCCCATGCGAAGGCGCGAAAATCATTTTTGAAGCAATTTTGAAAACATTCGCCGGTATCGAGTATGAATCAATGCCGGCAAATATAGAAGAATAAGTCGAATTCGACTCTTCAGAAAATGGAGCTGAATTCGTTCGGCTCCATTTGTATTTCACTTACTGCTTCCAAAAGGTGAGAAATCCATATAAAAAAGATCTTCTTCCAGTTTTGTAAAAGTCACATCTGTTCTGCCATATCTGTACAGATCATCTCTGGTTATTCTGGCTCCGTAAGACAGGCCAAGCCGGTTTCTGAAATATTCGCCAAGAAGGCTGTTGTTCGAAGGTGTTGTTATAGCTTTGTCGTTCTGCTGTTCCACGCGCATTATAAGGCTTTTTCTGTCATCTGTCATGACAAAGAAATGACGGCGTTCAAGCGGGAAAAACCCGCTTTTGGCGACCGTCTGAGGCAGAGGAATATATGCCTGATTAGGATTCCGTCCTGCACGCTGCCCCCAATTCAAACCTGAACTTGTTCCCGGATATCCATTTTTAGTCAGAAGGCTTAAACGTATTGTATCGTTCACGGCACTAACGTCATTCTTTACGTTTTCATGATCAAAAACAGCCTGTACCTGCCGGATCGTAACATATTCTTCTATTTCGCTGTGAGAAGCGTAAATGCATCTGTCTGTAATTGATTGATAAAAATCCATCGCTTCATTTGGGTTATACCGCATCATAAGATCCTGACATTGATTGCCGATAAATGAACGCTGCACAAACTCAGCTGAACCTGTGTAGGCAACTTCAGGATGTCCGTCAGTGTCCCATATATAAATATTTGAATGAACAGCCGGCATTTCATAGACATAACTGCATTCAATTTTACTGACTTCCCACGGAAGATCGCCTCTGATAATACCAATGAACCCATTGTGCACAGAGGTGCTTATTCCATCATACGGCACCATTCCTACGACAAGGCTTATCTGTATCTGTTTAGAGGTCCTATTTATAAGATTTGTCATGTACCAGGAAAGCATTGTCGGTGCGGCATAGCTGGAAACAATATATAAATGATCTGCCCCTGTTTTCAATGGGTCAAAAAGAATTTTCTTTGCATTACTGTTATACAACATAATTTATTCTGCTTTACTCACGATTTTCTTATAAAGATTATTGAGATTACTGCCGCGGACATTCTTTTTTAATTCGCATTCCCATATTGTAATTATACTCCAACCAAGACAGTGCAGTTTTTCAATGTTTTGTTTGTCGCGCTCAACATTGCGTGTTATTTTATTCTTCCAGTATTCAATGTTTGACTGCGGCCAAACAAATCTTCCGCAGTCATGCATATGCCAAAAACATCCATTGACAAAAACTACAGTTTTGTATTTAGGCAAAACGATATCAGGACATCCTGGCAGGCTTTTTACATTTTTCCTGTAGCGCAGACCCTTTGAAAAAAGATACTTCCTTACTGTTTCTTCCGGCTTTGTCTCCTTGCTTCGGATACGAGACATATTCCGGCTACGTACTTCTTTAGTGTGATTGTCAGTCATATTCCGATCAGACTGTCAGTCCTGAACATTGTAATATACCATGCCATCAGGCAATTTAATGTTCGGAACCCAAAGCGGCTGGCGCTTCCAGCCCTTATTTCCTCTTACCTGATACATAGTGAGAACTGTTTTATCTTTGAATGACTTTCCAAGAGCCCAGTCGTTTTGGGAAATCAATGCGCCGGTACCCTGTGTAACATCTCGGTCTCTTCTTACAATCAGAACGCCTTGTTTGGCAGGAGTTTCTGCTGTCATTGTTTCAATTACTGATATAAATGCATCTTTATCAAAATCATCGCTGGGCTGAATATGCTCCAATATTTCTTTTATAAGTCGCAGATTAACAGAATAACTGCTTTCGTTTTCCGAAAATGGCGCAAGGAGTTTATCTACATCCTCATAAGAAACATTGTCTGGATAGTTGGGATAATAATTCGTACCGCCAGATATGACATCAACATATCTGTTATCAAGAACACCGGGACGCGTTGGATTCAAACCCGCTGGATACCATACTTTTATGTCATCAATATTGGATTGGATCTGAGAAATCAGAGACTCATTTGTTGCATTGATATCAGTAAACAGCTTATATAAAGGCTTGGAAATATAAACTTTCATTATCCCGGGATCGCGGTCATACCCGAACATTCGGCTGTGCTGCCACATTGTATCTGCCTGCGGTTTTTTGGCAGCTCTTGAATAATAAATTGTCTGCAGCTGAGGAAATGTGATGCCGCGTCCCAGTGTATTTCCACCGACAACAATATTGCTTCCTTCCGAATAATCATCACCGCTGACATCATAAAGTCCATTCATAACAAAGATCTTCAATATGCCGCCGGAAAGGATATCTCTGATTTTTTGAATATATTGATTCCATTCGATTTTCTGTGACTTTGACGGTGATAATTCGCTGTATGCGGTCTTGAATAAGTTTTCAAATTCATTTTCAGGCATGTTTTTTAAATCTTCAATGATTCTTTTTGTTTTTGAAGCAAAAGCCTGATGTTCTGCTTGTCGAACACCCGGGTGAATCATAAAATTGCATACTTTTCCGCCTGATGATAATACCTGAGAAGAAACTGATATATGTCTCAGTACAGCTGTTTTCAACGGATCATCCATATCTTCAAAAAACTCAATGCATGGCGGCTTTCCTATACTCGGAAAGAAAAAATCGCCACCGAGATATCCTTTTCCTGGTTCAAAGTAGTATGTGAAATATGGATGCCATCCTGACAACTTTGTCTGAAGAAGAACAGCCTGCGGCGTGCCCGTAATCTGAAGATATAAGCTGCAGGACGCATCATTTTTTATTTTGTCCAGGTTTCTGTTAATTGATGACTGTCTGTTTTTATTAACAAGCGTATTCAGAGATGCCGCGTCTGCCTCGTCATCCAAAATAAACAACGGATTTCCTTTCATAAATCCTGTCGTTGCAAAAACATTAGCCCAAAGGCGAAGTATTCTGGCATTCTTCTTCAGAATAACTATGGTCGGCTGAACAAGATTGTTTGCAATGAATTTTCCGGAATCATTTTCTCCACAGATGCAGAAATTTTTCAAATCAGATTCGGCTCTTTTGAGAGTCTGCTGTTGCAGTGCTATATTGTCTGTGGTAAGAACAAGAAAAACAAGAAAGCCCATATCTGTTGCCTGACATAAAATACCAAACATCTGTCCTGTTTTTCCTGACTGGACATTGCCAAAAAGCAGACCTATTTCGTGGCTGGTATATGAAAAATTACTCAGTCTGTCATTCCCAATTTTTTTCGCACAGTCAGAGACCGAAGCTGCAAGTTCCGGGTTCCCTTTGTCAGACAGATATTTAATATATGTCTGTAAATATTTCATACCTGTTTTTCCTTTTCCATGCTGATAAGCCAGACATCAAGAAGACTGCCGTCCTTATCAAGTGCTTTGTCTGTTGTTTTTGTTATGCGGATGCAATCCCGCCCATACTCCTTCAGAATTTCTTCAGTAATCGCACCCTGCCGCTCAGTATCTTTTCCGGTATCGTTCTGAGGTACAATAAGACCGGCTGCTGCAAGGCGTCCTTTTATCCAACGCCCCATTATCAGCTCATCACCAACGGCAGAAAACTGCTTGTTGCCGTCGCTTGTTGTATGAGCTTTGAACATAAAACCATCGTCAGTCACCACAAAGAACGGCTTATTCTTTTCAGGATATCCCTCTATACGGGTAATTTCTTTTGCAACTGTAAGCTGAACTTCATACCAGTCCCGGTTCTTGTTTTTGTTTCTCGGCGCCGCATAGCATACATTGATATTGGACTTTGTGAAGTGTCTGCCGTCATCAGTCAGTCTGTCTGCATAAGAAGGAACCTTCAGTGGCAGAGTGAAAGAAACGGCAGTTTTATTTTTTTTGTAAATATCAATATTCGATATCGGGATTTCTCTGATGTTGTCATTACCCTTCAGCGAAACATTAGGCTGGCGGATCAGTGTTATTCTATCCTTGATTTCTGTAATGTTGGCTGAAAAACTCGGGCGTTTAAACACTTCGATGATGTTTTGTTCCTCTTCATCCAAGAGTTTCTGCACGCCGCAGTAAACGCAGAATTCATATTGACGCAGTGTAGATGCGTCTGGCTTTATTACACTGAGATTGGAAGATCCTATTATTCCGTGCTTTTTGCCGTCTTTCCCATAAAACATAAATGATTTGCCGTGGTACTTCAGCGGTGTCACGAGCCGGATTTCACCCAGGTTCGTTTCACGCCATTTTTTGTCCAGTCTAAGCGCCTCATGAAATACATTCTCCGGCATTCCTTCAATAAAATACATTCCAATATTCAAGCAGATATATTCGATTCTGTGTTTTTCAACAAGGCATTCAATTTCTTCAAGTGATGCTTTAGACACATATCCAACAAGCAATTCCACTTTTTTGGAAAGAGAGATCAGCTTACTGAAGCAGGATACAACTGTTTCCTGAGTGCTTTCATCAAATGGTACAGGAGGAATATCCGAATAAAGGATTTTTATTTGATATCCATCATCTGTATATGCGCTGTATTCATTCATGTAATAAACCCCCACAGTTTATTTCCTTCAAGAGGTTTCTGTGCGTTAAATTTTATCTCATTAATTCAGTTGTACCGAATTTAGTAACATTAATTCCCGTCTATATAAGGTTACATAATTATTTATTCAGTTTTCAGATATAAATCCATAGTGTATACTCAAGGAAAGAGAAAACAATTATGTACATGACATGACTTATTGATTTCATCATAGTTAGATATATTATTCGTTATAATTAATAAATCTGAACCAATATCAAGAAGGTAATTTATATGGGCGCACAGGCAAAAATAATCAATATGCTTCTATATGACGGTACTCTTGGCGGCGTGATCAGAATAGAGGATTCAAGCTGGAATGCCGGTGAATTATTTTCTGCGCCAAGAAATTCCGTTTCCGATTTGTTTACCACCGGTGCCTGCAATAAATACGGGGTATATTTACTCCTGTCAGTCAATATGGTTTATATTGGACAGTCTTCAGACTTGGCAAAACGCATCAATCAGCATGTTGCAAAAAAAGAATGGTGGGAAAGTGTAATAATTCTAACTACAAAGGATGACAGTCTGAATCATTCTGATATCGACTATCTGGAAAACGTCCTCATAGACAAAGCGTTTGCGATTCAGAAATTAGACTGTGACAACAAAAAAAGCGGAAATCCGCCCAAAGTAGATATTTTCAGGAAAACTTATCTCAATCAATATTTGGAAGAAGCTTTGTTTTTGATGGAGTTGATCGGCATCAGGGTCTTCAAAAGCGAGAAGCCGCATCAAAAAAAGAAAAAAAGAGGGCAAAAATCACCAACGATTAGTATAAAATCGACACCAACAGTTGATAATCCGTCTAATATTAATCCACCTATTCCGCCCCTTCCTGATGCTTCTCTGAAAATCGGTCAATATGTGTACACCACAATAAAAAATCTTTCAGAATCTGGATTTTTATTTACACAGGAAGCCATAGACGATATGACAACATCTGAGTGGTCTGCTAAAACATTTCATACAAAGTATCCTTTTTTGAAGATATTTGTTGCAGAGAGTACAGATACAAAATGGGAAGATGGACGAGTTCGGTTTAAAGCAACTCCATATACATTTGGGAATATTCAAGTTTTGATTTCAAAAGAATGGCATGAATCACAACGTCAATATTTTAACAACTGGTATTTATCATTAAAATTATGATTTTCATATACTCCGCAAACTTCCATGAACTGCTCCGAATAGAGCCTTGTTTCGACACAGATCCCCTGTACAACGAATACAGAACTTGTTGGAAGAGAAAAGAACAGAAATGACGAAAAACGAACCAACAATGGACTTCTATACTGAAAGCGAATTCTACGACGCTGTTCAAAATGGTGACACCCAAATCATCGCCACCCGCGCAGCGGTAATCCTTCGGAAACTTTTTGATGCCTAGCTGGACGAAAGGAATGACACATTTCCTGCCCTGTTGGAGAAATGCATTCAGAAAACGAAAACAGCGGGATCATACCTTGACAGCCCGGAAAACAGTCCCGAGTATCAGATTGGGAAGCTGTACGGGGCCGTTCAGGTCTTCGCTCTCCTGTATCAGGAAGAAAAAGACCTGGCGGCAATCAGCGAGCAAATGGATCTTATGTTGCAGAAGAATGGACCTGCTGTCCTGAATGTGTTCTCAACACTGTCAGAACTCGACAACACACACGAATGGGCCTGCTGCGAGGTCATCGCGCAGCGGACAGGCGTTCCCGTTGCCGCACTGGAAGAAATAATGCTTCGGTTAACAGCCACCCGCGCAGCGGACAGCAGGGAAAACACAAGCCGTTCCGAGTACCGCATAACCCTGTTGGGAAAACGATGTTTTGGGAAAACTGAAAACAAAATAAAAGAAGAAAAACAAATGGAATGTATAAATAGATATCTGGAAAATCTGTTGTTGCTTAGAGAGGAAGCCCCAGAACTGGCAAGGAAAGAAGCAATCGGAGAACTGACTGCTATGAGACTTATGACTGAAACAGGCGAACCCAGGATCCCCATAGTCACCCGCCCCTGAAACACCTCCGCACAGCGACCTGCTGCAACAATCGGTATTGCATTCTTGTCAACTTACCCTGCCTGTCGGAAAACAACCGGAAATTCAGACGGGGTAAGTCATCAGTTTTCTTCGTGACCCAAAAATCACCACTCAAGAGTTGTCTTGTAAGCAATCGCTGGGTTGAACGATATATCCAGCAGCTGACCGTCAATAAGGCTAAACATGCACGGTCTTGACGGAAGTACACAGCATATACTTACACGATGTTTGTTGTTTTCTTCATTATATTCAAACAAATTGATTAGCGGCCCATTCTCAGCATCATTTATTGTCGTTGTCATTATATATGTACCTGCGGGGATATCTCTTACTACCAAAAGTGATCCATAAAGCAAATTGACTTTTCTTATTATTGATGAATGGCTTTTACTCAAGCCAACTGAAACAGAACAGCGTGACATTTTCGAACTGCTTAACCGCCGTTACGGAAAGTCTGCCACCATTTTCTGCTCTCAGTATTCAAAAGCTGACTGGTATGAGCAGCTTGGTGGTTCCGCCAGCCCTCTGGCTGATGCTATCCTTGACCGGATCGTTCATGATGGATATGATATCAACATTACGCCAATTGATCCGAAAAAAAACATCTCAATGTGTGAGGTTTACAGCTTAGCCCGCAAACTTAAAAAGTAACCGGTAAACTGGTTCCCATTTGACCAGCCAGGCGGTTTCCGCCCTTCTGGTCACTCGGTTTCCACACGCCGTATTATCCAACTTTCATACCTTGCCTGTATTTTGGCACAGTGTGCATTGTATGAATGTGATTTTACTGGGTTCAATTTATCCTTGTAATCTGTTTTGGTTTATGAGCTGGAAAATTCGAATTCTTCAATCAACCCGTTTGCGTGCTTCTCGTTGGATCATTTCCGAGATATAAAATATTTTTAAGATTTGTTTTTTTGACAGAGGAGCAACATTTTTTTGATGTCTGCTTCTTTTGTAAAGTCATACATCAAATCCCTATCCTTGCAAACCGTTCCACATTGTCATCGGGTTCTGATCTGACAAACTTCGCTTCATGCCTGAAGAGAAGTTGTTTTTATGCCTAAATGAGGTTGCCCTATTCTGTTTTGTATCCTGTATATATCAATCAGGTATCAAAATGGAGATAAAAATGTCAGAGGATAATCGTACAAACTACCGCACCAGACTGCCCAGTTCACTTTATCTTGAGCTTGATAAAGGTGCAACCGAACCATTCACTGGAAGAATGATAAGCAAAGAAGAAGAAGCAATCAATGTGGGACCGAAGAATTCCCCTATAATAAGGGCCATGGTCATTGATTACGAGAGCATATCAGACTGGCTTCCTGAGAGAAAGCTGAATTACTTCGATTTGCTGGTCCATGATGCGATTTGGACCCTTTATGCAAACGGAATAACCGTTTTTACGGTTTCAACAGTTACAAAAGTTATTTCAGGTAAACCCACTCTCAATCCTTCAAAAAAACAGGAAGAATCGGTTCGGGATTCAATCGCAAGGCTTCTGAGCACATCTGTAAAAATAGCATTTTCTCAGGAATGTGAAAAATACCAAAATATGGGTATAAATTCCCGCGAAACCTATTATGAAGGGCATCTGGTTTCCGGAGAAATTATCACGGAAAGAATAAATAACAGATACTCCGATGCCGTGGTTCGAATATTCAGAAAGCCGATTCTCGGTGAGCTTGCGGACATGAAAAACCAGGTCACAACGGTGTCAAACAGGTTGCTTTCAGTTCCGGTCAAACTTGATGTCAATACATATATACTCAGAGACTACCTTCTCCGTAAAATATTTCGAAAGGACCGGAGAAAGAAAAACAGTGAACGGGTAATCATATTTGAGACGCTCTGGAAATATTTATCCATCAGCAACGATGAATATATGGTAAAAAAGAGAACTGTTGAAAAAATTGAAACGATACTTTCGTACTGGAAAAAAGAAAACTTGATTATCAGCTATAAAATCAGTGCCGGTAAAATCATTATCGTTCCGACACTATAAGTGTTAGATCCGACACTATAACTGTTAGATTTGACACTATAACTGTTAGATTTTCACGAGTAAAATGACATCTAAAGTAATCTAAGTATATAAGAGAGGTTGAATATCAGCCTCTCTTATAAATATTAAAAATAAAGTGAATCCACATGATCCGGTTAACTGACAAACCGATCAGGGGATAAGGTTCTCTTTTTTGTTATACTGGAAAATGTTACCACAGTATGTGTGTGGTATAACGCCTTCTGGGAATAATATTCCAGCCGATTTGTATATTAACGGTACGTCGCAACGTACCCAAACGATACTCAAGCGTTCGGCGGGAGATTTCATATGAAAATTCAGCTTTCAAATATTCCACAGGAGCTTAAGCAGATTCCCCATTGGGTTGTCTGGCGCAGCAAAACCCCGAAAAAAATCCCTTATAATCCGAAGACAGGGGAACTGGCAGAAGCAAATAATCCTTTAACCTGGGGAACATATGATTCTGCGATAAATGCCTTCAACAACGGCAGCTATGACGGAATCGGGTTTGAACTTGGTACAGGTGATAATCTGTCCGGATATACGGTTATCGACCTCGACCATGTACTGACCAACGGACATCCGGCTTCTGAAGACGATAATATCATTCATTTACTGGACAGCTATACCGAAATCAGCCAGAGCGGAGAAGGTTTGCATATTTTCGTTCGCGGTCAAAAGCCAGATAGCAGATGCCGTAATAATCGTATCGAGATTTATGACCGGAACCGCTTTATCGCCATGACTGGCAATTTATACGAAAACAGAGCCGATATCATGACACGAACGTCATCGCTTGAGAAATTGTTCGAGCGCGAGTTTGGTGTGGAAAGGAAATTCGAACCGCCGACATATATATCGGCTGCACACACCGATGATTCTTCCGTACTTGAGAAAGCACGGAACAGCGAAAAAGGCAGTGTATTTTCGGATCTGTATGATCGCGGTGAAATAAGTGCTTACGGTGGCGATGATTCCAAAGCAGATTTGGCCCTTTGTAATTACCTTGCCTACTGGTCAAACTGCAACGAAGACCAGATTGACCGCCTGTTCCGCAGCAGTGCCCTTTATAGGGAAAAATGGGACAGCAAGCGAGGTGATCAAACTTACGGCCAGATGACAATTTCGAAAGCAATTGCCGGGATGAAAACACCAGCCATTAATACATTGGAAAACTCATATGACCACAACTCAGTTCCTGAACCGAGAACCGCATCCGCAGCAGCCTACCGGCAGGAGTTCGAAAAAAAGCTGACGGAAATCAGAAACCAGCCCAGAATATTGACAGGATTTCCAAAATTTGACACAATGCTGGGAAATGGTCTCCTGCCGGAAATCTTTATTCTTGCTGGAAAAACAGGCACCGGAAAAACAGGTTTTGCGCTTCAAATCGCGGATCATATCGCTGAAGCAGGACATGATGTTCTTTATTTTCCGCTGGAAATGAGCAAATTCGAACTTATCAGCAAGAGTATCAGTCGTATATCCTATCTGAATGATCCTGTTAACCACGTCACTGCCAGGGATGTAATGTTCAGTATTGATGACGGGTATCTGACTGAAAGACAGTCGGAAAATCTGCAGATCAGCATCAGGAAATATTTCTCTGAAATCGGTCCCAATTTGTTTATTCATGATATGGCTGAGCCGGTCTCCATCGATGGGATAACCCGAATCGCTGAGAGTCACATAAAGCGATATGGAAAACCTGCAATGATAATCATTGATTATCTTCAGCTCCTGGCGCCTGCTAATTACAAATTTAGCGATAAACAAAATGTTGATGATGCCATGCGTGGATTGAAGCAGATCAACCTGACCTATGGAATCCCAGTTTTGGCAATTTCAAGTCTGAACCGGCATTCTTATGCTGGCAAAAACAGCGAAAATGACGTTGAGTTGACAAGCCTGAAGGAATCCGGCTCGGTAGAGTACACCTCAAATATCGTTCTTGGTCTGAACCAGACAGAAGTCGGGGAAATTACAAAGCATATCATTGTAACGGTCAATGTTCTAAAGGGAAGATTTATCGACAGTAAAAACAAAAGTCAGAAATTTATATTCCATCCCGAATGCTCTTATTTTATTGAAAACTGATATGTCTTAATCTACGGATAAAGGAAGAGGTACCGCGCAGGCGGGGTACGTCAGGAGCGTGTCAGGCACACCATGGTAAAAAAGTACGAGCAGCTTGACGAGGATGACGGAGCAATTCTGGAACTGACTCTGGAGAAGATGCAGGGGCTGGCTGATTAAATGAGTCTTCCGGTTGATGACCCGAATTTCAGTGTCGAGGATGCCATCAAGGTTACAACGAAGGCAAAGACATCCCCTTTTAGCAGGCAAAAACAGGCAAAAAAAGTAAAAATTGAAAAAGGAGACCCCGGTCTATTTCAGCCGGGGTTTTCTCGTAATTTGGCAGAACTGGAGAGTCTTTTCCTGTAAGTTCACATTGTCCCGTCTCACCTCAGATATCTCAGTGCGGCGCAGACCCAAATAAGCCGCTCTGTAAATGGCGCAGCGGATAGGGGAATTGTCTGCGGCGCAAAGGAGCCGTTTGACCTCAGCGATGCTGTACCACGACGATCCGCGGAATTTGTTGATCTTCGGATTGTCTGCCCGAAAGCCAGGTTTACTGATTTCATGTCTGGAACGCTCTGCCAACTGGAGCACACCGTTGAGTAGTACGATGTAGTGTCTGAATGTGTTTTCACTGTCTCCTCTTTCCTTTAGTGCCTGATGTAAGCCAAGTATAGTGTCCGCGTCAATTTTTGAAACTGTTTTGGTTCCGACGAGAGAGAAGGTTTTTCCCGAGCCGTGCGTATCCGGCAATCGTGGACGGCTGGACGGCGTTGCGCTTTGTTTTACCGGATATCAGCCAAGAGCATCGGAAAGCCCGATTTCACGGGCTACCCTCTCTTCTCCTCCGTGGTCCGCCATCCAGGCGTCAACAATGTCCGCAGCAGCCTGTTCTGCTTTCTTTTTGATGTCCTTCAACTTTTTTTATCATATGTCTTGACTTAAGGGGCTGTCATTTGCGACAGCCCCTTGTTATTAATTCTTCAGAACACTTGGAATTTTGTATATCAAACAGTTTGTGGCTTCGTTTTCTGTCAGGAATATTATTTTCCTGCAGAATATGGATTTAGTGAGATATCCGTGGAATAATCTGATACCGGACCGTCCTTCCCGTCTGTCATTTTTTCTGCATGTAATATATGCCGTCTGCACTCATCTCTGCCGCCCAGCCTGTATAGCCAAGAAAATTGATTTTCCACCATATAGACCCGTTCACACAGTGAGGTCCGTCTGTAATCGTAAATTCCTTTCCGGGAAACGCATTCAGCCCTTCAACAGGATTTTTACCGGGCGCTGAGTACATACGCAAGGCACTGATATTGACGATTTCCGCCTTATCACCGGCAGCCAGGTGCGTCCCGTACAGGCAGTTTCCTACCAGGGTGGTTTTGATGGAAGGCGCAGCGGACGGTTCTGCTGTTCCTTTTGCGATTCCGGACTGCTCTGCGACAGCAGTTGAGGATTTTTCTGTATATTCTTTTCCTGGACGGCCAATTCCCGCGTCCGCTGAACTTACTCCTGTCTCTGATTTGTGTTTATCAGTAAAAACGAAATCAACACTGCTCAGCGAATTTCCGGATCGGATATTATTGAAAAGCCCGTATATCGTATAATCATCCGCAGCAATGAAACTCGCTTCCGTTCTGTTGGCCTGAGCATTCATTTTGCCGTTTTTTGTATAGGCTTCGAGGTTTTGTAATCCGTAAACAGTTTTCAGAGCATTTGTAATGCCGGCAAGACTTGACGGTACCGCACTGCCCCAACACATGGTGTACAGACTTCCGGAAACGGTGATCAGTTTTTCATCTGAAAACTCAAATTTATAATATTCTGGTGCGGAATTACTGCTTTTCGTCGCTATACTGATATATGAGCTTCCTTTTTTCAGTTCAAATCCGGAAAGTTGTGAAAGAAAATCCAAAACAGTATCATAGGATGTTCCCCAGTCAAACGCATAGCCAAAAAGGGTATTACTGAATTCATCGGGGGTGATATTTGGTTCAGGATTTAGTTCAGCTTTTGGTTCTTCATTTTCTGTTCCGCCTGGATCAGAAACCGATTTATCGTTCCGGCTTTCCGTATTACTTTGCAGTTCAGAGTAACTTCTGTCCAGAAGATGAATGGCGGCATAAGGAATATATCCCCCGTTTTCATCCACTTCGTGAGGATAAACACGGTAAACAGTATCCTGATCTGCCACGATCACGGTTTCGGGATTGTTTTCTGCAAACGAATTGAATTTTTCATTACCTGTGTATGTCTCAAGACCAGAAAGATTGTATTCAGCTATGAATTTCTCCATAAAGCCGGGCAGGTCCGCATTTTTATTGTTGCTGCTCAGATGCAAACATTTTATTTCATATAACTGTTCATTCTGAAAAGAAAAATAAAAATGTTCAAAAGCATCCTGAATGCTGACATAGATCTTTTCCAACGTTGTTTCATGCCATGTCAGATTCGGAACCTGTACCAGAAAATCATTTACTGTTTCATAGGGTGTACCCCAATTAAAGGCATACCCGACTGTATAAGCATTCAGCTCTGCAGGCTGAATTTTCGGTTCATAGCTGACAGCCTGTCCGTTTACATGCGGATCAGATGCATATACGCAATTAAATAACGAGCAGATGACCATTATGATCAAAACAAACAACATATTCTTTTTCATGATTGATGATCCTTTCCTTTTTTTCAAAAAATCTGAATTGAATTTTCTCACTTCAATTGTTTACCGAATTGCACTTATTTCACCTGTTAATTCTTCCTTTCAATTTGGGTTATCAGTTTTTCTCTTTCATTGAGTTATTGCTGTTTCAACTCCTTTCATGTTTGTTGTTCACTGCGTTAAGTGTAAGGTCGGCTTACATGAAAAAATCAGGGGAAAATCAGGGCTTTTTCGGAAAGGTTATCGGAGAAATTAATATCCTCCAGTCCGATATATGTTAAAATATATGACATTATGGAGAAAAAATATAAACCGGGGGACACTGTATATCTCATCAGCAGTGCCCGTTTTATCGAAGAAGCAACTTTACTGAGCGTAACGGTGGAACCCGTGTCCGAGAGAACCGGCTGTACAGAACCAGGGCAGAAGCGGAAGCTGTGGTGAAGAAAAATAAAGGGATGTGACAGGCAGCTAAACAGTGTTATAATCCATTTTGACCATACACATCCATCCGGGAGCGGGTGGGTGCGTCCGTAAGGATGCGTCTGCAGGAAAGCGTTTCGGCTGGCATAAAAGGGCTATGCAGATGGCTGCCGGCCGGGATTCTTTTGAAATTTAACATCAATGAATTCCCACCCGCTGCTGGACGGATATGTATTTTACTCAACGGGCATCAACGCTTCACATGAGCCTTTCAAATAAAAAAACTCCGTCTGATAACACGATCAGGCGGAGCTTGCTTATTAATTACTTTTTTTACAGCGGTTTTGCCGCGACTACACGGCGGTTGGCGTACCCGCCTTCCGGACGTTCGTCCTCACAGGTGATGAGCGTCAGCGACTGCGGATCAGAGGCAATGATGCGGTTCACACCGCTGATATCATTTTCCGCTACTTTCATATTTGCATAAACAACGAATACCTGCAGGTTTCCTCTCTCATTACGGACAAAAATACGGTCACCTGCTGTTATTGAATTCAAGTTTGCAAAGGGCCCGGCTTCTGTCGTATTCAGATGATTATGTCCGGTGAGTACACTTTGTCCTTTTCCGGGCAGCGCGGAACCTTCCAGCAGACCGGCGTCAGCACCCAGCCAGGTCACAGGATACTCTCCGCCCGCAAACGGAACACTGACAATTTCAGAAGATACGGAAACGGAAGGGATCTCTAGCGTCCGCTTCAGCGGTTTGTAATTCAGGTCCATCGGTTTTTCCAGCAGCAGGCTGGCTGTGGAGAATCCCGTCTTTGGCAGAGCAATTCCCTCAACCAGGCGGAAAAAGGTGATGCTGCTGTCGTGATGTGGTTCAGGCTCAGGTTCAGGCTCAGGTTCGGGTCCAGGTCCAGGTTGTTCTGTTTCAGTAAAAATGGCATCGACCGCCACATTGGCTGCGGGCATTTTAAAGGATTGCTCGCTTTTGATATCAACGGGGTCTCCGCCATCCGCCGTATAGGTCAGGCTTTCCAGTTCATAACCGGTATCCGGCTTGACGATCAGCTCGACAGTATTTCCTGCCTGTGCTGGTACAGATTTTCTGACAATAACCTCAACAGTGCCCTTCCCTTCAATCTCCACAGAGATGGAATAATCCTTCGGATGGACAATGCTCCAGGTGACCGATGCGGAATCACAGTAATTGCCTTTACCGTTCACTTTCACCGTATAGGTTCCTTCTGCTGTTCCGGAATTTTGACTGTCATCAGCGAAATTATAATCATTTGACTCGAGAACTGTCCCATCTGATAATTTGACCCCGGTCACTGACACCTTTTTCTCTGTTTCGTCAAACTCGAAGGTCGTTTGATCAAGTATCACTGTAGCCCCGATGATAGACTTCGGCGTGATGGTCGCCTTCACGCCTGTGGGCTGTGCGGAAAGCTCATAGTTTCCTGCGTCCGATCCCGTGAGTGACCAGCCGGAGAACGAAACATCCTTATTTTCACCCGCATCCGCATCAGCAAACGCTGCCGTACCTGCCGAAACGGTTACGTCGTCGCCGTCAAGCTTGCCCGCGATGTCCGCCGTGCCTGTAACGGTTGCTGCAGTCGTGCCGTCGTATTCCTTATTGGACACCACCAGTCCCGTTATCGTAACGCTCTTCCTGTTTACTGTAACCATTACCGTGCACGGTACTGGACTATATGATGTATCTGTCGGGGTGAATACAACATCATATTCCGTCTTATTGCTGTCGGAAACAGCAGGCATTATCGTATCGTTAGCCCACGCGAACGTACCCGCGACATTTCCCGTGCCGCCCGTGAGAGCGCTGTTCGCAAGCTTCTGTCCATAGGTTATCTCAGAGGCTTTCGGAGCAGCCGTAACCTTTGGCTCGACCTCTGTCGTCACGGTTAGAACTCCATCTTGCGGAGTAATGCTGTAATTATCTGTCACAATGCCGCCATCCGCATCCGTGATAACGATGTTTTTCAGTGTGATCGTACCTTCATTAGTGAGAGTATCTGTAGCACTGGAGGTCAGCGTAACGGCTGATATGCTGTGACCGGCTGCAAGGGAGCCGTTCGTTATGCTTACGTTATCCGCGCCGGATTCAATCGTACCTCCCACTCCGACACTCTGGTTTTTTGCCTTGACAGTAATGCTCCTGGGCGTGATATTTGCGGTCGCGGTTTTCCGGCTGTCCGCACTTACCGTATAGTTTCCCGAACAATATCCCCCCAGCTTGATCTCAAGATTAACTGTCTTATTATCTCCCGCTGTAGCATTCTCAAACTGAGCCACGGTGTTCTTTGACGAAACTGTAAGGTTTGTCACCGAAAAGTTATCCCTGGTCAATACTCCCTCTATTTGAGCATTAACTATTTGAGGATAAACAGCATCGGTAATGAGCGTCGCCGTCTTTGTGCCGTCATATTCCTTGTTTTTGGCTGTTATACCGGTAACTGTGACCGGTTTCTGTGTGACCTTTGCAATAAGGCTGTTCTGATCAACATAAGGTGCATAGTTATCCTTAGATGTACCATCCAGGGTGATCTTTGTAATTGTAACGGGCTTATTATCTCCTGCATCCGCATATTTGAACCTGCCTTCAAGAGAAGCTATACTGATATCATCGCCTGGTATGATATCGGACGAGTTCAGAGTGCCTCCGGAAAGTGTTACATCACGTTCGCCGTCGTACTGCTTTTCTGCAGCCGTAATCCCGGAGACGCTGACCTGTCTTTTGGCGATTGTGACGGTCATGCTGAGGGGTCCGAAAACAGTCGTATTATTATTGTCCGTTATTTTGTACCAGATGCGATGGATCCCGGCATCCCTGGCGGTGGGAATTTCAGTTGAATAGCTTCCATTTTCTGACAATGCATACTCCGCGGTGTATCCGGAAGGGATCGTTCGCATATCTTTATTTAACAAGCTGTGGAAATTTCCATTATAGACCAGACCGCTTTTTGCCTCAGGCTGCATGAGCGCAAGCGGAGCACTGGCATAGTCGGTAACAGAATTCGAATCATGCGTATTCTCTGCAAAAAAATAGATGTGATCAGTGCTGCTGTTGTATTCGTCCGGAAGAAGGAAGGTTACTTCGCCGCTTGCTGTTCCATTACTGTTGAAGATCAAAGAGGATGGCAGCTTCTCATATTTCGTGATCGTTCTGTTTGTTCCATCATCTCTTACCACCAGCACGCTGACACAATCAGCTGTAATACCATCATCCGGATCCTTATCCGTCACGGTAAAGGGAACGGTTACGATACTGTTATCTATGGAGATATTCTGCCCCTGGGTGATGGCAGTCTCAAGCCCGTCATAGATCAGCGTGAGCTTGTACTTATTATAATATTGACCTCCGCTTTTAACGCGCGTCGAAAGCAGGATCGAATCCAGATCAACGTTTAAAGCAGGGCTGGGACCCGGCCCGCTATATTGTACGTAATTTGTAGCGAAGTATCCACCATCAAAGTACCAATTTCCCGGTTCGTTAACGCCGAAGACATATCCACCATGGTTTGGATATTTGGAGTTATATAAGGGCGATCTAAGCCACCATATACCGGAATACCCAACTTCACGATCATATTTCGTATCATAAGAATCATCGCTTGTTGTTTTTACCCTGCTGAGGGAACTCGTGTTTTCTGCGGGGTTTACTCCGGATGTAGGAAGGTATCCATAGTCCTGCCTTGACGCTTCCACAGCATCCAGGACAAAAACACGATCGTCCTTCAGGGGCGCATATCTCACGTTGGGAAATCCCCTCCCATCTTCTGCAACAGGGTCGGGCTTTGTACTGCTTGCGATTCCTTCGATCTCAGCCTTCGAAAACTGCTTGAGAAAGCCGTTATTTTGGTCATTCAGCCAGGCTTTCAGATCACTGTACTCCCATTCGTTTGCCCTTTCGGCTCCCTGATTGGGATTACCGTCATTATCAAAATGGATGTGCTCACCTGAAACCAAACCTATAACGCTATCGCTGTCAAGCAGCATGGTGTGTTTTTGGGGAAGTATACCATCGTCTGCGCTGAAATCAGTTGTATCAGTAACCAGTACACGGAACAGGTGTCCGCCGTAATAAACATAGTTGCCTGTCCAAGCATCACTTTCCTGCCAAGCATTTTGCGGGTTCGTAATGCCGGAAACGCACACCGAGGTGACTGCAGGATCATACTTATTTACAGTCCCTGGATCGGCGCTCACCCTCAATACCTGTCCGGGCATAAACCCGGTAAGCACAGCACAAATCAGCATAAGACTGGGCAGAATACCAATAATCCTATTATTCTTCATTCTCATAAGCTGTTATCCTTATTCAAAACCTTTTTGGCTACCGTAGAACCATTTTGACAAATAAAAAACCACCGAAACTGACAAAGGGTATATACAACGGGACATGTTTTCGCAGACGCGTGGTTCCTAATATTTATTGATGTGCAAATATTGTTCCAATCAGTCAGATTGTCAAACCCTGTCATCGGCAGCCCAATATTGAACCGGAGGTGCCGATCTATATATTTCTCCTCCAAAAACAACATCATTTTAAACCAATAAACCGCCGATGGAGGTTCTCCCTGTCGGCGGTATTTCTATTTCACATCTTTCATCATAACGGTTCCATCGGAATCAGCCCTGACGATCCAGTATCTGCCATCGATCCGCTCCCAAAGCAGTCCATTGGCAGGGCGGCATTCACCGGTTTTCCTGACCCGGACGCCCTGAAGGAACCAAGTAACGAATCTGCCGGCAGGTTCAAAACGGACATTTGCCCCATCCGCGCAGACGATCTCCGCCCATCCGGACTGTGACATTTCCTGCCCGAAATACGGCATCGGGTCAATAAACCCGCCATAGCCGTTATTTACATCAAATCCGGGAGGACGGTACCCGTAATGCAGATGCGTCCCGTCGGAATATGGGCCGCCGATGACGTTCCCGATATTTCCCATATAGCCTATCAGCTGCGTTTGTTTTCATATATCGACTGAGAAGCTGAAAAAGTAAATCAAAAGAAAATCATTTTGGGATGTATTTTTTCAGGTATAATTAAATCACTATAGGGATTACTCGCAAAAGGGAACAACTCCCGTCATTCCCGCTAAAGAGAACTTTTTATGACAAAGGTTCTTTTTTTTTAATCATTTGTCATATCTTAGTAGATTTCGAGAGAATTTTACACATTTTTCGGGGGCGGAAAAGCCTTTTTTTTCTTTAAATAGGGCTTCTCCAGAAAGGAACCTTTCATGGATGTGTCTGACTTTCGTTATCTGCAGATAATATATACAATTTTAGCGGATCATGAAATTGAAAGAATCTCATTTTCTAATTTCCAATTTCGTCAATTGATTATCAATGGGTTTAAAAACCTGAACATATCAATTCATATCTATGACGAAAGCAATCGCCTTTACACTATTGAACGCACCATACTGATATTTTTCCCCGAGAATAACAAAAAGGATAGAGAAAGCGCTGCTTTTCTAAACCGCAGTCTAAAGCATTGTGTGCTTCCGATTCATATTGGTTATGTAATACCCAATAAAACAGGAGCTTGTGTGATTAGGATCGAACTTCCGGATTTGTATACCTAATGCAGGAGGTCATATGGACCAGAAAGAATTTGACGCATATCCTGTATTTGGTACTGTAAGGCAATTCCTCGATTTGCTCGCATCAATTGCTGCCCGCCAGAATGAAAAGGAAACTGACAATGACACAAACGAATTACCTGCAAATTGATGTAGGCGCTACTAAACAAGCACGTGCCTATCAGAGAAAGAAAGAAAAGAAAAATACTGAAGAACATAAACAGTTCCAACAGGAAGCTGCCATATATCTGCGCGTATCATCAGAGATGCAGAAAGAAGGCTTTTCTATTGAAGCGCAAAAGTTGGCATGCCAAAGATGCGTTCAGGAAAAGGGTTATCATCTGTCAGAAGATCATATATACATTGATGAAGCATTTACTGCCAAAAATGAAGATCGGCCGGCATTTAGAAAAATGATGGTTGATGCTTATATGAAACAGTTCTCTCTGATTGTTGTTCACAAGATGGATCGTTTCGAACGGAATGCAGAAGCAAGCGCAAAAACTTCTCGAGAGCTCAAAGCCATCGGGGTTAAGGTCTTTTCCGCATATGAGAATTTGGAACTTAGTGATGATCTTTTCTGTAAAATACTCAGTGCATTGAATGAACATTACATTGCGAATCTTTCCATGGAAACGGCGAAGGGAAAACATCAGTCGGCGCGTTCCGGTTATTCAAACTGTTCAAGACCTCCATTTGGATATCGCAAATGGCAGCACGGCGATCCTCCTGAACTGGATAAAAGAATTTTGATTGTGGATCATCCTGCTGCTGAAGCTGTCAGAGAAATTTTTGAACTGTATGCGACAGGAATGTATTCCTTTATGGACCTTGCTCAATATTTAAATGATAAAGGCTTTAGGACCTGTACCGGGAGAGCATTTGGGAAGGAAACGATTCGTTCCATGATGGAAAATGTTGTATATGTTGGCTGTGTTGTCTACAATAACAGTCTGGAAGAGAAATTTGAAATCTATCCGGGGAAACATGAAGCCATCATACCTATTGACCTTTTTAAAAAAGTGAAAGAAATTCGCAGCCAGAAAATCATAGCCCATAACACTGCACCTGTTGGTGATGAGAACATAAAAAAATATTGTCTTGTTCAAAATTTAGTATGTTGTGCAGATTGTGGTCAAAGACTTCGCGTAAAAAGATCATCTTATAGCGATAATGCCTATCGTTATATAGATTGTGCAACAATTAGAGGACTTACCTGTAAGAATGATGGGAAAAGTGTCCTTGCACGCAAAGTCGATTCATTGGTTTCTTCCTTTTTGAATAATATTGTGCTCCCTCAAAATTGGGTGAGTGACATAGAAAAGAAAGTATCAAAAGAAGATTTGATTCAAAAAATAAACAATCAGATTGAAACTATTAAATCAAGAATGCAGCGAAGAACATTCGCATTTATCAATGGGAAAAGCATTATCTCTGAAACAGAATTTGAACGAGAACAATCAAAAGATAATGCGGAAATTGAAGAACTTAAGCGTAAATTACCCAAAGATTCTGTTGCTCTTAATGCACAAATTACACTCACAAACTCTCTTATTATGCTTTTTAACCAGGCAACTAAAGCAGAGCAGCATGAAATTGTGCATTATTTATTCAAAAACATTTATATCGATTTAGAAAATTGCATTCTAACAGGATTTGAGCCAAATCCCGATTATGAATTTTTATTTTCTACTTTGTCAGAACGATGTGGTTGGGCTAAAGTTGAAAATATCTATTACATTGAAAGGAAAAAGAATGAAGGCTGAGCCATTAGAAAAGAAAATTTCAAGAAGAACTTCAGAGTCCAAACATTATTCTGCTTCCCAGGGCTTCTTTTTAAGCTCGAAAGCTCCGTTAGGCTATCGTAAATGGACCACTGATGATCCCCGAGAATGGGATTCGAGAGTGCTTATCGTTGAGCCAAAAGCCTCGCAAGCTGTAAAAGAATCATTTGAAAAATATGCTACAGGAGAGTATTCATATTCTGATATTGCTAATCTTCTGGCCAAAAAAGGTTTTACATCTGCAAATGGTCATCCTTTTAGTCGTGAAACTATTCGTTTAATGCTCAGCAATAAAACCTATGTCGGTCTGATCGAATACAAGGGGAATGAGGTATATCAGGGCAAGCATGAACCCATCATATCAGTGGATCTATGGGATAAGGTTCAAAAAATCAGAAACGAATTCGAATAATTAGCATATTGCGACGGAAATCGACACCTTTGTTATTCCATTCAGCTTCCTGACGATACAGAGGCAGCCCTTTGACGTATTTTTCTGCCATAATATTGGCTATTGTCGCGGCATTTGCAATACTGTGGGGTAAAACCGCTTTAGGTACAGGCGCTTTCAGAAACTTTGTTGCCGGAACGCCTTCTATGGTAATATCTGCCTTGTATACTTTCTGATAATGATTGATGACTAAGATCTGTTTGGGAATGATCATTATTTCATTTCGAACAAGGTTTGTACTGACGTATTCATATTGATTGCCTTCTTCATCATGAAGAGCCTCTTCCGGTAATTCATAGTAGATATCCTTCTGAGGAAGATCTTTTGTCAGTTCTGATTTTGTTCGTTTGGATTTTCGTTGGTAGGATTTGACATCGATCCGAATCGCTTCGGTTTCTGATTCGGGTTCTGTTGTTTCACTGCAAATTTCCGCTTCATTGAACAGCATTGGCTGTTCCGGTGATGGCATTATATAGTGTCTGCTCAACGGAACGGTACTGAGCGTAAATTACGAAGAGGAAAAGGCTGTCTGGTATACTGTCTGGTATAATTAAAGTGCAAAGAAAAAGCGGGGAAATCCGAAAAAACCTTGCACTTTATAAAAATGCTTTTCTCCCAGACCAGAGAACTGTTATCTGACAGAAAAGTCCTTAGATTTTTATACGCTCAACCTATCTTTTGTTGAGCAGACACTAATAATATGTGAAGAAAAAGCAGAGAGATGTTTCGCAGACAGAATAACAACAACAAACAACAGCCGGGCGGAAAGGGCCCTGTAAACGAGATTCGTGAAGAACAGGAAGCCGAAGATGCGCTGATCAAAATCGGAAACGAAGCTGCTGGCACATTAGCTGAACTCCCGAATCCGAACTCGAATGAAGCCAACAATGCGATCATCGATGAGGATCCTCTTGCCCATTATAAAAGTCAGGACCTGAGGGATGGACCTGATCACAACAACCCGAACGCTGAAGATGATCCGCTTGCACACTATAAAGATCAGGATCTCAGAGATGGACTTGAACAAAACGATCGAATCAAGAACATCATCAATGAAATCAAGCCGGCCCTCGCCGAAAATGAGGGAAAAAAGGGAGAAAAATCCGGTAAATCAGCCGTAAAGTCGTCGGCTGCAAGAGCGGCAGCGCCCCGGCGCGACGAAGACCTGACGCAGGTCGACCAATCCATGGAACCGGCTGCGGGTTGGGATTTTGTCGCGGAAAAGCTCCCAACGCGGAAAAAGCAAAATATATTGTCCAAAATAGGCAGCTGGCTGGCTTATTATTCCGGGAAGACTATCGGGAAAATCGGCGGCATTTTAGGGTGGATTGGAAAATCCATATATGACTTTATCAGACCCGGTCCCGGCACTTTCGGCGGGTCGATCAAGCGACTGCGCGGCAGCAGCCGCTTTCAGGAAAAAGGCGACCGGAACCTGATCCCCGGGTGGGACGGAGCAAAATTTGAAAACGAAGAAGGGCCCGCCGATGAGGTCAATGCAGATTTTCGCCGTGTTCCGGAAATTTGGGCCTGGCCGATAGCGACCAAGGCCACTGAAGGAAAAGATGAGGATCGGGACGCAAAACCGCTTGAACCGGTGATTTCCGTTTATATTTCTCAGGGCGACGATAAATATACCGTCACAAATAACAACTCAACCGGACATTCCGGTATCGGCGTCGAATTCAGCCGCTACAGCGCCATGGCCGGACGCTGGCAGCGTTATAACCTGCGCTTCGGTTATTATATGAAAGGCGGGGGATCGGCAATGTCAAAAGTTGCGATCACCTCTTATAACAACGCGACTATTCCCGGACAGGTGTTGGACGAAAAAAATGAGGGTTACGATATCAGCCGCTCCTTTGCTGCCAAACCGAAACAGGTGAGCGACGTGCTGCGGGCAGCGGAAAGCTATGCTGACAGAGGCGGGTATAACGCCTACACGCGCAACTGCACGACCTTCGCAAAAGAGATGATCGTGGATATAGCGCAGATCAAGGGTGCCTCCTCGGTTTTTGCCAAAGACGAGGTATATCTGCAGAGCGGGGCGGATGCTAAAATGTTTGCTGCCGGTGCGATGGCGCCGATTGTCAAAGCGGATATGGAGAACACTTACGAAAAAATCGGTCACAAGGATGACCTGAGCTACCAGAACTTCGGTAACAAGATGCTTTCGAGAGAAGAGTATGAACGTTACAAAGACTCTCTGAAGTTATGGTCCTCGCAAAGAACCGAAGCCGATTCCCCGAATGCCGTGGCGGAAAATCTGAAACGTTCGGAAGGCGGTAAATCCGGGACGATCGGCATTCAAGTTCCTGTAAGAGATGGAAACAAAAGTATAAAAAACGCTCCGATGTCTGTGGTCATCATGCAGATCGGGGCTCTGTTATCTCAGCTTAAAAATACCCTGACAGAGATCACTCCGGCCGATAAACTTGCCGCTAATGAAATGAAAGATTTGCTGAAGGACCTGACCGGACAGGATATCTCGGTTAAGCTGACGACATTAATGCCGCAGATGGATGACGAACTCATAAAACAGAAGTCAAAACAGTCTAATCTGGTCGAAGCGCGTACCCTGATGACGGATACGATCAAAAAGCTGAATACCCTGCTTTTCAAATATTACAGAAATGACAAACGTGTTCAGAAAAAAGTTCTGCCAGCCATCAATCTGCTGAACCACGGGATCAATTTTGTGGATGATGCTTATATAAAAACTGAGAAAAAGGATCTGACCGACGGGAATGGCGAGCTGTCAGACATTCAAAAAGGTTTTTTCGGAAGTACTTACAAGTTTAATTATAATGGGAAAAGCGTTAATTTGTCGCCTTCACAATATGAGGCGCTGCTCCAGATCTATAAAACGCCGCAGAAAGCTTTGGAACAATATTCCAGATACCAGGAATTGATGGAAAAATATCGTGACAAGAATATGAGTGAACCGGAAATAAAAGAGTTGGAAAAATTCTTCCGTATCCAAAATCTTTTCCTGGATTTTCAAAAAGCCCACCGATATATGATCACGAAGGATAAATTTAATCAGCAGGATGTGGATTATGCCTTTTCCCTCGCAAAAAAAGAGCGGCAGGGCGGTGTGGATTCCACTATGTTCGAAGCACAGTCTGCGGATGATCCGACGATGGCCAGAATGAAGAATCCCAACGCTTCCGCAGCGGGTGTTTATCAGATGATGATCATGAAGGACGTCTTCGGTGAGATGAAAGAGCGCTTCAAGAAAAAATTCGAAGGCGGCTATAATCTGCGGTCGATGCTGCAGTGGATTGAGGATGATGCCGCGGACTGTGTGACCGGGCATAAAAAAGAACTTACCACCATCATCCGTGGGCTGAAGCATACCACGGACAATCCGGATGAGGACAGGCTGGAAGCCGGTTTCACCGACTTGCTGACCAAATGGATCCATCAGTTATTCCGTAAGGAAAAGGATGATGGCCAGTACAATCTGATGGTTCAGGTGCTGACCAAGCGTAACGGCAAAACCATGTCCGAGGTCCTGAAGGTCATCTCCGAGGTGATGAAGGAAAATGAAGGAAATCAATGAGTAACGGGCTTCCGGAATAAAAAAGATCAGATGAAGAATAAGTTCGTAAAATATACTCAGGTTCTGCACCGGCTGACTAATCGGTGATTGCCTGAATTATTCGATAACAGTTTATTGAGAAAGGAAAACTTATGTTCATCCTCAAGCAATATGAAGATAAAAAATACACAAAAATCGCGGTTTACGTCATCATCACGGTCCTGATAACCTTCTTTTTGTGCATTTTGGTTTCCATGTCCGGTGGGTTCTTTCAAAAAGTTTGAGCTTTATTTTGTTTTCAATTCTAATCAAAAGATCCCAGGATGCTTATTTTGTTTCCGGTACTGATGTGGGTTTTAGTGGATCTGATTCGCGTTGCCAGAGCCAGATGAATCGCCAAAAAAGAGTCAAAAAGGAATCGACAATGTGCCACAAAAACAACGAATATTATTTTCTGGCATGAGGCACAATTAGGATTCGGCGTTTGCCAGTCTCAAGATTAATTGTTTCCAGATTCTTTCCCAGATAACTATCACCATTCAAAAGGAATACCGTTGCATTATCAAACATACGGTCCGGAGCACACAGTAGAGAGGAATCCCCACTGAGATACTCACTCCATTTATCAGGATTTTTGTTACTGGCGAAGATTATGGAATTTGGGCATCCTTGCTGTACCTGCGATCCATTATATCAAAAAAAGACGCATATTCTCTTTGTCAAGGACACAGCGGCCAATCTCTTCTACATGAGGCAGGAAGGCTTTAACAGGCTTGTCCCTGCAGCTCCTTCTCGGACATAATGTCTGGCATCCATCATTTGACTTTTCGCTTGAAAACTACTATGCACAAGGTTTTTTAGCCAATAATAATAGGATCCTTCTGAAAAAAATTTTGCTGGCTCCATTTCCTGATCGTCAGTCTGCTTTCTGTCCGTGCCTGTAGCACTTTTTACATTTTCTACATTCGGTATTCAGCTTTTATTTCCCGCATTTCCATTCCGATACTCCTTGTCTGCCGCTTTGAAAACTCGCATAACTACGAAAACTCTGAAAACTTGAGATAGTTTTCAGAGTCTATTATCGGAGAAGTCGGATTTTTTTCAATCCGCTATTTTATTGATCGCTTACCATACTTCCTATAGAGTATGACAAATTGCCGCAATATATCAGGGTAAGCATGAACCCATCATCTCAGCAGATCTTTGGGATAAGGTTCAAAAAATCCGTAACGGATTTGAATAAACAAAAAATTAGAAGTTTGGTAATGGTTACACAACTCTTACCTTATGGGAATTACAAACACAGAAATGATTTGTAAATTCCTAATGAGGTAAGAGTTATGAGAAAGAAATTAATATTTATCTTTTTAGTCCTGATTTCAGACATTTTTTTTAGTGCATCTGCGAACGCATTCCAATTATCCGAAGAAAATCCATTTGACGATCACATAACAATAGACGGGAGAACATATAAAGTATCTTCTGACTTTCATATTCCTGCCGGCATTAATAAAGATTCCCCTGTAAAGCTGAATTTTTCCAATGAAACTCATGAACTGCTGAGCATTGAGCGCCTGATCGAAGATGATTCAAACAGTAATGAGATGGAGTACCACTTCGGAATTGTCAACGCTATCACCCGCGCGAACAATGATTTGGAATACCGCGTGTATGTGGATGGCGTCGGATATCTGTTTACCAGAAATACCAGAATAGATGAGCGGATCGCTTTTCTCGATAAATACGCATCGGTTGCACTTGTAACAAAAAATGGGGAAGCAATCATCTGCCGTGTTTTATCTTCAAATACAGCCATACCGGAAAAAGACATATTTTTTGGAAAGGTTGAACAGGTAAGGGAAGCAGATGATTTTTTCACGTTGACCATTACCGGGGAAGATTATGTGATCGATGCCGAAACCAATGCGATCGGGACAGTAATGATTCCGGGAACATGGGTTTTCGGCTACAGGATCAATGAAAAAGTCAGGTTTATTTCTGCAATTACAGAAGAATTTCCAAATCCGGCAGATGTTGAATCATTTCATGGATTTGTGAATTTTGTCGGAGATATCGGAGAGAATGGCTCTTTTTACATCACTGTCGATGACACTACACTGCGCGTTCTTCCAGACACAGCAATAACAGGAACTGTTTCACAGGGAAATTATGTATCCGGATTCAGAATCAAAAAAGATATTCTCCTTTTGAACAAGCCGGCGATCCCCTTTGATAAATCCCGTTTAGAAGTCTATTATCAAGCCATAGATGATGTCGTTTCCGTCCGGGATATAAACTCACCAACCGGGCAATCCATCGTTTCCATTATTCTTGGCGAAAAGGAAATTGAAATCAATTCCTTCACGAATGTTGTCGGAGAACTGAAGAAAGGCGTGCCAGCAATGGCGGTGCTGTGCGACGGAACGGCAAAGATAGTAGTTGTTTGTGACATGATTGATGGCGGAAAAGTTCCTGTTTCCGGTTTTATTTCTTCGATTACCGGGACCTCACCTAATTATTCACTTGTTATTGACGGAAAAACATATTCCACATCATTTTCGACTGTAATCGCAGCCGAAAATGGTATGGAAGCCGGGATCGAGGTTGCGGGCATTGCAAACCGGAATGGCGTATTTGACCTTCTGACGTGTTATGGTTCTGTTCTTCCTGAAGGCAGCCGGAATCAATATACAGGTGTTATTTCCAAAATAGCCGTGAATGCTTTCCAGATCGATGACCGGATCATTGATTATGATTCGGAAACGATCATTTCCGGTTCATTTACAGAAGGAAAATACGCGCTTGTCTCACTGGAAGGCGATTATGCCGAAATGATCTATATCCTCCCGGATGATTATTCCGATTTCAATTACCATACCGCATCCGGAGTTCTGAATGGAATCAGTACCGAGGACAGTAATGGTAAGAAAGCAATCCGACTGGATGAGACCGTTTATTACATGGATTCACATACCACCATCAGTAAAAACCTTGCCTATGATGAGATTGGGACTGTTCTGTATAAAGGGCTGAATCAGGTATCAATTATCGATGTTCTTCCAAAGCCGGATGATAAAGGCACGAAATTTTCCGGAAAGATCACGCGAGTAAGCATTGATTCGTCTGGGTATGATCTGTCCGTTACTGTAGGACGGGCAGTTTATGACATCTCTCCTGTCGCGGCCAGTATCGGGTTTTCAGATCTCTCACGTCTCAGCGCCGGAGCCAATGTAGAAGGATATGTTTACGGAAATGATATCCTCGCGATCAGGATGATCAGGGGAGCGGGACTATTCGGAATTCTGAATCCACCGTGGATCGAATATGTCCTGGCAGGAAGTGTCCTGGCAATTATTCTGGTTTTTATCCTACTTTCCGTTATAAAGAACAGGATCACAAAGCATACCGGATCGCCTGAAGCAGGCCCCGGAAACACGATCATTCTTCATGAAGAAAACGGTCAGATCAACAGTTACACCGTTGATGAATCACTTTTCGATTTCATCTCATGTCTGAACGAAAAGAAAATAACCGTCAAAGTCCGCGGCGGAAAAATAATTGAAGTTCAGTAATTTCTTTGTATCTTTTGAACAACTTAATTTCAGGAGGAATAAATGGAAAATACTGATGTCGTTACAAACCAGAAACAAAAAGAAGGGAAAAAGCTGAATCTGTCAAGGATTCTTTTCTCGGTATTGCTTGTACTGGCCTCACTGTTGCTCGGCTTTTATACGGGAACCCGTTACGGACTGGACGTGGCTACAAACGCTGCGCTGGAATTTCTGGAATACAAAGCCGCGGATCCCGTAGAAATTGATCTCGAACAGCTGGATTCCGAACCTGCGGCGGTTTATGGCAGTAACGATGCTGACAAAACGGTAAGAGTCTTTATCGATCTTCAATGCCCGTCTTGCTCAACATTTATGGAAGAATCTCTCAAGAATCTGCAGGAGGATAAAACTGTCAGAATCGAGTTCTACGACTATCCATCTGACACTCATAAATACGCAAGGCTTGCGGCAGCTTACTCACGATGCGCAGTCCAGCAGGGCGTCGATTATCTGTCTTTCATCGGGCACTTAAACGCGGATTACAGCGAATGGACATCCATGCTGAAAGAATCTAATGTGAGCGAGTATCTGCTCCAGGCCGCAATCAAATACGGAGCTGATGAAGATATGATGAATCTCTGCGTGATCGGAAATGAAGTTTATCAGGCGATCGATTCAAATGTTGCCGATGCCGCAGTACTGGGCGTAGAAGGTACGCCAAGTTTTATCATCGGGAATCATCTGATAACAGGATATGTTTCCAGGAGAACATTCAATTCGATGATGAATGAATTCAGTAACTGAGACGAAGAAAAAGATTTTTACAAGAACCGCCGAAAGGCGGTTTCTCTTTAGTATCTTATCTTTGATATTTGGAGGAAAGATTTTATGCTAAATAGAAAAACATTGATCATTTTTATCATATCGATTCTTATTCTGGCATTCGCAGGCCATGTATCAGCCTCTGGAGTCGGAGAAACGATCTCTATTGAAGGATACGTTGATTCCGCCGGAAAAAATTCTCTTTACGTTTCTGGAAAAATACTTGTAGCGAATGAGTACAGCTCCATCAGCACCGGAGGAACAAATATCTTCGTAGGCGACTATGTTATGGGTTTTATTTACCTGAATGAGGATATGCAGTCGTATACGATCGTATCACTTACAAAAATACCGGAAAGATCGATCGGCACTCCGACACCC